>NZ_JBSGHG010000059.1:0-25749 GCF_053604275.1 Streptomyces sp. NPDC004051 | reverse complement strand
AGCCCGGACGGCGGTAGCCAGCCACCGCCGTCAGGCCGAGCCCCACAGACCGGCGTCACCTTGCGCCAAGTCACGATCTACGGCTGGAGTACTAGGCTTACCAGCTGTCGAGGATTCGGGAGTTGCCTTCCATTGAGAACCTTTCCAATGGCCTGGTAGTTCAGGGTGGCAGGGGCTGAATCGTCAAGTTTGAGTCCCAAGGCTATTTGGCGCAGTCCTGGGCGCCCGGCAGTCGCATAGGCCTTATGCAAGGTGATGAGCATCTCTCGGTGAGGACCTGGAGGTACTTGGTCCTCACCTGGCATCGCCACCCCGCGCTTCCCCCGCACAGTGCCCATCCCCAGCCCCCAAGTGTTTCTAAGTGTCTCCGCCGTAGCTTCTCATGTGTGCTTGCCTCAGTTCAGTGAGTCACTACAGCTCGCGAAGTGTCTACATGTGACGCGGACCGAACACCTGCTCTGGCCGGCTGTCGATGCTGGTAGCACCGACTAGCCCGAGGGGGAATGCCTCATGCATGACAGCAAGAAGCCGCGGAATGGCGCTGAACGGCGTGTGCTCACAGGCAAGATCAAAGAGACGGTGGCGGTGACGTTCGTCCAAGTGACTCTTACGGCTGTGCTGAACGTTTTTGGCGCGGTACTCCTGGTGTGGCTCAGCAGCCGTTGACAAACCAGCGGCGTAGTGCACGGACCGAGTCGCCATGAATGGCCCCAGCGGTCGCGGACCGGTACTGAACTCCCCTGAGCCGACACCGGTTTGAGAGGAGCTGCGCGGCCTTCGGGTGGTCATGCTGATCTAGGGGAACCGAAGCAACGCGAGAGCCCCCGGCTCAGCGCCGGGGGCTCTCGGCAGGCGTCGCTGCTGGGTCAGCCCAGGCCAGGACCCCGTACCGGGATGCTGGTGAACGTCGGCTGAGAGAGTTGCTGCGGGCTGAAGAAGTCGTTGCCCTTGTCGTCGACGACCACGAACGCCGGGAAGTCCTCGACCTCGATCTTCCAGACCGCCTCCATGCCGAGCTCCTCGTACTCCAGGACCTCGATCTTCTTGATGCAGTCCTGGGCGAGCCGGGCGGCCGGGCCGCCGATCGAGCCGAGGTAGAAGCCGCCGTGCGCCGCGCACGCGTCGGTGACCTGCTTGCTGCGGTTGCCCTTGGCCAGCATCACCTTGGAGCCGCCCGCCGCCTGGAACTGCTCGACGTAGGAGTCCATGCGGCCGGCCGTCGTCGGGCCGAAGGAGCCGGACGCGTAGCCCTCGGGCGTCTTGGCCGGACCGGCGTAGTACACCGGGTGGTCCTTGAGGTACTGCGGCATCTCCTCGCCCGCGTCCAGCCGCTCCTTGATCTTGGCGTGCGCGATGTCGCGGGCCACCACCAGCGGGCCGGTGAGCGAGAGCCTGGTCTTGACCGGGTACCGGGTGAGCTCCGCCAGGATGGCGTCCATCGGCTGGTTCAGGTCGACCTTGACGACGTCGCCCTCCTCCTCCGACTCCAGCTGCTCGTCCGTGGTCTCGGGCAGGAACCGCGCGGGGTCCTTCTCCAGCTGCTCCAGGAAGACGCCCTCGGCGGTGATCTTCGCGACGGCCTGACGGTCGGCGGAGCAGGAGACGGCGATGGCGACCGGGCAGGACGCGCCGTGCCGCGGCAGGCGGACCACGCGCACGTCGTGGCAGAAGTACTTGCCGCCGAACTGCGCGCCGATGCCGATCTTCTGCGTCAGCTCGAAGACCTTCTCCTCCAGCTCCTTGTCCCGGAAGCCGTGGCCCAACGGGGAGCCCTCGGTGGGGATCTCGTCGAGGTAGTGCGCGGAGGCGTACTTCGCGGTCTTCAGCGCGTACTCGGCGGACGTGCCGCCGACGACGATCGCCAGGTGGTACGGCGGACAGGCGGCCGTGCCGAGCGAACGGATCTTCTCCTCCAGGAACTTCATCATGGAGGCCTCGTTCAGGACGGCCTTGGTCTCCTGGTAGAGGAAGCTCTTGTTGGCCGAGCCGCCGCCCTTGGCCATGAACAGGAACTTGTAGGCGTCGCCGTCGGTGGCGTAGAGCTCGATCTGGGCGGGGAGGTTGGAGCCGGTGTTCTTCTCCTCCCACATGGTCAGCGGCGCCAACTGGGAGTAGCGCAGGTTGAGCTTGTGGTAGGCGTCGTAGATGCCCCGGGACAGGGCCTCCTCGTCGCCGCCCTCGGTGAGGACGTTCTGGCCGCGCTTGCCCATGACGATCGCGGTGCCGGTGTCCTGGCACATGGGGAGCACGCCGGCCGCCGAGATGTTGGCGTTCTTCAGCAGGTCCAGGGCGACGAACTTGTCGTTGGACGAGGCCTCGGGGTCGTCGATGATGCGGCGCAGCTGGGCGAGGTGGGCGGGGCGCAGGTAGTGCTGGATGTCGCGGATGGCCTCTTCGGCGAGCTTGCGCAGCGCCTCGGGCTCCACCTTGAGGAAGGTCCGTCCGTCGGCCTCGAAGGTGGAGACACCTTCGGAGGTCACCAGCCGGTAGGGGGTGGTGTCCTCTCCCATGGGGAGCAGATCGGCGTACTCGAACTCAGGCATCTCGCCCATTCCTCACTCGACAGACGGCCGCCCGCCTCCGTTGGCGGGCGCTCACCAGCGTATGGCCTGTCGGCGCGGGCGGGCTTGTGAGGTTGTCCTCAGTGGTTCCCGGAAGCCCGGAAGGCCCGAAGGTCCCGAAGACCCCGAAGGCCCTGAAGGTCCCGAAGGTGTTGACGGGTTCCGGACTCGTTCACGAGTAGTTCCCGACAGGGGCTGGTCGCGATCTATCGCGTTTGGGTACGCTGCTGTCGTGGACCTTCAGAAGCACGCCCAGCCCCGGGACGGCGCCGCGCCGGCCGCCGACCTGCGCGTCTCGGACGCCGACCGCGACCGTGTCGCCGACCTCCTGCGCGAGGCCCTCGCGGAGGGCCGGCTGACCGCCGACGAGCACGCGGAGCGTGTCGAGGGCGTGCTGGCGGCGAAGACGGCGGGCGAGCTCGAGGTGTTCGTCCGGGACCTGCCGGCCGCCCACCAGGGGCGCGCGGTCCATGCCTCGGCGCCGAGCCGCCCCACCGCCGGAGCCATCCCGGTGGACCCCGACGAGAACGTGGTGGCGGTCTTCAGTTCCGCCACCCGCAAGGGCCGTTGGCGGGCCGGCCGCCGCATCCATGTGTACGCGGTCTTCGGCAACGTCGAAATAGACCTCAGCGAGGCGCTCTTCGACCACCAGCAGGTCGTGATCAAGGCCTTCTCGGTCTTCGGCAACGTCGAGGTCCGGGTCCCGCAGAACGTGTCGCTGCGCGGTATGGGCGGTGGCGTGCTCGGCAACTTCGAGGTCGCCTCGCTGGACGCGGAGGACCCCGAGGCCCCGGTGGTCTACGTGGACGGCTGGGCGGTGCTCGGCAATGTCGAGGCGCGGCCCAAGCGGGGCAAGCTGGTGGCGGACATCCTCGACCGGGTGCAGCGCTCGGTGGACAAGCGCAGGGGCCTGGACCGCTGACGTCCTGCCGCCCTGACGTCCTTTTGTCGTGACGTCCTGGTGCTCCGGTTGTTGTGACGTCCTGAGGTTCCGGCGCTCGTGCGGCGTCCGTGGGGCGCGGGGGCGGTCCGTGCCGAATTCCGGTGCCGGAAGCGGCGGTTCGGAACTCAGTGCATAGGCGTGCGCACAGCGGGTAGGCCTTGCTGCATCGTCTCTCGCTCGCGAAGCCGTCGTCAGGAGTAGACCCGTGCCGCAACCGCCGCATTCGTCCCTGCAGGTAGCTGCCGTTCCGGCCCAGCGGGTGCCGACGCGAGACAGGGACCAGGACGCGCCCTGGCACACCGAGGCGGTGTGCCGGCGTGACGAGGCAGGACTGTTCTTCGCCCCCTCGAAGGAACCCACGGCCGCCCGGCTCTCCCGCGAGGAGGCCGCCAAGCGGGTCTGCGGCCGCTGTCCGGTGATGGTCGAGTGCCGGGAGCACGCCCTGCTCCAGCCCGAGCCCTACGGCGTCTGGGGCGGCCTGACCGCCGCCGAGCGCCGAGTGGTCCTGGCCCGGCGCCGCCGCCGCGACCTGGAACTGCAGAAGGCGGCGCGCACGACGGGATCCATAGCGGCGGCCGGCTGACCGGCCCCGACCGCAGGGGTTGTACCTCCGCGCCCCGAAAGGGGCGCGGAGGGCTGCGCGCCCAGCCCCGTCGGACCCGCACCGTCCGACGAGACCCATGGGGCGGGGCCCACGGACCGCACACCCGTGGCCCCCCGGCACAACCCCCTGGCGAACCCCGCGGAGCTACCTCGCCCGGTCGAAGTCCACCGCGCTGTAGGCGCGCAGCTTGCTCAGCCGGTGCTCGGAGTCGATCCGGCGGACCGTGCCGGACTTGGAGCGCATCACGATGGAGTCGGTCGTGGCGGTCTCGGAGCGGTAGCGCACCCCGCGCAGCAGCTCGCCGTCGGTGATGCCGGTGGCCACGAAGAAGACGTTCTCCCCGGTGACCAGGTCCGCGTCGGTCAGCACCCGGTCGAGGTCGTGCCCCGCGTCGATCGCGCGCTGCCGCTCCGCGTCGTCCTGCGGCCACAGCTTGCCCTGGAGGGTGCCGCCGAGGCACTTCACGGCACAGGCCGAGATGATGCCCTCGGGGGTGCCGCCGATGCCGAGCAGCAGGTCGATGCCGGTGCCCTCGCGCAGGGCGAGGATCGAGCCGGCCACGTCGCCGTCGGAGATCAGCTTGATGCGTGCCCCGGTCTCCCGGATCTCCTTGATGATGCCCTCGTGCCGCGGCCGGTCGAGGATCACCACGGTGACGTCCTCGGGCGTGGCCCGCTTGGCCTTGGCGACCCGGCGGATGTTCACGGACACCGGCGCGTCGATGTCGACGAAGTCGGCCGCCTCGGGCCCGGTGACCAGCTTGTCCATGTAGAACACCGCGGACGGGTCGAACATCGAGCCGCGTTCGGCGGCGGCGAGCACGGAGATCGCGTTGGTCATGCCCTTCGCGGTCAGCGTGGTGCCGTCGATCGGGTCGACGGCGATGTCGCACTCGGGTCCCGTCCCGTCGCCCACGCGCTCCCCGTTGAAGAGCATCGGGGCCTCGTCCTTCTCGCCCTCGCCGATGACGACGACGCCGTTCATCGAGACGGTGGAGACGAGGGTGCGCATGGCGCGTACCGCGGCACCGTCGGCGCCGTTCTTGTCGCCCCGCCCGACCCAGCGCCCCGCGGCCATCGCCGCCGCCTCGGTGACCCGGACGAGCTCCAGGGCGAGGTTGCGGTCGGGAGCTTCGGAGGGCACATCGAGTTCGGACGGCAATTGATGGTGTTCGGTCATCGGAGCGCACCTTTCTGTACGACGACGGCCGGATGAGGGTATGAGGTCGACTCTAGCGCCGGGATGACAAAATGAGCAGGGGACCCCACGGATGAGCGCGACGGGCACCTGCGACGATAGGGGTGTGGCAGGAACGAACAGCACGCAGAAGTCGGCCCGGGACATGGTTCTCTCCCTGGGTCTCATCTTGCTCGCCGCGGGAGTGATCTGGCTGTTCAGCCCGCATGACGAGTCGGAGCCGGATCTCAAGCGGGTCGACTACCGGGTCGACCTGCTGACCGCGCGCCGCGCCGCCTCCTACGCGGTGGCCGCGCCCGAGGGGCTGCCCGAGGAGTGGAAGCCCACCTCCGTCCGCTACCGGGGTGAGGACTTCGAGTCCTGGCACCTCGGCTACCGGGCCCCCGACGGGCAGTACGTGGCGGTCGAGCAGTCCACCGAGAAGGCGGTGGTCTTCATCGAGGACGCGACCCAGGGCGCGGAGAAGACCGGGACCACCCAGGAGATCGACGGCAGGACCTGGACCCGGTACGAGGGCGACCACTACGACGCGCTGGTGCACGAGGACCCGGAGGGCCCGACCACGGTGGTGACGGGCACGGCCTCCTTCGACCAGCTGGCGCGGATGGCCGAGGCGCTGCGCGCCGAACCCGCCGCACCGGCGTCCGACTGACGGGCGTACGGCGCACCGGCACGCGAAAGGGCCCCCGACGGATTCCGTCGGGGGCCCTTCGGTCCGTCCGGTGACCGTCAGACGGTGGTGACGACCTCGTCGTACTCCAGGCGCGGGCTGCGCGGGAACCAGGCGTTCTCGCCGGGACGGCCGATGTTGACGACCATCAGCGGGGTGTGGTCGTCGTCGAGGAACTCCTTGCGGATGCCCTCGAAGTCGCAGCCGGTCATCGGTCCGGCGGCCAGGCCCGCGGCGCGGACGCCGATGATGAAGTACGCGGCCTGCAGGGCGGCGTTCAGGGAAGCCTGGCCCTCCCGCATCGAGCGGTCGCCGGCGAACATGTCCTTGGCGCCGGGGAAGTGCGGGAAGAGCCGCGGCAGCTCCTCGTGGAACTCGTTGTCCGCGGAGAGGATGGCGACCAGCGGGGCGGCGGCCGTCTTGGTCGCGTTGCCCTCGGCCATGTGCTGGACGAGACGCTCGCGGGCCTCGGGGGAACGGACCAGGGTGACGCGCAGCGGCGACTGGTTCATGGAGGTCGGGCCGTACTTGACCAGGTCGTAGATCGCCTGAATCTGCTCGTCGGTCACCGGCTCGTCGGTGAACGTGTTGGCGGTGCGCGCCTCGCGGAACAGCAGGTCCTGGGCGGCGGGGTCAAGAACGAAAGACATGGGGTGAACCTTCTCGGGGTGTAAGTCGGATCCTGGGCCAAGTCCGTGGGGGTGCCACGTATCGGCTGACGGGAACGACGCTACGCCAATGAAGTTCAACTTTCAATTAAGCGTGGAATCCGGTGGCCCACCTCACAGTCGGGGTCAGTCGTCGGCTCCCCGCCCGGAGCCCCCGGCGCCTTCGCCCTCGGCCTCCTGCGCGAGCGCCGCGTCCAGCCGGGCCCGCGCCCCGTCCAGCCGGCGCCGGCACACCTTGGCCAGCTCCTCGCCCCGCTCCCAGAGCGCGAGCGACTCCTCCAGCGTCGTACCGCCCGTCTCCAGGCGGCGTACGACCTCGATCAACTCGTCCCGCGCCTGCTCGTAACCGAGCGCCTCGGCCTCGGCCGAGGCCGCCGTCGACTGGTCCTTCTTGCTGGTCATCCGCCCACCCTACGCATCGACTCGGACTGTGAACTCACCCTCGGACACCCGTGCCCGCAACACCTCACCGGGCTCCACCCCGCCCGGATCGCGCACCGCCCGCCCGTCGGCCCGCTGCAGCACGGCGTACCCGCGCTGGAGCGTCGCGGCGGGGGACAGGGCCACCACGCGCGCGTGCGTGTGCGCCAGCTCGGAGTCGGTCCGGTCCAGCTGGTGCCGCAGGGAGCGCCGGGCCCGGTCGAGCAGCGCCGTGACCTCCCCGGCCCGCGCGTCGACCATCCGGTACGGATCCTCGATCGACGGCCGGGCCAGGGCATGGGCCAGCCCCCGCTCCTCCCGGTCGACGAACGCCTGGACGCAGCGCCGCGCGCGGTCGCGCAGCAGCCGCACCCGCTCGTACTCCTCGCCCACGTCCGGGACGACCTTCCTGGCGGCGTCCGTCGGGGTGGAGGCCCGTACGTCGGCGACATGGTCCAGGAGCGGGCTGTCCGGCTCGTGCCCGATCGCCGAGACGACCGGCGTACGACAGGCCGCCACCGCCCGCACCAGCTGCTCGTCGGAGAACGGCAGCAGGTCCTCCACGCTGCCCCCGCCCCGCGCGACGACGATCACGTCCACCTCGTCGACCGCGTCCAGCTCCTTCACGGCCTGGACGACCTGCGGCACCGCGTGCACCCCCTGCACGGCGACGTTGCGCACCTCGAAGCGGACGGCGGGCCAGCGGCGCCGGGCGTTCTCCAGCACGTCCCGCTCGGCGGCCGAGGCGCGTCCGCAGACCAGCCCGATCAGCCGCGGCAGGAACGGCAGCGGCTTCTTCAGCTCCGGCGCGAAAAGGCCCTCCCGGGCGAGGGACTTCTTCAGCTGCTCCAGCCGGGCGAGCAGCTCCCCGACCCCGACCGGCCTGATCTCGGCGGCCCGCAGCGACAGCTGCCCGCGCGGGGCGTACCACTCGGGCTTGCAGTGCACCACGACCCGCGCGCCCTCGCTCACCACGTCGGCGACGGCGTCGAACACCTGCCGGTAGCAGGTGACGCCGACGGAGACGTCGTGCGAGGCGTCCCGCAGCGTCAGGAACACCACCCCGGCGCCCGGGCGCCGCGACAGCTGGGTGATCTGCCCCTCGACCCACACCGCGCCGAGCCGGTCGATCCACCCGCCGATGAGCCGCGACACCTCACCGACCGGGATGGGCGCTTCCGCAGACGTGTTGAGAGCCATGCCGCGAGAGTAGTGGGCGCCACCGACAACGCAGGCCCTCCCGCTCACCGGCGGTGCGAGTCCGCCCACTCGCCGGCGGCGCGGGCCACCCCCGTCCGCCGGCGCCCACCGGCCCGCACCGTTTCCCCGGACGCGATCACCGGCCCGCCGGACGCGGCCCTTACGATGGGACGCATGACCGCTTCGTCTGGCCGCCGTGTCCTGCTCGCCGCTCCCCGGGGCTACTGCGCGGGCGTGGACCGCGCCGTGATCGCCGTCGAGAAGGCCCTCGAGCAGTACGGGGCCCCCGTCTACGTCCGGCACGAGATCGTGCACAACAAGTACGTCGTGCAGACCCTGGAGAAGAAGGGCGCCGTCTTCGTCGAGCAGACGGAGGAGGTGCCCCCGGGCAACATCGTCATGTTCTCCGCGCACGGCGTGGCCCCCGTGGTCCACGAGGAGGCCGAGCGCGGCCGGCTCGCCACCATCGACGCGACCTGCCCGCTGGTCACCAAGGTGCACAAGGAGGCGGTCCGGTTCGCCAAGGAGGACTACGACATCCTCCTGATCGGGCACGAGGGCCACGAGGAGGTCATCGGCACCTCCGGCGAGGCGCCCGACCACATCCAGCTCGTCGACGGCCCCGAGGACGTCGCCAAGGTCGAGGTCCGCGACCCGTCGAAGGTCGTCTGGCTCTCCCAGACCACGCTCTCCGTCGACGAGACCATGGAGACCGTCGACGCGCTCAAGGACAAGTTCCCCCAGCTGATCTCCCCGCCCAGCGACGACATCTGCTACGCCACGCAGAACCGTCAGCTCGCGGTCAAGCAGATGGGCGCCGAGGCGGACCTGGTGATCGTGGTCGGCTCGCGCAACTCCTCCAACTCGGTGCGGCTGGTCGAGGTCGCCAAGCTCGCCGGCGCCCGCGCGGCCCACCTGGTGGACTTCGCCGACGAGATCGACGAGGCCTGGCTGGAGGGCGTCTCCACGGTCGGCCTGACCTCGGGCGCCTCGGTGCCGGAGGTGCTGGTCGAGCAGGTCCTGGAATGGCTCGCGCAGCGCGGCTTCGAGGACGTCGAGATCGTCAAGGCCGCCGAGGAGTCCATCATCTTCTCGCTGCCCAAGGAGCTCCGCCGCGACCTGCGCGAGGAGGCGGCGGCGCTGGTGGCGGAGCGCGGTGGCGCCGGAACGGCGGACGGGCCGGGGGCGAACTCCGCGGGGTGACCCCGGTGAAGATTCCGGAAGGATCCGGAGGGTTCCGGAAGATTCCGGAAGGTTTCGGAGGGTTGTGGAGAGCGGCGGCACCCGGTTCGGTGGCCGTCGCTTTCCGGCATACCGTAGGTTCATGCAGATCTTCGGTGTGGACATCGGCGGTTCCGGGATCAAGGGTGCCCCGGTCGACCTGGACAAGGGGGACCTCGCGCAGGAGCGCCACAAGGTCCTCACCCCGCAGCCGTCGACGCCGGACGCGGTGGCCGACGGCGTCAAGGAGGTCGTCGACCACTTCGGCTGGTCCGGGCCGGTCGGCGTCACCTTCCCGGGCGTGGTCACCGACGGCACCACGGTCCGTTCGGCGGCCAACGTCGACAAGAGCTGGGTCGACACCGACGCGCGCATGCTGCTCGGCGACCGCCTGGGCGGCATGCCCGTGACGGTGGTCAACGACGCGGACGCGGCGGGCATCGCCGAGGTGCACTTCGGCGCCGGCCGGGGCCGCCGGGGCACGGTCATCCTGCTGACCTTCGGCACGGGCATCGGCAGCGCCGTGTTCGTGGACGGCCTCCTCGTCCCCAACACGGAGCTCGGCCATCTGGAACTGCACGGCCACGAGGCGGAGAAGCGGGCCTCCAGCAAGGCCAGGGAGGACCACGACCTGACGTGGGAGCACTGGGCGCGCCGGGTGCAGAAGTACCTGGCCCATGTGGAGATGCTGTTCTCGCCGGAGCTGTTCGTCATCGGCGGCGGCGTCAGCCGTAAGTCCGACAAGTTCCTGCCCCACATCCACGGCATCAAGGCCGAGATCGTCCCGGCGCAGCTGCAGAACAACGCGGGCATCGTCGGGGCGGCGATGCGGGCGGCCACGGGCGTGTGACGCCCTGCGGCGGACCCGGTCCAAAGCCCGGTCCGCGCCGGAGCCCGGTCCGCCGCTCAGGCGCGGAGCCGGCTCCGGGCGGCGGCGGCCCTGCGGTTGAGCAAGCGGACCGTCCGCATCCTCCGGCCGAGCACGATCGCACCGGCGACGAGGGTGCCCCCGTAGAGCCAGCCGGCCTGGGTGGCGAGGCCGGTCACCATGCCCATCAGCCAGCCGCCGCTCCCGCCGTCGTCGACCAGGGGGAGGAGACCCAGGGCGAAGGCGATCGGCACGATCACGGGCGCGGTGAGCAGGTCCCCCTCGCGCACCCACAGCGCCGTCAGCACGCACACCGGCAGGAACAGGACGCTGTACACGGTCTGGGCCGACCCGAACAGCAGCGCGACGAGGAACCCGAGCGTCAGCATCACGACCCCGCAGAACAGCCCGCCGCCCAGCCCGGTGAGCCGTGGGTTCGGCAGGTTCCGGGCGGCGGGGAGAACGGGCCGCCGGGCCTGGGCCGGGCGGGCCGGTGCCGGCTCCGGGCGGGGGCGTGCGGGCCGGGCAGCGGGCCGGGCGGACCGCGCGACCCCGCCCCCGGGTGCCCGCCCCGCCTGCGGGGGCAGCGGCGGCCGGGGAGGCCGGGGCGGCCTGTCGCGTCGCGGTCCATACCGGGCGGTTCGCGTCCTGGGTTGCTCCACTGGACCAACTTAGGTCTGTTTATGTGCCGAATAGCCCGTCAGACACGCCGGGAAGCGAAGACCGTCCAGACGTTCGACAGGTCGCCGGGGAGGCGGGCGGGCACGCCGTAGACTGGTGGATCGGCCCGCGCAGCCCAGTCGTCGGGTCCTCGTCCCCCAACCTCACGTACGGGAAGTCGCAACGTGTCGCTCACGATCGGAATCGTCGGCCTGCCGAATGTCGGCAAGTCGACCCTGTTCAACGCCCTGACCAAGAACGACGTGCTGGCGGCCAACTACCCGTTCGCCACCATCGAGCCGAACGTCGGCGTGGTCGGCGTCCCCGACGCCCGCCTGGCCAAGCTGGCCGAGATCTTCGGCTCCCAGCGCATCCTCCCGGCCACCGTCGACTTCGTCGACATCGCGGGCATCGTCCGCGGCGCCTCGGAGGGCGAGGGCCTGGGCAACAAGTTCCTGGCGAACATCCGCGAGTCCGACGCGATCTGCCAGGTCATCCGCGCCTTCAAGGACGAGAACGTCGTCCACGTCGACGGCAAGGTCTCGCCGAAGGACGACATCGAGACGATCAACACCGAGCTGATCCTCGCCGACCTGCAGACCATCGAGAAGGTCCTGCCGCGCCTGCAGAAGGAGTCGCGGATCAAGAAGGACGTCGCGCCCAAGGTCAAGGCGGTCGAGGAGGCCAAGGAGATCCTGGAGAAGGGCGACACCCTCTTCGCCCACGGCATCCTCCAGGGCAGCGAGCGCGCCGAGCTCCTGCACGACCTGCACCTGCTCACCACCAAGCCCTTCCTCTACGTCTTCAACGTCGACGAGGACGAGCTGATCGACGAGGACTTCAAGAACGAGCAGCGCGCCCTGGTCGCCCCCGCGGAGGCGATCTTCCTCAACGCCAAGCTGGAGGCGGACCTCGCCGAGCTGGACGAGGAGGACGCCATGGAGCTGCTGGAGTCGGTCGGCGCCGAGGAGCCCGGCCTCGCCACCCTCGCCCGCGTCGGCTTCAACACCCTCGGCCTGCAGACGTACCTCACGGCCGGCCCGAAGGAGTCCCGCGCCTGGACCATCAAGCGCGGCGCCACCGCACCCGAGGCCGCCGGAGTCATCCACACCGACTTCCAGAAGGGCTTCATCAAGGCGGAGGTCATCTCCTTCGCCGACCTCGTCGACACCGGCTCGGTCGCCGAGGCCCGCGCCAAGGGCAAGGCCCGCATGGAGGGCAAGGACTACGTCATGCAGGACGGCGACGTGGTGGAGTTCCGCTTCAACGTCTAATACGTTCGGCGAAAGGCCGTCTGACCTGCGGCGGAGCGGGTTGGGCGGCCTTTGCGGTCCGCACAGAGTCCGCAGCGTGCTGGATGAGTCCGGCACGCGGGGGAGCGGTTACGCCGCTTCGTCGACCTGTGGCCGGGCACCGGCGGACTGGTCCGCGTACGCCTTGTCGACCGCGGCTCGGGTCCGCTCCTCGGAGTCGGGCCACAGGTGGGTGTAGATGTTCAGCGTCATGGCCGCGTTGGTGTGGCCGAGGCGCTCGGAGACCGTCTTCACGGACTCGCCGTGCTTGATCAGCAGGCTGGCGTAGTGGTGCCGGAGGGCGTGGGGTCCGGTGCCCTTCGGTATGCCGGCCTTCGCGCAGGCGGGCCGCCAGGACCCGTCCATGAAGTGCGTGTAGACCACGGG
The DNA here is from genome assembly GCF_053604275.1 of Streptomyces sp. NPDC004051. Taxonomy (NCBI): domain Bacteria; kingdom Bacillati; phylum Actinomycetota; class Actinomycetes; order Kitasatosporales; family Streptomycetaceae; genus Streptomyces; species Streptomyces sp. NPDC004051. Next base: position 13,058 of record NZ_JBSGHG010000059.1, on the reverse strand, counting down.
TCCGCCTTGCGGCGCCGTGAAAATCCAGCTCTCGGGCCCATCGGCGGGAAAGTCCTGCAGGTGGGCCTTCATCGCAACCACCGCCATGCGGGGGAGCGGGACCGTGCGGTGCGAGCGAGCGGTCTTGGGCGGGCAGACGTACACGCCGTGCTTGGCGGTCTGCTGGATCTGCTGCTCGACCGAGACGGTCGCGTGCAGCAGGTCCACGTGCCGGAGTTGCAGGCCGAAGAGCTCGCCGGGGCGGAGCCCGGTGGCGGCGCCGAGCAGCACGAGGCCCTTGTAGCGGGACGGTATCTCCTCGGACAGCGTCCGCACCTGCTCGACGGCCAGCGGCACGATCTTCTTCCGTGGCACCGAGGGCAGCTTCGCCTCGGCGCATGGGTTGTGAGGGATCATCCGGTCACGAACGGCCGCCCGAAAGACGGCGTTGACCGTGTTGAAGACCGTCCGTGAGGTGCTTGCGGCCAGCCCGTGAGCGGTGGTCAGGCTGGTGACCCAGCTCTGCACGTCGCCGGGCTTGATGGCGCCGAGCGCCCGCTTCTCCCAGGCCGGGTAGACGTAGCAGCGCAGGTGCTGGGCCACCGCCTTGGCCGTGGAAGGCCGGTGCGGCTGGATGGCCCGCCATTCCTCCGCGTACTCCTTGAAGGGCTTCTTCGCCGATCGCGGGTCGACGTACTGACCGGTGACCAGGCTGGCCGTGACCTCGTCGATCCATCGCTGGGCGTCGACCTTACGGTCGAAGTGGCGGGCGTGCTCCTTGCCGTCGAGGTCGCGGTAGCGGGCCCGCCATTTGCCGTTGGGGCGCTTCTGGATGTTGGCCAAGTGGCTTCTCCTTCGTGTCGGTTGTCAGTAGTGGCCGCCGTCCTCGATGTCGCTGCTGAGGGTGCGAGCGTCCCGCTCGTCGCCCATGAGGCGGAGGCACTGCTCGTGGATCGCCCGCGAGCTGTCGGGGTGAGCCTTGATGTGGTCGGCGATGGCGACCACGGCGTGGTGCAGGCGGTCACGCGCGTCTCGGGCCTCGTAGAACGCTTCGACGGCCTCTTGGACGAGGCGCCGACTGTCGATGTCGAGCCCTTCCAGGGGCGGTGACATCAGCTCTTCGAGGGGGAGCTCGAAGACGCGGGAGAAGGCGAGGGCCTCGTCGAGGTTGATGCGTCGGCGAGGGGAGCCGTTCTCGATGCGCCAGACCGCTGTCTGGTTCATCTTGATGCCGGCTCTGGTCACCCGCTCCGCCAACTCGGTCGTGCTCCACCCTCTGACCTCGCGCTCCAGGGCCACGCGCGCGGCCACGTTTCCCTCGCTGTAGAGCAGCGGCACCTCGCCACCCTGGGACTTGTCGCCTGCCATCGAACCTCCATCGTCACCGTAGCTATCCCAATTGAAACATGGGCTTCCCGATTTGGGTAACCGCCGATCCTGGGGTACAACGTTATGCAGATCGAATCGTCATCTAGCCGAATGGGAATGCATGCGATACCTGACCACCACCGAGGTCGCCGAGCGCTACCGCACAGCCGAGAGCACCGTCCGCTACTGGCGCCACATTAAGAAGGGGCCGCTCGGCATCAAGGTCGGCAAGCGGGTGCTGTACCCCGAGGCCGAGCTGCTGCGCTACGAGCGCACGCTGATCGACGGCCGAGACGAGTGGGGCCTGGCCTCATGAGCCGCCGGCAGGCCCGGACACAGCAACGGCCCCGGCGGGCGTACGCCGAGGGCCGGGGATTCCCCTGCACGTCGCCCATCCCTGAACGAACGAACCGGTGAGGGGCGGGACCTTGCCCGTCCCGTCCCTCACCTGAGAGGAACGTCTATGGAGGACTCTACGTCCCCCGCCACCCCGAACGCATCCGAGATTGTCTGGCCCGCCGCCGTGGTCCCCGGCCAGGGCATTCCCTGGCGCGACGGGGACCGAAGCGGGGACCGAACAGAGTCACGGTCCCCTGCTGCACACGCCAGCGGCGATGCTTCGACGGGTGTTCCGGTCGGGGACCGAAACACCCCCATCGCGGCACCTGTGCAGGTCAGTGCCCTGGGGACCGGTCCCGCCGGAGCGGAAGCCGGGGACCGGGCGGAGTCTTTCGGCCCGCTGGTCCCCGAACCGGGTCCCCGAATCCCGGACGAGCGCGGTACGCCCCGAACGGATGGTGAGGGCCACGGTCCCCACGAATCTGCGGGGACCGTGGCCCCCGACGGGGGATCGGGGACCGGGGACCGCGCCGGTTCGAGCGACGAGACGCCCGACGAAGGAGCAGCGCTGCTGGATGACCTCCGTGCGGCGATCGGTCGGTATGTGGTGCTGCCGAACGACGAGGCCCTGACGGCGGTCACGTTGTGGGTGGCTGCCTCCCATATCCAGCCCGCTCTCCAGCACGCGCCACGGCTGGCGGTGGTGGGACCGACCAAGGGCTGTGGCAAGTCCCGAGTCCTGGACGTGCTCCACGAGACCGTGCACCAGCCGATGATGACGGTGAACACCTCGCCTGCGGTGGTGTTCCGCGTCATCGGCAAGAACCCGCCGACTCTGCTGGTGGACGAGGCCGACACCATCTTCGGCCCCAAGGCCGGCGACAAGGAGGACCTGCGCGGTCTGCTGAATGCCGGGCACCAGCGCAACCGGCCCGCCTGGCGAATATCCGGCCCGGAGCACAAGCCGACGGCGTTTCCCACCTTCGCCATGGCCGCGCTGGCAGGCATCGGCGACCTGCCGGACACGATCATGGACCGGGCGGTCGTGCTCCGCATGCAGAAGCGCAGGCCGGGCGAGCGCATCGCCCCGTTCCGCTCGCGGTACTCCGTTCCGGAACTGAACGCGCTGCGCAACCGGCTGGCCGTATGGCTGGCCCCGCTGCGCGGGGCAGCGGAGCGGCTGGTGCCACCGATGCCGGTCGAGGACCGGGCCGCCGATACGTGGGAGCCGCTGGTGATCGTCGCCGACCTGGCCGGCGGACACTGGCCCTCGCAGGCCCGTGCCGCCTGCCTGGCGATGACGCGCAACGAAGTGGTCCAGGACGAGCAGACGACGCTGAAGACGCGGCTGCTGCGCGACATCCGCCGCGTGTTCGAGCAGGAGGGCAACAAGGAGGCGCTGCGCAGCCACGACCTGCTCGCCTCCCTCATCCAGGACGCCGAAGCGCCCTGGGCCGAGTACGGCACCAAGGGCCTGAACGCCTACCACCTGGCCAACCTGCTGCGCGACTTCGGCATCAGCCCGGCCAACCACCGCTTCGAGAACGGCAGGCAGGCCAAGGCGTACGCCCGCAACCAGTTCCTCGACGCCTGGGCCCGCTACTGCCCCGACCCCGCCCAACCAGCCCCCGCAGCCGACGAGACCGTGCCCGCACGTCGAACCCAGGGCAAGCCGCCGGCCCCTCCGTCCGGGACGCTGCCCATCGGCCCGCCCGGCGGGCCTGCCAGCCCCAAACTCACACGCTGACACCAGCTCCGTATCAATCCGTCGCATCCGTCCCCGCGCAGGTCAGCGCGGGGACGGAGTTCCTCGCCGATACGGATCACTCCGTACCTGCGACCGTCTCCGTACCTGTCCTGACCAGCTACGGGACGGATGCAACGGACGTGACGAAGCCCCACCCCACACGACCACCGGAGCACCACCATGCCCGAAACGAGCACCGACGACTCCCCCACCCGCCGTCGCAAGGGATTCTTCGGCCTGACCCGTCGATCAGCAGCAAGCTGGAGCGAACGAGCCTCTAACGAGGCTTCGTCCGCGCTTGCCCCCGCCCCAGGGGCGGCGGGGGAGAAGGCCGAGCGCCAGGGGGCGCCCGAGCCGGAGGAGGGCACAGCCGAGACCAGCTGCCCGCCCGCACCCGACCCCGTCGCCCCGAGCACTCAGCCGCCGACCGATGTCCAACCGCCCACCGAGCAGCCCTCCTGGCGGGACCTCGATGCCCCCGCCCTGCCCGCACTGATGAACCGGCAGCGCACCGTGGAGAAGCGCGACCAGGAGAAGACCATCCGCTTCACGCGAACCGCGGTGAGCGTGATCAGCGCCGCCGCTCACCAGCGCGGGCAGAAGTTCGCCGGATTCGTCGGCGACGCCGCCCTCGCCGTCGCCCTCGGCAAGGCAGGACTGGTCGGCAGCCCGGAGGACGACCCGGTCCGCCCGCTGATCGAGGCCGTCGAGGCACACACGGTCGCGCTGAACCGCATCGGCGGCAACCTCAACCAGATCACCGCAGCCATCCACCGGGGAACGGTGCCCGAGCGTGCCGAGGCGGTACTAGACCGCGTCGAGCAAGCCGCCGAGAACAGCTACCGACTGATCGACCAGCTCGTGACGGAAGGCACCGCGCATGGTTCCTGACGTCTCCACCGGCTCCAACACCCGCGGACTGATCGTCTACCTCTTCGGCCCCGGCCGCCGCGACGAACACACCGATCCTCACATCGTCGCCGCCTGGGACATGGCCGGTGCCCCCGATCCGGGCCGCGACCCGGCAGCCGCCTACTCCCTACTGGCCAAGCGCCTCGACCACCATGTCGACCTGCGCACCCGCGAGCTGGGCGGCAAGAAGCCACCTCAGCACGTCTGGCACTGCCCGGTCCGTACCGCGCCCGGTGACCGCTACCTCACCGACACCGAGTGGGCCCAGGTCGCCCGCCGCATCGTCCACGCCACCGGCATCGCCCCCGAAGGCGACGAGAAGGCATGCCGGTGGATCGCGGTGCGCCACGCCGACGACCACATCCACATCATGGCCACCACTGTCCGCGCCGACGGGCGCCGCCCGCGCACGCACCGCGACGGACAGCGGGCCCAAGCCGAGTGCCGCAAGATCGAGGCCGAGTTCGGCCTGCGCCGCCTGAAGTCCGGCGACCTCACCGCGCCCCGCACCCCCACCGGCGCCGAACGCGCCAAGGCCGAGCGCCAGGGCCAGACGGTCACGGCACGGCACTGGCTGCGCGAGCAGGCTTACGCGGTCGCCGCCGCCGTACGAACCGAAGCCGACTACTTCGCCGTGCTGCAGTCCCTCGGCATCAAGGTCAAGACGCGCATCGGCCCCGAGACCGGCGACGTGATCGGTTACAGCCTTGCCGCACCTGGCGACACCAACACGGCTGGCGAACCCGTCTGGTACGGCGGCTCGAAGCTCGCCCCCGACCTCTCCATCAACCGCCTACGCGAGCGCCTCCCCGACCAGGAGGTGGCCGACCGCCCGCGGTATGTGGCGGACCCTGCCGATCCATGGCGGCACACCACCACCGCCATCCACGCGGCGCACACCGTCCTCGACTCCGGCGACGATGCCGCCGCCCAGGGCTACCTGGCCGCCTTCGGTGATGCCCTGTACAACATCGCCAGCGCCACGAGCAGCCCACACCGGGCGGAACTGCGGGCGGCGGCAATGGCGTTCAACCGAGCCCGCCGCTCCGCCACCCGCGCCGACCACCAGGCCGCCACCGCCCTACGCAAGGCCGCCAAGGAACTCGCCTGCGCCTCCAACGAGCCGGGCGGACTCGCCATCGCCCTGCTCTTCGCCACCGTGCACTTGGCCCGCGCCGCCGCCAAGTGGCACGAACAGCGCGGCCACGCACAGCAGGCTGCTGCGGCCGAGGAAGCCTTCCGCCACCTCCAGGCGGGCTACCAGCAGGCCGCCGCGCCCGTCTTGGCGGACTTGGCCCGCCGCGCACCACGAGCCCCAACCGCCAGCCGCTTCGAACAAGACGTACGCGTGGCCCTCCCCGCCCACGCCGACCGGATCCTCGCCGACCCCACTTGGACCGCTCTGACCACAGCCCTCGCCCAGGCCGAGAGCGCCGGCCACAACCCCCGACGCCTCCTGGCCGAAGTGGGCACCCAGCGGGAACTCGACAGCGCCGAGCACCCTGCCGAGGTCCTCAACTGGCGTATCACGGCTCAGCCGAACCGGAGGACGCAAGCGGCTCGCATGCGAAGCGCCACCAGCGGCACCTCGGCCATGTCCGCCACGCCACACCCTCCGGCCACACCAGCGGCCATGAGGCCCGAAGAACGCAGTCGACACCGCTGACCCCGGCCAGCGCAGAGCTGCTCACGTTGATTCCCCACTCGGCCGGTGGTCTACGTCCCCGATATCGCTCGAGTGGACGAGATGTCGCTCCGGTCGGCCTCGCACTCAGGTGAGGCCGACCGGCGAACAACGCTTCACGAGCAGTTCCACTCCTCGCTGGGCAGTGCGTGCCACAGGTCGAGCCAGTCGTGGAGCAGGAAGAGGGGGCGGGTCAGGATGATGTCGCCGGCCCGCTGGGAGCGGATCGCCAGGCCGAGGTCGGCGAAGACCGGATCGCCAGCGACGCTGTACGCCAGGCTGCCAGGCCGTGTTGTGCGGTGGACGAGCCAGTCCTCCACGTGGGAAGGCGCGCAGCCGGTCAGCGGGGCTGCGTTCAGTCTCGCCTGGGGGCCGGTGAGGGCGTCTGCGGCGACGCGCCCCAGGCGGCCGTCGTGAAAGAGGGCCCTGATCCCGCTCTCAGTGAAGTCGGCGTAGTTGAGCTGCTGGTCTTCGCCGTGGTGGGAGTAGGACGAGACGGCCGGTCCTTCGCCGAGGACGCGGGTGATCTCCTCCAAGGTCATCCCGAAGTGCAGGGGGCCGACTCCTACGTACGGCGTGAACGTCCACTCGGCGCGCTCCTCCTCCCGGGCGATCCGCCACGGGCCGCGGTACCCCGCCTCGCTTCCAGGGGCGGCCACGGGCGGCTCGGGTGCTGGCTCGTGCAGGGCAGCCGGCATGGGAGCGGTCCGGTCCTCACGCCGGCGGCCGAGTCGTTCCGGAGCAGCGGTGTCCTCGGGTTGATCTTCCAGCCAGCGGATCGCCTGCTCCTGCTCCTGGCCGCCGAACGGGTCCTCCGCCAACTCGCCTGCCCGGTCCAGGGCCGCGCGGCGCTCCTTCTCCGCAGTGACGAGACCAGTGACATCCTCCCCCCAGGCAGCCAGCCGTTCTCGGGCGATCCACCGGTAGTACGAGTCCGCGCTCACGGCAAGGACCTCGCGAACGGCGGGCGCGTACCGGGGTACGGACGAGGCGAGGGCGGGGTCGGCCAGGAGCAGGGCGGTGGCCGCGAGCGCGGCCTCCTTCACCAGTGGATCGTCGGCGTCGCAGAAGTCCGCGATGCGGTCGTGGAGTGTTGGCCTTGCCGTTCGGGCGGCGGCCAGATTCTGCGCGGTGCCGACGCCGCCCTCGACGTCCAGGCGGGCGATGTCGGCGAACGAAGCCAGCCAGTTCAGCAGTTCGGCGCGAAGCGACCGCCGACCGGCCCTGCGCTCCCACCGGTCTTCGGCGAGGGTGCGCGGATCGTCGAGAAGACCGGCCAGGACCAAGGCTGCCGGAGCGGTCGCCGGAAACACCTGCTCCTGATTGAGGAGCAGCCGATACAGATCGCCTACCGCCCCTACCCGGCGGGCCGGGTCGGCGGCGAGCACAGCGCCGAGGATGTCCGGTGTGTCAGGCACACCGTGCCGGCCCGTACAGACGTGCGGCAACTCTTCCCAGGCGGTGCCGGCGAGCTCTGCCTGTGCTCTGGGTGGCAGGGAGCTGGCGGGAGCACCAGAAAGGTCTGGGGTCATCTCGTTGATCACGACCGCAGTGTTCCAGCCGACTCCGACATCAGCGCCGCCGATACGTGCCACAGACCGCAGGCGGCTCACGCTCGAGCAACACTCTGATGCCCTCTCTGCTCGTGGCAGCGAGGGCATCAGGGCGTCAGGCGGCGCGGGCTGTGGGTAACTGCGAGACCCACGTCGTGAGCCCGGTCAGGTGCTCGGGCTGCAGCCCGTGGTGTGGGTCGGGCTGAATGAGGAGGGTCGACGTTCCCTTCGCAGTGCGCTCCGCCGCCCATTCATGGTCGAGGCCGGTGAAGTCGTCGTCGATCCAGATGGCGGGGGCGTCGCCCAGCCAGGCGTCGACGTGGTCACGCTTCCACAGGTAGCCGTTGGGGTGGCTGGTGGTGATCTGCGGACGCGGGAGATCGATGTATGACAGGGTTGGAAGGCCGAGGAGCGGCCCGATGAGGGCGGTGGCGTCCTGGCGCCAGCTGGTGCACCAGACCGGGGTGATCAGGCCGGTGCGGATCACGTCCATGAGCATGGGGCCATGGGCAGGGTCGAGCCAGACGGTGACCGGGTTGTCGGCGCTCCGGCCGGTGGGGACGACGTCGTGGCGGGCGTGGGTGGCCGGGGTCGAGCCGTCCGCGTTGGGGAAGGGTATGAGGACGCCGTCGATGTCGAGGAGCAGGTAAGGCGGGCGCATCGGTTCCTCCGGGGGAAGCCGGGGCGAATGGCTGGTCAGAGCTTGCGGGCGCGGATCAGCAGGGTGGTGGGCCAGTGGCCCATGCGGGGGTTGTTGAACTCCTGGGCCGAAGTGAGCCAGAAGCCCGCCCGGCTGAGGTGCCTCTCCCAACGGTCGGTATCGAACTCCCATCGGGCGATGGGGAGCCGAGTGCGGTCGGGCAGGGTGACGAAGTCGCGGCGGGGCCGGTCGTCGCCGGAGGGGCTTCGACCGCCGCGCTGCGGGTGGGGGACAGAGAAGGCCAGCACTCGCCCGGGCGTGAGGCGTTGGGCGACGGCCGGGAGCAGGAGCTCGGGGGCGACGAGACCGATGGCTCCGAAGACGGAGTAGATCGCGTCGAACTGCTCGTCAGAGGCGTGCAGGCAGTGCAGGGCGTGGCCAGCAACGAAGGTGAGGTTGTTCAGCCGCCCGTAGTGGGAGCGGGCGCGGCGGACCTGGAGGCCGACCAGGTCGACGCCGGTGACGTGGGCCCCGTGGCGGGTGGCGAGGTGGGCGGCGTTGTGGCCGGGGCCGCAGCCGAGTTCCAGGAGTCGCTTGCCGCGCAGGTCGGGGCCGAGGACGTCGGCGCCGGGACCTTGGCCGGGTCTCGTCGTCCACTCCATCCGGGCGGGTACGGCCAGAGGTTCGGCGAGTCCGGCGGCAGTGCGCTGGACGGCGTGGGCGTGCCAGGGGGATGCCTGGGCGAGCACGTCAGATCTCCAGGAGGTGGAGGACGTCGGTGAGGTGGCGGCGGACGGCCTTGATGTAGGCGGGGTCGGTGGCCGGGTCGTTGATCCAGCGGATGGACTGCTCCATGAACCACTCGACGGCCCACATGCGTTGCCAGCCCAGGGCCCAGTTCTCGGCGGTGAGCCCGCCGCGCGGGGCGAGGGCGTCGGGGGTGCCGCCGGCGGTGACGTACTGCTCCAGGAAGACGCGCAGGCGCACGGGGTGCGGCGGATCGATGGTGCCGTGCCAGCTGGCGAGGTCGAGCAGGCCGGGGCCGGTGAAGGCGCGGGCGAAGTCGAGCAGCCGCCAGCCGTGCTCTCCGATGTGAAGGCTGGTGGGGTGGAACTCGGAGTGCACCCAGCCGAACGGTTCCAGCGTCGCTCCGGCCGAGCGGGCTTCGGCGGCCTGGGAGATACGGTCGAGCGCGTCCTCGACGTCGTCGGCGTCCTGCCACCGGTCGGCCTTGCGCAGCCGTTCGAGGTGCTCCAGCGCCCGGGCGGGGAGCGTGCGCAGCCGGTCCTGGTCGAGGACGGGCAAGGGCGGAGCCGTACGGGTGCCGTGCAGGACCACGGCCGCAGCGACGCCGTCGAGGTCGTCGGCCTCGCGGACGGACGGCCCAAGGTCCTCCATGAGCATGCCGAGCCAGCCGTCCAGAACGGCGGAGGCGTGGACCTGGGGGACGGGAACGCCGAAGGTGTGGGCCAGACGGAGGGCCTGGTCCTCGCTGTCGAAGGGCTTCTTGGCGTACTTGAAGACGGCCGTGGTGCCGTCAGGGAAGGTGACGCGCTCGACGCCGGACATGGACCACACGCGTACCTCCTCCCGTACGGCGGTGGTCTGGTCGGTCGCGGTGAGCAGGTTGTCGAGGAGTTCGGCACTGGGATTCGTGGTCACTTGAGGGCTCCGGGGAGGGGTGGTGGCGTCCGGGGCGGGCGAGGGATACCGGCCCGCCCCGGAGCCTGATCGGGTGGGGTTACGCGGCGGGGTTCACGCGGTGGGCGTAGACCTGCTCGATCCAGCCCGCCTTGAACGCGGCGAGGTCGTCACGGAAGTTCGCCATCGAGGCACCGTAGGGCGCGACCACGCCGCCGGACTGGTCCGGCACGGACTGGCAGCCGTGCACGAGCCGGCCACCGAGCGCGGCGTGAGCCTTGATGGACTCGATCCGGCGGTGCTCGTTGAACCAGCCGCCGTGGTAGACCTCGTCGAGCATCCCGCCCATCTCGTCGTCCAGGTCGAAGACGACGGAGGTGGCGGCGGGGAAGAACCAGCACGGGCCGACGTTGGAGATGTGTCCGTCCAGCTCGACCTTGTTGAGCGCCATGAGCGTGGCGGCCTCGCGGAGCATCCGCAGGTGGTCGGCGGTGATCTGCGGCAGGCCGAGGCCGGTCAGGTGCTCGTCGCGGAAGAGGTAGGCGTACACCTCGTATGCGGTGGCCACGACGCGGGCGGCGTCGGAGGTGGACTCGCTGTGCTGCTTGATGAAGTCGAGAGCGAGCTGCTCGACCGTGCTCTCGGTCGTCTCGTCCACCCCCAGGAGCTGGGACTTGACCAGCTCCCAGTCGGCGACGAGCCAGGTGTTCGACTCGAAGCGGAAGAAGTACTGGGCCGGGTCGATCGTGATGCGCCGGCCGTCGACCTGGATGCCGGGCAGGCGGCTCCAGCGCGAGTCGAACGCCTCGGGCAGCTCGACCGTGATGGCCGTGGTGTCGATGGTGGTCACCGTGTCTCCGTCTCTGATTGGCCGGGTTCGGGCACAGGAATGCCCGAACCTGGTGTGGGCGTAGGGAAGTTCGGGGTGCCGCCCGGACCAAGGGGGAGCCTGGATCACGGTCACGCCGTTCCGGGCGGCTGCTGATAAGTGAACCGGTGGTTACGCTCAGTGGGTACGGTGGAAGGCAGTTGAAGCGGTATACGCGGTTTACAGCTCCAGGACGGAGGCGATCGTGGCGGCGCAGAGTGAACCCAACTCCCGTCTGCGCGACGCCATCGACGCGGTCGGCTGCACCTACGAGGCCCTCGCCCGAGACGTGCGGCGGATCGCCGCCGAGAACGGCGAGATCCTCCAGACCAACAAGTCGGCCATCTCGCACTGGGTGAACGGCACCCGCACCCCTTCGGGCCGGGTAGGTCCGTACCTGGCCGAAGCGCTGTCCCGCCGAGCGGGACGCACGGTCACCCAGACCGAAATCGGCCTCCAGGCCGGTGATACCGAAGAGTCGGCGGAATCCGACCCCGTCCTCGCCGTCACCGACCTGGGCCGCGCCGACGTCGAGCGCCGCCGCTTCCTCGCACTCGCGGCCTTCACCACCGCCGGCGTCGCCATGCCGCTCGTCTATGACCACGAAGCTACCGCCCGCATGCTCCGCGCCCGCACTGGTACGTCCCTGGTCGGGGCGGAGGACGTGGACGTCGTACGCCAGATCACCGCGGCCTTCAGCGCCGCCGACGAGCGCCTCGGCGGCGGGCACGGCCTGACCACCGTCACCGCGTACCTCGCCGACACAGCCGCTCCCATGCTGCGCGGACGCTTCCCCAGCGAAGCCTTACGCCGGGCCGCCTTCGGCGCCGTCGCCGAACTCGCCTACCTCGCAGGGTGGAAGCACCACGACCTCGGCCAGGAAGGCGCCGCCCAGCGCTACTACCAGGTCGGCTACAAGCTCGCCTGCGAAGCCGACCCCCACGGCCACGCCGCCTGGATGATGCGCGCCCTCGCCCACCAGGCCCTGAGTCTCAAGCAGCCTCACCACTGCGTCGACCTCGTCGAAGGCGCCCTACGCGCAGGTCTCGGCCACGTCGACGGTCAGACCGAGGCGCTCCTCCACATCACCCACGCCCGCGCCTACGCCGCCACCGACGAGAACCCGTCGGCCGCACGGGCCCTCCTCGCCGCCGAGGACGCCCTCCTACGAGACGATGGCCCCCAGCCCAGCTACTCCCGCGTGAGCGGCCCCGCCGCCGGCACCGTTGCCAGCCACACCGCCCGCACCCTGACAGACCTCGCCGACCACATCGGTACCGAACAGCAGCACCGAGACGCCCTCACCCGCTGGGACCCCGAGAAGTACAAGCGGGTCCACGCCCTCACCCACGCCGACCTCGGCGACAGCCTCGCCGCCCAAGCCCGCGCTGACGAGGCCGTCGCAGCCTGGGCTCAGGCCCTGGTCCTCATGGAGGGCATGACCTCCGACCGGACCCGGAAGGCGATCACGTCGATCCGCTCCACTCTCGCGGTCTACCAGCGCCGCCGCGTTCCCGGCGCCGCAGATCTCGCCCGCCGCGCCCGCGAGGCCCTCGCCTAGCATGCCCAACAACCCGCCCGACGAAGGGAACACCGTGACCCAGCAGACCGACGACCAGCCCAAGGCCCTCAAGCCGGCGCTCGAATCGATGACCCTGCTGGTCGCGGCCGTCATCGTCCACGACAAGGCCACCAACCGCGTCGTCCTCCTCCAGCGCAGCGAGAATGCCAAGTTCGCCCAGGGCATGTGGGACCTCCCCGTCGGCAAGAGCGAGCCCGGCGAGCCCATCACCGAAACCGCGGTCCGCGAGCTCTACGAGGAGACCGGCCTCACAGTGAAGCCCGAGTCCCTCAAGGTCGCCCACATCATCCATGGCGCCTGGGGCGTCGAAGCCCCCAACGGCTTCCTCACGGTCGTCTTTGCCGCACATGAATGGACCGGCGAACCCGAAAACCGCGAACCCCGCAAGCACTCCCAGGTCCTCTGGGTCGACGCCAACGCCATCCCCGAAGCCTTCGTCGACACCACAGCCAGCGCGCTCCATCACTACTTGAACAACGGATCGGAGGTCTCCCTGGACGGCTGGCAGGCATCGTGAGAATCACGATGCCTGCCAGCCGTCCAGGCGTCGCACTTCTTGCCTTCGCTGGCTGCGACCGACGGTGCGCAGGCTCGGCCGAGACGACGCTCCCGAGCAGCTGGGTGGCCAAGACGTCTGAAGCCCCCCAGCTTTAGAGCTCGTAACACGATCATGATCGGGCTTTCTTGAGACGTCTCCAGCAGATCAGGCTGCAGGCCAGGGAGACGAAGGCATCGTGGAGTTCGG
>NZ_JBSGHG010000058.1:0-29625 GCF_053604275.1 Streptomyces sp. NPDC004051 | reverse complement strand
CCACCGGTGGTGGTCTCCGGGGAGCCGAACATCACCCCGATCTTCTCGCGCAGCTGGTTGATGAAGATCGCCGTGGTCTTCGACTGGTTGAGCGCACTGGTGATCTTCCGCAGCGCCTGGCTCATCAGCCGGGCCTGGAGGCCGACGTGGCTGTCGCCCATCTCGCCCTCGATCTCCGCCCGCGGCACCAGCGCCGCCACGGAGTCGATCACGATGAGGTCGAGGGCGCCGGAGCGGACCAGCATGTCCACGATCTCCAGCGCCTGCTCGCCGTTGTCCGGCTGGGACAGGATCAGGTTGTCGATGTCGACGCCGAGCTTCTTCGCGTACTCGGGGTCCAGGGCGTGCTCCGCGTCCACGAAGGCGACCTGGCCGCCGGCCTTCTGCGCGTTGGCCACCGCGTGCAGGGTCAGGGTGGTCTTGCCGGAGGACTCCGGACCGTAGATCTCCACCACCCGCCCGCGGGGCAGACCGCCGACGCCGAGGGCCACGTCGAGTGCGGTCGACCCGGTGGGGATGACCTCGATGGGCTCGTTCGTCCGGTCGCCCATGCGCATGACCGCGCCCTTGCCGAATTGCCGTTCAATCTGTGCGAGCGCGGCGTCGAGCGCCTTCTCGCGGTCGGTTCCTGCCATGGGTTCCACCCGATTTGCTTGGTTCGATCGCTTCACGTCGACGACGCTAGCGCCTGCCACTGACAACGCGCCCCGGCGCACCTCCGCCCTGTGGACAACTGGGGCGCTTTCCCGCACGAACCGGGCCATAGCACCCGCCGTCAGACCTCATCGGCACACCCATGAGAATAGATGTTCGATTTTGGTGTCAAGCGCACCACGCGGCACCCGCACAAAGGGTTCACCCACCGGCAACGGCTCCGCCGTCGCTCAGGTGTCCCTGGTGTCCCCGGTGTCCCCGGCGCCCTCGGCACTCCCGGTGTTCCCGGTGTCCCCGCTCCGGGACGGTGTCGTCCCCTGTCGGAGGTCCCGGAGGCGTCGGGCGCGGGCGACGAGGCTCCCCCGGTCGCCGGGGCGGTGGTGGCCGTGCACCCGGGGGTCGTCCGTGACGTCGTAGCGCTTCACGTACGCGCCCAGGAACGCCTGGAGGGTGGCGACCGCGGGAATGGCTATCAACGCGCCGACGGCACCGAGCAGGGCGGTGCCCATGACGACCGAGCCGAAGGCGACCGCCGGATGGATGTCGACGGTCCTCGCGGTCAGCTTGGGCTGCAGTACGTAGTTCTCGAACTGCTGGTAGATCACCACGAAGATCAGCACCCACAGCGCGTACCAGGGATCGACCGTGAAGGCGATCAGCATGGGCAGGGCGCCCGCCAGATACGTGCCGATGGTGGGGATGAACTGCGACACCAGGCCCACCCACACGGCGAGCACGGGCGCGTAGGGCACCTCGAGTATCTCCAGCAGTACGTAGTGGGCCAGTCCGGAGACCAGCGCCATCAGCCCGCGCGAGTACAGGTAGCCGCCGGTCTTGTTCACGGCGATCTCCCACGCGCGCAGCACCTCGGCCTGGCGCGCGGGCGGCAGTACGGAACAGACGGCTCGCCGCAGCCGCGGACCGTCGGCGGCGAAGTAGAACGAGAACAGCCCGATGGTCAGCAGTTGGAAGAGGCCTCCGAGCACCTGGGCGGAAACGTCCAGGACACCGGTGGCGCTGTTCTGCACGTAGTTGCGCAGCCAGTCGGAGCGGAGCAGGCCCTCCTGGATGTCCACCCGGCGCAGTTCGGTGCGGAAGTGGGTGTTGACCCAGTTGATGACGGAGTCGAGGTACTCCGGGAAATCCTCGACGATCTTGATGATCTGTCCCGCGAGCATGGATCCGAGCAGCGTGACGAAGCCCGCCGCCACGACCAGCACTCCCAGGAAGACCAGGAAGGTGCCCAGCCCTCGGCGCACCCCCCGCGCGGCCATCCAGCTCACCGCGGGCTCGACGGCGAGTGCCAGGAAGAACGCGATCAGGATGTTGATCAGCAGCCCGGTGAGTTCGTGGAAGGCCCAGCTGCCCAGCTGGAACAGCGCGATCAGTGCGAGCGCGAGCACCATGGCACGCGGCAGCCAGCGCGGCATGCGGGCGCCGGACGGGGCAGCGGGGCCCGACGGACCGGGGGGCGGCGGCGCGCCGGGCGCCGAGGGGTGCCGGGCCGCCTGCCCGGTCTCGTCTATGGGTGCCACGGAGTAAGTTTGGCGTACGCCACCGGCAGCCGTCCGCCCTGTGGCCGTCTCTGTGACGATCAGCGCTTTTCCCGCGGCACGTCCATCACCGCGCAGATCACCTGCCAGACGTCCTTGGCGTCCCAGCCGGCGCTCAGTGCCTCGTGCACGGTGCGCCCGCCGAGTTCCGACATGACGTGATCGCGCGCGAAGGTGTCGGCGTAACCCGTGCCGAAGTACTCCGCCATCCGTTCCCAGAAGACCGTCAACCGCATGCCCTCAGTATCCCGCCCGGGAGTGCGGGCCCGGGCCGGGACGCCTGCCGACACCACCGTGCGCCCCGGCGCCGGTTCTCAGCCGCCCAGGGCCCGGACCCCCGCCGTGACCACCACGGCCGCCCCGACGACGACCAGGAACGGGGCGCGCAGCATCAGCGCCACGGCGGCGGCGGCGAGTCCCACCGCCCGCGCGTCCAGCACCAGCGTCTGTCCGTCGGCGAAGGTCTGCTGGGCCGTGAGGGCCGCGAGCAGGGCGACGGGCAGCAGCGCGGCCAGACGCCTGACCAGCGGCCGTTCGAGGACACCCGCGGGGACCAGCAGCCCGGCCAGCTTGACGGCGTAGCACCCGAGGACGGTCACACCGATCGCGATCCAGATGTTCAACGGTCCTCCCTCGGCGCGACACCGCGCGGTACGTCGCCGTGCGGTGCGTCACCGCGCGGTGTGCCCCTGCGGCGGCCCTGTGCCCACAGGACCGCCGGTGCCGCGAGCGCGGCCACCAGGACCGGCATGCCGGCGGGCAGGACCGGCAGCAGGCCGAGTCCCAGCAGGACGGCGAGCCCGGCGACCGCCCGTTCGGTGCCGGTGCGCAGCATCGGCGCGAGCAGGGCCAGGAAGACCGCGGGGCCGGCCGCGTCCAGGCCCCACGCGCCGGTGTCCCCGATGGCCTCGGCGCCCAGCACGCCGAGCAGCGTGGTGAGGTTCCACAGGACGTACAGGCTGAGCCCGGTCACCAGGAAACCGATCCGCGCGCTGCGCCGGGTGGGCTGGGCCAGGGAGACCGCGGCCGTCTCGTCGATGACCCACTGGGCCGCGAACGGCCGTACCGCGCGCGGGAGGGCCAGCACCTGGGACAGGCGCAGCCCGTAGAAGGCGTTGCGCACCCCCAGGAAGAACGCCCCGGCGGCGGCCGTGAACGGGCTCCCGCCGGCGGCGAGCGCCCCCACCAGCGCGAACTGGGACGCCCCGGTGAACACGAGAAGGCTGAGCACACACGCCTGGAGCACCGTGAGCCCGCTGCCGGCCGCGGTCACCCCGAAGGCGAATCCGGAGAGTCCGACGGCTGTCCCGACGCCCAGGGCGTCCCGGACGACGGCGCCGTCCGGTTTTTCTCCGCGGGCGTCCCCGTCCCGGACGTCCGCGGGTGTTGTCTGTTCTGTTGCCACACTCCGGACGGTACGTGGAGCGCTCTTCGGATGTCTTGTACGTTCTTGCGCTCGCGCTGGTAGGCGCCCGGCGGCACTCCCACGATCCGGCCGAAGTGCCGGTTCAGGTGCGGCTGGTCGGTGAATCCGACCACGACGGCGGCCTCCGACGGTACGGTCCCGGCGTCCAGCAACCGGCGTGCCCGCCGTACCCGTGCGTCGGTGAGCCAGGCGTGCGGCGGCATTCCGTAGGTGTCCCGGAAGGCCCGCAGCAGCGCGAACGGGCTGGTGCCCAGCTCCTCGGCCAGCTGCTCCAGCGTCGGCGGGGCGGCCATCCGCTCCTCCAGCAGGGCACGCGCGCGTGCGGCGGTCCGGGCGCCGGCCGTGCGTACCTCGCGCCGGGGCAGCGAGCCGCCGTTCAGCCTCAGCAGCCGGGTCACGGCGACCCGCAGCAGTGTGTCGGCGGCGAGCGCGTTGCCCTCGTCGGTGGCCCGCAGTACCTGGTGCACCAGGCGGACGGCGTACGGATCGTCGAGCACCGGCCGTACGAAGCCCGGGGCGCCGCGCAGTGCGGTGGTCTCCGCGGCGATCGCCGCGACCACCTCGGGCGACGGGTACACCGCGCCGTACCGCCACCCCTCCGGCACCCCGGCACGTCCGGTGTGCGGGGTGTCCGGGTTCACCAGCGCCAGTGCCCCGGCCCCCGCGTACTGGTCGCCGCCACCGTGGTGGAAGACCTCCACGCCGTCGGAGATGGCGGCTATCACGAAGTGCTCGTGGGTGTGCCGTACGAACGTCTTGTGGATGTAGCGGGCCCGGAGCAGATCGACACCGGGCAGGTCGGCGTACTGCCAGTGCCGCGCCCGTTCCTTGCCCTGTTCCGCCATGAGGCCATTGTCGCCCGTCCCGAACCGGCCCCGCCCGGAGCCGTCGGGCCCCGCCCGGCCCCGGCGGGCGGAGGCCGAACGGACCGGATGCCCACGTCCGGCCTGCTCAGGCCCGTTGTCAGTGCCCGGGTGCAGGATGGACGCATGGTCAGCACCGCGCACCGAGCCCTGGACGGCTTCTCCGCCGCGACCCGCGGCTGGTTCACGGGGGCGTTCTCCGCGCCCACCGCGGCCCAGGCAGGCGCCTGGCGGGCCATCCGGAAGGGGTCCGACGTGCTGGTCGTCGCCCCGACCGGCTCCGGCAAGACGCTGGCCGCGTTCCTCGCGGCCCTGGACCAGCTGGCCGCCGCGCCCCCGCCCGCGGACCACCGGAAGCGCTGCCGCGTCCTGTACGTCTCCCCGCTGAAGGCCCTGGCCGTCGACGTCGAGCGCAACCTCCGCAGCCCGCTGACCGGTATCCGCCAGGAGGCCGTGCGCCTGGGGCTGCCCGAGCCCGATATCAGGGTCGGGATCCGCTCCGGTGACACCCCGCCCGCCGAGCGCCGGGCCCTGTCGACCCGCCCGCCGGACATCCTCATCACCACTCCGGAGTCCCTGTTCCTGATGCTGACGTCGGCCGCGCGGGACGCGCTGACGGGCGTGGAGACGGTGATCCTGGACGAGGTGCACGCGGTCGCCGGCACCAAGCGCGGGGCGCACCTCGGACTCTCCCTGGAGCGGCTGGACGAACTGCTGCCCCGACCGGCCCGCCGCATCGGGCTGTCGGCGACGGTCCGCCCGGCCGACGAGATCGCCCGTTTCCTGTCCCCGCGCGGCAGGGTGGAGATCGTCCAGCCCGAGGCCGGCAAGGAGTTCGACCTCTCCGTCGTGGTCCCGGTCGAGGATCTGGGGGAGCTGGGAGGCTCCCCGGTGGCCGACGCGTCGGAGGGGGCGGAGCGCCCGTCGATCTGGCCGCACGTCGAGGAGCGGATCGCCGACCTGGTCCAGTCCCACCGTTCGACGATCGTGTTCGCGAACTCCCGCCGGCTCGCGGAGCGCCTGTGCAACCGGCTCAACGAGATCGCCTACGAGCGGGCCACCGGGGAACCGCTGGGCGAGCACCACTCCCCGGCCGAGCTCATGGGCGGCTCCGGGGCCGCACAGGGCGCGCCCGCCGTCATCGCCCGCGCGCACCACGGCTCGGTGTCCAAGGAGCAACGGGCCCTGGTGGAGGAGGATCTCAAGGCGGGCCGGCTGCCCGCGGTGGTCGCCACCTCCAGCCTGGAGCTGGGCATCGACATGGGCGCGGTCGACCTGGTGGTCCAGGTCGAGTCGCCGCCGTCGGTGGCCTCGGGGCTCCAGCGCGTCGGCCGCGCGGGCCACCAGGTGGGGGCGGTCTCCACGGGCGTGGTGTTCCCGAAGTACCGGGGCGACCTCGTCCAGGCCGCCGTGGTCACCGAGCGGATGCGGACCGGCGCCATCGAGTCGCTGCGGGTCCCCGCGAACCCGCTGGACGTGCTGGCGCAGCAGATCGTCGCGATGACGGCCATGGACACCTGGCGGTTCGACGATCTGCTGGCCCTGGTGCGCCGGGCGGCCCCCTTCGCCTCGCTGCCCGAGTCGGCCTTCACCGGCGTGCTGGACATGCTCGCCGGCCGCTATCCGTCCGACGCGTTCGCGGAGCTGCGCCCGCGCGTGGTGTGGGACCGGGTCACGGGCGAGATCACCGGCCGCCCCGGCGCACAGCGTCTCGCCGTCACCTCCGGGGGCACGATCCCCGACCGGGGCCTGTTCGGGGTGTTCCTCGCGGGCGCCGACCCCAAGAAGGGCGGCGGACGGGTCGGCGAACTCGACGAGGAGATGGTCTACGAGTCCCGGGTCGGCGACGTCTTCACGCTCGGCACCACCTCCTGGCGCATCGAGGACATCACCCGCGACCGGGTGCTGGTCTCTCCGGCCCCGGGCGTGCCGGGGCGGCTCCCGTTCTGGAAGGGGGACCAGCTGGGCCGCCCGCTGGAGCTGGGCCGCGCGGTGGGCGCGTTCCTGCGGGAGGTCGGCTCGCTGTCCCCGCGGGAGGCGCGGCCGCGGCTCCTGGCCGCCGGGCTGGACGCCCGGGCCGCCGACAACGTGCTGTCCTACCTCGAAGAACAGCGCCAGGCATGCGGTCACGTCCCGGACGACCGCACGATCGTCGTGGAGCGTTTCCGGGACGAGCTCGGTGACTGGCGGGTCGTGGTGCACTCCCCGTTCGGGGCCCAGGTGCACGCCCCGTGGGCTCTCGCGCTCGGTGCCCGCCTCTTCGAGCGGTACGGCATGGACGCCCAGGTGATGCACGCCGACGACGGCATCGTGCTGCGCCTGCCGGACGCCGACCTGATGGGTCTGGACCTGCTCGACCAGGAGCCGGTGGGCACGGGCGCCGAGTACGACGCGGACCGGGCGCCGCTGGGCGCGGCGGACGTGGTCTTCGACAAGGGGGAGGTCGACCAGGTCGTCACCGACCAGGTGGGCGGCTCGGCGCTGTTCGCGTCCCGCTTCCGCGAGTGCGCCGCCCGTGCGCTGCTGCTGCCGCGCCGCAACCCCGGCAAGCGCACCCCGCTGTGGCAGCAGCGTCAGCGTGCCTCCCAGCTGCTCCAGGTGGCGGGCGAGTTCGGCTCGTTCCCGATCGTCCTGGAGGCCGTCCGCGAGTGTCTCCAGGACGTCTTCGACGTCCCCGGGCTCGTCGAGCTGATGGGCGATCTGGAGTCCCGCAGGGTGCGGCTCGTCGAGGTCACCACCCCCGAGCCGTCTCCTTTCGCCCGCTCGCTCCTGTTCGGGTACGTCGCCCAGTTCCTGTACGAGGGCGACTCCCCGCTCGCCGAGCGCCGCGCGGCGGCCCTGTCGCTGGACTCGCGGCTGCTGGCCGAGCTGCTCGGCCGGGCGGAGCTGCGCGAGCTGCTCGACGCCGAGGTGCTGGCCGAGCTGGAGCGCGAGCTGCAGTGGCTCACCGAGGACCGGCGGGTCAAGGACGTGGAGGGCGTGGCCGACCTGCTGCGCGTGCTCGGCCCGCTCACCGGGACCGAGCTGGCGGAGCGGGGCGCCGAGCCGGGGTGGGCTCAGGAGCTGGTCGCGGCCCGCCGCGCGATCCGGGTCCGCGTCGCCGGCACCGAGCACTGGGCGGCGGTCGAGGACGCCGGACGACTGCGCGACGCGCTGGGCACGGCGCTGCCGGTCGGTGTGCCGGAGGCGTTCACCGAACCGGTCAAGGACCCGCTGGGCGACCTCCTCGCACGGTACGCCCGGACCCACGGCCCGTTCACGTCGGCCACCGCCGCGGCCCGCTTCGGGCTGGGCACGGCGGTCACCGAGGGCGCCCTGCAGCGGCTCTCGGCGGCGGGCAGGGTCGTCCAGGGCGAGTTCCACCCGGCCGGGATCGGCCAGGAGTGGTGCGACGCGACCGTGCTGCGGCGGCTGCGCCGCCGTTCGCTGGCCGCCCTGCGGCACGAGCTGGAGCCGGCGCCGCCGGCCGCGCTCGCCCAGTTCCTCCCCCGGTGGCAGCACATCGGCAAGGGGCACACGCTGCGCGGCGTCGACGGCCTGGTGCGCGCCGTCGAGCAGTTGCAGGGAGCGTCCGTGCCCGCGTCCGCCCTGGAGAAGCTGGTCCTGCCTTCCCGGGTCGCGCACTACTCCCCCGCGATGCTGGACGAGCTCACGGCTTCCGGAGAGGTGGTGTGGGCCGGTGCCGGTTCCCTCCCGGGAAAGGACGGCTGGGTCTCCCTGTACCTCGCGGACGCGGCCCCGCTGCTCCTGCCGCCCGCCCAGCCTCTGGAGACGACCGCCCTGCACCGGTCGGTGCTGGACGCCCTCGCCGGCGGCTACGGCCTGTTCTTCCGCCAGATCGCCGACCAGGTCCGCGCCACCACCCACCCCGAGGCCACCGATCCCCAGCTGGCCGACGCCCTCTGGGACCTGGTCTGGTCCGGCCTGCTGACCAACGACACCCTCGCTCCCCTGCGCTCCCTGCTGGGCTCGGGCCGTACCGCGGGTTCGACCGCCCACCGAGCGAAGCGCCCGGTGCCGCGCGGCCGCTACGGCTCGCTCACGGCAGCAGCCCGCGGTACCTCCCGCACCGGCCCACCGACCGTCGCCGGACGCTGGTCGCTGCTCCCGGGCCGGGAGGCCGACCCCACGATCCGCGCCCACGCACTGGCCCGCACCCTGCTCGACCGGCACGGCGTGGTGACCCGGGGCGCCGTCTCGGCGGAGGGCGTCGAGGGCGGTTTCTCCGCGGTCTACCGCGTCCTGTCCGCCTTCGAGGAGACCGGGCAGGCCAGGCGCGGCTACGTGGTCGAAGGTCTGGGAGCCGCCCAGTTCGCCATGGACGGCGCCGTGGACCGCCTCCGCGCGGCGGCCAACGCCCGCGAGCGGGGGGAGACCCTTCCCGGCCCGGACCCGGACGGCCCGGACCCGGACGGCCCGGACCGGGGCGGCATGGACCCGGGCATCTCCGGCCTCCTCGACGGCGACTCCGTTCCCGGTCTCCGGCAGCCCGGGGGGCGCCCCCCGTACGGCCCCTTCGCGGGCCGCCGCACCGGCCCGGACCCCGCCCTGCGCACCCTCGTCCTGGCCGCCGCCGATCCCGCGAACGCGTACGGTGCCGCGCTGGGCTGGCCCGAGCCCCCGACGGGCGCCGGGCACAAGCCCGGCCGCAAGGCGGGCTCGCTGGTGGTGCTCGTCGACGGCGAACTGACGCTCTACGTGGAGCGCGGCGGCAAGACGGTACTGGCCTGGCCCGCGGACCCGGGCGGGGAGCCCGCCGCCGATCCCCGCCTCCCGGCCGCGGCGGAAGCGCTCGCGGCGGCCGCGCGCGCGGGCTCCCTCGGCACGGTCACGGTGGAGCGGCTCAACGGCGCTCCCGCCCTGACGTCCCCGCTCGGGGCGCTTCTGGAGGCCGCGGGCTTCGTCGCCACCCCCCGAGGCCTGCGCCTGCGCCCCTGACCAGCGGGCCTGCCCGCCGCACGAGAGCGTGCGACCCTTGCCCCATGCCCGAAGGAGACACCGTCTGGCAGGCCGCGCGACGGCTGCACGACGCCCTCGCCGGCACGGTGCTGACCCGCAGCGACCTGCGGGTGCCCCGGTTCGCCACGACCGACCTGACCGGCCGCGCCGTCCTGGACGTCACCTCGCGCGGCAAGCACCTGCTCACCCGTGTCGAGGGCGGTCTGACCCTGCACTCGCACCTGCGGATGGACGGCTCCTGGCGGGTGTACGCGCACGGGCAGCACTGGGGTGGCGGCCCCGCCCACCAGATCCGCGCGATCCTGGGCAACACCGACCGCACCGCCGTCGGCTACCGCCTGCCCGTCCTCGAACTCCTGCGCACCACCGACGAGAACCGTGTGGTCGGCCACCTCGGCCCCGACCTCCTGGGCCCCGACTGGGATCCCGGCCTGGCGCTGGCGAACCTGCTCCGGGACCCTGCCCGCCCGCTCGGCGAAGCCCTGCTGGACCAGCGCAACCTCGCCGGCATCGGCAACGTGTACAAGAGCGAGCTCTGTTTCCTGCTCGGTGTCACGCCCTGGCTGCCCGTCGGCGAACTGTCCGCCGAACGCGCCGCGAAGCTGACCGAGTCCGCCAGGAAGCTGCTGATGCACAACCGCGACCGCCCGGTCCGCAGTACCACCGGCCGTCGTGGCCAGGAGCTGTTCGTCTACGGCCGCGCGGACCGCCCCTGTCTGCGCTGCCGCACTCCGGTCCGCCGGGCCGACCAGGGCGACGGTTCCCGCGAGCGCCCCACCTACTGGTGCCCCACCTGCCAGCCGGGCCCGGCCCCCGGACCGGCCTTCACCGTCGGCCGGGCTCCCCGCCCGGACGGGAACGCGGCGTTGCCGTGGCGGCCCCGGACGCGGTGACCCCGGAGGCGGTGCCGTCCGGTGTGCCGCTCCCGGGCGCGGTGGCCGCACCCGTGTTCCAGGCCCGACGCCAGCGCCCGGACGCCAGTGCTCCTTCGGCCCGCGTCTTCGGCATGCAGTGCACCGGAAGCACGCTCAGCCCCCACCCCCCGGCCGCGACCGTCGCCTCCAGCACCCCCGTCTCGGGTACGAGCAACAGCCTCGCCACGGCCCACCACCACAGCGCTCCGAACCCCAGCGCCGCACCCCAGCGAACTGCCTGCACCCTCATGGCCCCACCTCCGGCACCTCCGGCCCGGAGGTTACCGGGGCGTTCGTCCGGGCGGCCAGGGCGCACCACCGGCACACGGGCGCACCGCTCAGCACAGCGCCCGGGGCCACGTCACCCGTTCTCGGCCTGGAACATCCAGTGCTGCTTCTCGAGATCCGCCGTCGCCGAGATGAGGATGTCCTGGCTCACCGGGTCCGGCTCGGCGGTCGCACCGACCCGCTCGCGCATCCGCTCGATCACCGCGCCCAGGGCGTCCACCATGGCGCCCACCGCGGCCGTGTCGTCGACCCAGCCCTCGGGCGTCACCCCGATGCCGCTGCCGACGGCCACCGTCGCGGCACGCCCGTCGGGTGAGACGCCCAGGGCCGCGGAACGCTCCGCCACGGTGTCGGAGTGCGTCCGCGCGAGGGTCACCACCTCGTCGAGCTGCAGGTGCACGGAACGGAAGCGCTGCCCGACGACGTTCCAGTGGATCTGCTTCGCCACCAGGGCGAGGTCCACCAGGTCGACGAGGGCACCCTGGAGCGCCTCGGACACGGTCTTCAGGTTCTCGTCGGACAACGGGCTCTTCACGACGTACATCCGCGCCTCCAAGGCCGGTCACCGCGTATGGATTTCTCCCTCGTTCCCTCAACCATCGCCGCCA
This sequence comes from Streptomyces sp. NPDC004051, assembly GCF_053604275.1. Lineage (NCBI taxonomy): Bacteria > Bacillati > Actinomycetota > Actinomycetes > Kitasatosporales > Streptomycetaceae > Streptomyces > Streptomyces sp. NPDC004051. The sequence continues at coordinate 18,360 of NZ_JBSGHG010000058.1, read as the reverse complement.
TGCACCGGACCGGCAAACGCACGCACCGGGGAGCCTCGGACAAGCGAAAACCCCGGCGACGCCCCTCCGGATCTTCCGGAAGGACCCCGGCCGGGGCCTCTGGTACCTTCACACCGCTCAGGCGGCGACGACGTCGACCGCCTCGGCGGGCGCCTTGATGGTCACCCGTTCCGGTGGCACGCCGGTCACCGAGACGGAACCCAGCATCGGACGGACCGACGCGGGCACGGGTTCGCTGGGGGTCGCCGCAGCCGACCGGGCCAGCTCGGCGAGGGCGAGCTCGTCGCTCACTTCCCGCATGAGCTCGGACATCCGTACGTCCAGCGCGTCGCAGATCGCGGAGAGCAGCTCGGAGGAAGCCTCTTTCTGCCCCCGCTCCACCTCGGAGAGATAGCCGAGTGAGACTCGGGCGGACGAGGAGACTTCGCGCAGAGTACGGCCCTGACGTTGGCGCTGCCGACGCAGCACGTCACCCAGCAGGCGACGGAGCAGAATCATCGGTGGCTCCCTCCTCGGGCCGTGTATCCGGATCCTTCTCGCCCCACCGTACCGCCTTGCGCTGCGGCCGTGCGGGGAGCGATGTCGTGTTCACTCTGGGCTGCAAACATCAAAACCCCCCGTTCCGTTCCGTATCCTGTGCCCGCTCATTCCCGGTCTGTTCGCCCGCAAGCTCCTCGAGAAGCAGTGCGAGTACGCTCCGTACACTCTCCATACGAATTTCCGCCCGGTCGCCGTTCAATCGCAGATGCTCCACTTTTCCGCCGGCGGCAAAAACGGAATCCGCCGGCGACGGCCCGGAAACCGCCACATAGACCGTCCCGACGGGTTGTCCGTCCTGGGGATCGGGACCGGCGACACCCGTCGTCGCGATGCCCCAGTCGGCGCCCAGCGCCTTGCGGACGCCGACCGCCATCTCGGCCGCCACCTGCGGATCCACCGCTCCGCGCTGCGCCAGCAGAGTGGCGTCGACGCCGAGCAGTCCGTGCTTCAGCTCGGTGGCGTAGGCCGTCACCGAGCCTCGGAAGACCTTCGAGGCTCCGGGCACGGAAGTGATATCCGCCGCGACCAGACCGCCGGTGAGCGACTCGGCGACGGCGAGCGTCTCACCCTTGACGGTGAGTAGTCGCACTGCTTCGGCGGCCCGGGAACTCAAGCTTCCGGCTCTTTCAACGCCGCTTCGCGCTCGATGATTCCCTTCCTGCGCAGCACCATGGCCTGCCTCACGTAGTCGAGTCCGGTCACGACCGTGAGCACGACGGCCGCCGCCATCACCCAGAACCGCAGGGTGGCCAGCCACCCGGTCAACGCCAGCACGTACATGCCGACGGCCACGCCCTGGGTGAGGGTCTTGAGCTTGCCCCCGCGGCTCGCCGGGATCACGCCGTGGCGGATGACCAGGAAACGCAGCAGGGTGACGCCGAGTTCCCGGCCGAGGATGACACCGGTGACCCACCAGGGGAGGTCGCCCAGCGAGGAGAGACAGATCAGCGCCGCTCCCATGATCGCCTTGTCGGCGATGGGGTCGGCGATCTTGCCGAAGTCGGTGACCAGGTCGTAGGTGCGCGCCAGATGACCGTCGAACAGATCGGTGATCATGGCGACGGCGAAGGCCGCCCACGCGAACGCGCGCCAGGCCGGGTCGTATCCGCCGTCGGCGAGCATGAGGGCGACGAAGGCCGGGACGAGCACCAGCCGGAGCATGGTGAGCAGGTTGGCGACGTTCCAGACGCTGGCCTGGTTCACGGCCGCCGCCGTGATCTTCCCGCCCCGCGCCGACTGCCCGTCGCGGTCACGGTCGTCACCGCCGCGGCCACTGCCCTCGCCGCCCGGGACGCGGTCGGTCATGCCGCCGGAAACCGAGGTCCGGGAGGCGTCACCGCCCGCGGTCCCACCGGCCCTCGGACGGCCCGCCGGACTCGCCGGCGCCCTCCTCGCGCCGGAGGGGCCTCCCGCCGCGGATGCCGGGACACCCGTCATCTGCCAGCCTCCTGACTCAACGCGGGCGAAGCCTGGAAGAGCGGCTCGGCCACCAGGTCGACACCCTCCGTGCCGACGACCTTCGCCTCGACCATACGGCCCGGACGCAGACCCGTGCCGCTCGTGAGCAGCACCTGGCCGTCCGTCTCGGGGGCCTGGTGCGCCGCACGCCCGTACACGCCCTCCTCGTCGTCGACGGACTCCACCAGCACGTGCACGGTCTCGCCGACCCGCTCCTCGGCGCGCTGCGAGACGAGTTCCTCGGCCATCCGGGAGACATGCGCCAGCCGCTCGGCGACGACGTCCTCGTCCAGCTTGTGCTCGTACGTCGCCGCTTCGGTGCCCTCCTCGTCGGAGTAGCCGAAGACGCCGATGGCGTCCAGCCGGGCGTGGTTCAGGAACCGCTCGAGCTCGGCGAGGTCGGCCTCGGACTCGCCGGGGAAGCCGACGATGAAGTTGGAGCGCACACCGGCCTCGGGCGCCTTGCCCCGGATGGTGTCGAGGAGCTCCAGGAAGCGGTCGGTGTCGCCGAAGCGGCGCATCGCGCGCAGCACGCCGGGCGCGGAGTGCTGGAAGGACAGGTCGAAGTACGGGACGACCCCCGGTGTGGAGGTCAGCACGTCGATCAGGCCGGGGCGCATCTCGGCGGGCTGGAGGTAGCTGACGCGGACCCGCTCGATGCCGTCGACCTCGGCGAGTTCGGGCAGCAGGGACTCCAGCAGGCGGATGTCGCCGAGGTCCTTGCCGTAGGAGGTGTTGTTCTCGGAGACCAGCATGATCTCCTTCACGCCCTGCTCGGCCAGCCACCGGGTCTCGTTCAGCACGTCGCTGGGGCGGCGCGAGATGAAGGAGCCGCGGAAGGACGGGATGGCGCAGAAGGAGCAGCGCCGGTCGCAGCCGGAGGCGAGCTTCACCGAGGCGACCGGGGCGCCGTCCAGCCGGCGCCGCAGGGGCGCGCGGGGTCCGGAGGCCGGGGCGACGCCGTCGGGGAGGTCCACCGGGCCGTGCCCCGGCAGCGCGACGGACGGGGCCGACTCCTGGCGCTCGGCCGGGCTGATCGGCAGCAGCTTGCGCCGGTCACGGGGGGTGTGGGAGGCGTGGATGCCGCCGTTCAGGATGGTCTGGAGGCGGTCCGAGATGTCGGTGTAGTCGTCGAAGCCGAGCACGCCGTCGGCCTCGGGGAGCGCCTCGGCCAGCTCCTTGCCGTACCGCTCGGCCATGCAGCCCACCGCCACCACGGCCTGCGTTCTTCCGTGACCCTTGAGGTCGTTGGCCTCCAGGAGGGCGTCGACGGAGTCCTTCTTGGCGGCTTCGACGAAGCCGCAGGTGTTCACGACGGCGACGTCCGCTTCTCCGGCGTCCTCCACGAGCTGCCAGCCGTCCGCCTCCAAACGGCCTGCGAGCTCCTCCGAGTCCACCTCGTTACGGGCGCAGCCAAGGGTGACGAGTGCGACGGTGCGGCGTTCAGGCATGGGCTCAAGACTACTTCGTCCCGCCGACACCCCTCGTCGACGGGGTTGGCCGACCGGGGCCGGCCCGTCCGGGCCGGCCCCGGTCGGCGGGGCGGCGTCCGCATCCGGCTATCCGGCCTGCGGGTCGCCCTTCGTGTAGGTGAGGCGCTCCACGGCCCCCGGCTGCCAGTCGTCCTCGATCTTCTTGCCGTTGACGAAGAGGTCGATCGCGCCGGCGTCACCGAGTACCAGGTTGATCTTGGTGCTGTCCTGGAAGGTCTTGGACTCGCCCTGCTTGAGCAGCCCGTCGAAGAGCAGCCGGCCGCTGTGGTCCTTGGCGGAGATCCAGCTGCGCCCGTCGGGGGCGCTCACCATGACGGTCACCTTGTCCTGCGGAGCGGCCGCGATGGCGCTGTCCGAGGGTTCCGGCTCGGGGTCGGCGGGCTTCTCGGACTTGGGGGTGGCCGGGGCGGACGTACTGGGGGTGGCTCCGTCGGCGACGTTCTCCTTGCCGCCCTCGTCGCCGCCCTTGACCATGGTGAACCCGACGAAGCCGACCACGGCGACGATCGCGGCGACCATGGCCGCGGTCCAGTTGGGTCCGCGCCGCTCCGGACGGATGCGTTCCGCCTCGAACAGGGGCGAGGCCGGGGTGGGGGCCGGGCGGCCTCCGTGCTCGGCCTCGTACTGGGCGATCAGCGGAGCGGGGTCGAGTCGTACGGCCCTGGCCAGGGTCCGGATGTGCCCGCGCGCGTAGACGTCGCCGCCGCAGGGCTCGAAGTCGTCCGCCTCGATGGCGCGCACGATGGCGATGCGGACCCGGGTGGCGGTGGTGACGTCGTCGACGGTGAGGCCGGCGGCGATGCGCGCCTGCTGCAGCGCACGGCCGACGGAGGGGCGGGCTTCCTCGGATACGTCTTCGAACGGACGCTCGTCTTCAGGGGAGTTGCCGATGGACACGGGGGCGCCTTTCGAGCGTGTAGCCACCTGTGCTGGAAATTCAGTCTAGGGGGATGACAAAAGGATGGGGCAACCGGACGGTGGTGCTTTGTACGCCATCGGAATGGCCCTGCACACCGATGGTGGAACTGCGTTGCGGCACTTCCCTCACGTTGACGTACGGAGAGGGGAAACGGTTGCGCGGCGCTCCCTCACGGGTGGGTCACGATCCGCCGTCCGGCTGCTGCGGAGCAACGGCCGTGTCCCTCCTACCCTTCAGACTCCCCCCGGATCAGCGCGAGCACTCCATCCAGTTCGTCGGCCTTCACCAGAACGTCACGCGCCTTCGAACCCTCGCTCGGCCCGACGATGTTCCGGGACTCCATGAGGTCCATGAGCCGACCGGCCTTCGCGAAGCCCACGCGCAGCTTGCGCTGGAGCATGGACGTCGACCCGAACTGGGTGGAGACGACCAGTTCGGCCGCCTGGCACAGCAGGTCGAGGTCGTCGCCGATGTCCTCGTCGATCTCCTTCTTCTGCTGGGTCCCGACGACGACGTCCTCCCGGAAGACGGGCGTCATCTGCTCCTTGCAGTGCCGGACGACACCGGCGATCTCTTCCTCGGTCACGAACGCACCCTGCATGCGGGTGGGTTTGCTCGCCCCCATCGGCAGGAAGAGGCCGTCGCCCTTGCCGATCAGCTTCTCGGCCCCGGGCTGGTCGAGGATGACCCGCGAGTCCGCGAGGGACGAGGTGGCGAACGCGAGCCGGGAGGGCACGTTGGCCTTGATCAGACCGGTGACGACGTCGACCGAGGGCCGCTGCGTGGCGAGCACCAGGTGGATACCGGCCGCCCGCGCGAGCTGCGTGATGCGCACGATGGCGTCCTCGACGTCGCGCGGGGCGACCATCATCAGGTCGGCCAGCTCGTCGACGATCACCAGCAGGTACGGGTACGGCTGGAGTTCGCGCTCGCTGCCCTCCGGAGGCTCGACCTTGCCGGCGCGCACCGCGCGGTTGAAGTCGTCGATGTGCCGGTACCCGTAGGCGGCCAGGTCGTCGTAGCGCAGGTCCATCTCGCGGACGACCCACTGGAGCGCCTCGGCGGCCCGCTTGGGGTTGGTGATGATCGGTGTGATCAGGTGCGGGATGCCCTCGTAGGCGGTGAGCTCCACGCGCTTGGGGTCGACCAGGATCATCCGGACGTCCTCCGGTGTCGCCCGCATCATCACCGACGTGATCAGGCAGTTGATGCAGGACGACTTGCCGGAGCCGGTGGCGCCGGCGACCAGGATGTGCGGCATCTTCGCCAGCGAGTGCATGACGTAGCCGCCCTCGACGTCCTTGCCGAAGGCGACCAGCATCGGGTCGTCGTCCTCGGCGGACTCCGCGAGCCGCAGGACGTCGCCGAGGTTGACCATCTCCCGGTCGGTGTTCGGGATCTCGATGCCGACGGCGGACTTTCCGGGAATGGGGCTGATGATGCGTACGTCGGGGCTGGCGACGGCGTACGCGATGTTCTTCGTCAGCGCGGTCACCCGCTCGACCTTGACGGCCGGTCCGAGTTCCACCACATAGCGGGTGACGGTCGGGCCGCGGGTGAAGCCGGTGACGTCGGCGTCCACCTTGAACTCGGTGAAGACCTTCCGCAGAGCGTCGACCACGACGTCGTTGGCCGCGCTGCGCGCCTTGCCCGGGCCGCCGCGCTGGAGCAGGCCGAGGGAGGGCAGCGAGTAGGTGATGTCACCGGAGAGCCGGAGTTGCTCCGCGCGGGCGGGCAGGTCCCGGGGTTCGGCGGGCGGCGCCTTCGTCATGTCCAGGATGCCCGCCCTGGGCTTCTCCCGCTTCGGTTCGTCCTCCCGCGGCCTCTCCTGCCGGGGACGGGCGACCGGGACCGGTGTCGGCGTGGTCGGCTCGCGGTCCCCCGCGCGTACGCCCTGGGTGAGGTCGGCGACGATCGGCGAGGGCGGCATCCCGTGCAGCACCGCGCCGTCGAGCGCGGCGGCGGCAGCGGCGGCCACGTCCACGGCGTCCATCGGCCGGTCCGTGTCGGGCTGCGGCACCGCGGACCGGCGCGGGCGGGAGCGCCGCCGGGAGAGCGCTTCCTGCTCCGCGCCGCCGGGGGCGCCGGGTTCGTGCTCCTGGGGCGCCCGTCCGCGGCCCCGGCGGCTCGCGGGCAGCGCCTCGCGCCACTGCTCCTCGTAACGCTCGTCGTCGCCGCTGTACTCGCCGTACTCGGCGTACTGCTCCGTTGTCCGGTCGTGGACGAGCCCCAGCCGGGTGCCGAGCAGCCGCAGTCGCTGCGGGACGGCGTTGACCGGGGTGGCCGTGACGACCAGCAGACCGAAGACGGTGAGCAGCACCAGCAGGGGCACGGCGAGCACATCGGTCACGGTGTACGAGAGCGGCGTGGACACGCCCCAGCCGATGAGCCCGCCGGCGTCCCGTATGGCGTGCATGCCCTCGCTGCGGGCGGGCGAGCCGCAGGCGATGTGGATCTGGCCGAGCACCCCGATGAGGAGGGCCGACAGACCGATGACGATGCGGCCGTTGGCCTCCGGCTTCTCCGGGTGCCGGATGAGGCGCACGGCGACGACCCCGATCAGGATCGGCACCAGCAGGTCGAGCCGGCCGAAGGCACCGGTGACCAGGATCTCCACGAGGTCGCCCACGGGCCCCTCGAGGTCGGCCCAGGTGCCCGCGGCGACGACGAGGCCGATGCCGAGCAGCAGCAGCGCGAGGCCGTCCTTGCGGTGGGCGGGGTCGAGGTTCCTGGCGCCCTGCCCTATGCCGCGGAAGACCGCTCCGACGGCGTGCGCCAGGCCGAGCCACAGGGCGCGCACCAGGCGGTAGAGGCCGCCCGTCGGGCTGGGAGCAGGTCTGGGCGCGGGCTTCCTCGCCGCGGCCCTCTTGGCCGCGGCGGCTTTTCCGGCCGCGGTCTTCTTCGCGGGCGGCTTCTTCGCGGCGGCCTTCTTCGCCGGAGCCTTCGCGGAAGCAGCCGCCTTCTTCGCGGGCGGCTTCTTGGCGGCGGAGGGACGTGAGGCCATGGGGGTGAGGTTACCGGTGGAGACGCCTGTGGACACGCGTGCCAGACGCTTCACCCGTTCGTGTCGCTTCGACAGGGGTGCCGAACTGACGCCGCCTCACCTCGGGACCGCGGCGGGTGAGCGGCAAGAGCCGTACCCCGCCGGTCAGTTCTGCGACGGCATCGGCGACGCGGGTCCCGTGCCCGGCTCCAGCGCGTCCAACGCGCGCCGCAACCCCGTGAGCTTGCGCTCCAGGTGGGCCGCCGTGGCCACCGCGGCCGCGTCGGTGGATTCGTCGTTGAGCTGCTTGGTCAGGGCCTCGGCCTGTTCCTCGACAGCCGCGAGCCGCGCGGAGAGTTCGGCGAGCAGGCCGACGGGCTCCTTCTGCTCCCCGGCCTCCTTCTCGTCGCCCTCCAACTGGAGCCGCAACAGCCCCGCCTGCTCCCTCAGCTGGCAGTTCTTCATGTACAGGTCGACGAAGACCGAGACCTTCGCGCGCAGCACCCACGGGTCGAACGGCTTGGAGATGTAGTCGACCGCGCCTGCCGCGTAGCCGCGGAAGGTGTGGTGCGGACCGTGGTTGATCGCGGTGAGGAAGATGATCGGGATGTCCCGGGTCCGCTCCCGCCGCTTGATGTGCGCCGCGGTCTCGAAGCCGTCCATGCCCGGCATCTGGACATCCAGCAGGATGACCGCGAAATCGTCCGTGAGCAGCGCCTTGAGCGCTTCCTCCCCGGAGGATGCCCGTACCAGCGTCTGATCGAGCGCCGAGAGGATCGCCTCCAGCGCCAGCAGATTCTCCGGCCGGTCATCGACCAGGAGGATCTTGGCCTTCTGCACCATGGCCCGCCCTCCTCGCCCCGGCTTGGGGCCTCCCCTGTCCGCAGGTCCTGGATGGGCACCGGCGGGTGCCGCTCCAGGGGACGACTCCCTTGCGCCGCCCGTCCTTGTGCCGGTCATCGTAGCCGCACCCCGCCTGTCGCCACACCCTGTCACCGTGATGTCACTGTGCACGTAGCGGAAACGCGGCAGGAGACCAGAAGGTTCCCCGGATCACGTACTTCTACACAACTTCGCACACACCACGGCAGCGGTCCCCCGTGCGCGGCGAAGCCTTCCACCACCATCGCACGCCGTGGGGGCGCCGCCCACGCGCCCCCACTCCCGCGGTGTCGCCCTCAGATCCTCCTCACGCCCCCTCAGGCCCCCTCGCACCGCTCGCGCCTCCCGCGCCCCTCATCCATTCCTGCATCACCGACAGCAGGTGATCCGGGTCGACGGGCTTCGTCACGTAGTCGGAGGCCCCCGACTCGATCGCCTTCTCCCGGTCGCCCTTCATCGCCTTCGCGGTGAGCGCGATGATCGGGAGCCCCGCGAACTGCGGCATCCGACGGATCGCCGTCGTCGTCGCGTAACCGTCCATCTCGGGCATCATGATGTCCATCAGGACGACCGCCACGTCGTCGTGCTGCTCCAGCACCTCGATGCCCTCGCGGCCGTTCTCCGCGTACAGCACGGAAAGGCCGTGCTGCTCCAGGACGCTGGTCAGCGCGAACACGTTGCGGATGTCGTCGTCGACGATGAGCACCTTCTGCCCGCCGAACCGGATACCGCGGTGCGACCGGGCCACCGGCTCCTGCTCATGCTCCGGCTCCGGCTCCGAGCCGGACCCCTGCCCGGGGGCCTGCGGCGCGGGCTGCCGCTCCAGCTGGGGCAGCGGCCTGCGGCGCCGCCGGAACAGCGCGGCCGGACCGCTCTGGGTCTCCCGGTACGACGTCACCTCGGCCGGTGTCACCACCGCGGGGCCGGCGGACACCACCGACGCCGTCGGACCGCCGCTCTCCAGCGTCGGCATGGACTGCTGGTAACCGTGCGGGGGCAACTCGCTCGGGTACAGCGGGAGATACAGCGTGAACGTCGAGCCGCGGCCCGGTTCGCTCTGCGCGTGGATCTCACCACCGAGCAGCTGTGCGATCTCCCTCGAGATGGACAGCCCGAGCCCCGTACCGCCGTACTTGCGGCTGGTCGTGCCGTCCGCCTGCTTGAACGCCTCGAAGATCACCCGCATCTTGCTGGCGGCGATCCCGATGCCCGTGTCGGACACCGAGAACGCGATCAGGTCGGCGTCCGGGTCGGTCAGCGAACCGGCCTCCAGCAACTGCTCCCGGATGGCCTGCGGAACGTCGTCCCGGGCGGGCCGGATGACCAGCTCGACCGACCCCGAGTCGGTGAACTTCACCGCGTTCGACAGCAGGTTGCGCAGCACCTGGAGCAGCCGCTGCTCGTCGGTGTGCAGCGTGCCCGGCAGTTCCGGGGAGACCCTGACCGACAGGTCCAGGCCCTTCTCCGCGGTCAGCGGCCGGAAGGTGGCCTCCACGTAGTCCACGAGCTGGACGAGCGCGATACGCGTCGGGGAGACGTCCATCTTGCCCGCCTCGACCTTCGACAGGTCGAGGATGTCGTTGATCAGCTGCAGCAGGTCGGAGCCCGCTCCGTGGATGGTCTCGGCGAACTCGACCTGCTTCGGGGAGAGGTTCCCCTCGGCGTTGTCGGCGAGCAGCTTGGCCAGGATCAGCAGGGAGTTGAGCGGCGTCCGCAGCTCGTGCGACATGTTGGCCAGGAACTCGCTCTTGTAGCGCATGGAGACCGCGAGTTGTTCGGCACGCTCCTCCAGGACCTGACGCGCCTCCTCGATCTCGGTGTTCTTCACCTCGATGTCGCGGTTCTGCCGCGCCAACAGTTCGGCCTTCTCCTCCAGTTCGGCATTGGACGCCTGCAGTGCCTTCTGCCGCTGCTCCAACTCGGCCGAGCGCTCACGGAGTTGCTCGGTCAGCTCCTGCGACTGAGCCAGCAGCAGCTCCGTCTTGGTGTTCACCGAGATGGTGTTGACGCTCGTCGCGATCATCTCGGCGATCTGGTTCAGGAAGTCCTTCTGGATGTGCGTGAACGGAGTGAAGGAGGCCAGTTCGATGACGCCCAGCACGGTCCCCTCGAAGAGCACCGGAAGCACGATCACCTGGGCCGGCGGCGCCTCCCCGAGCCCCGAGGAGATCTTCAGGTAGCCACTGGGCGCGTCCGCCACCAGGATCGTGCGCTTCTCCATGGCGGCCGTCCCGATGAGCCCCTCACCGGGCCGGAACGACGTCGGCATGGAGCCCAGCGAGTAGCCGTACGAACCGAGCATGCGCAGTTCGTACTGGTCGTCCTCGGCGATGCTCACGTCCTCCCCGTCGACCAGCGGCATCGAGAGGAAGAACGCGCCGTGCTGCGCGGAGACCACGGGCGTCAGCTCGCTCATGATCAGCGAGGCCACGTCCTCCAGGTCCCGGCGCCCCTGCATCAGCGCGGAGATGCGGGCCAGATTGCCCTTCAGCCAGTCCTGCTCCTTGTTGGCGATCGTGGTGTCGCGCAGGTTGGCGATCATCTTGTTGATGTAGTCCTGGAGTTCCTGGATCTCCCCGGACGCGTCCACGTCGATCTTCAGATTCAGGTCGCCGCGGGTCACCGCGGTCGCCACCCGCGCGATGGCACGCACCTGCCGGGTCAGGTTCCCGGCCATCTCGTTCACCGACTCGGTCAGGTCCCGCCAGGTGCCGTCGACGTCCCGCACGCGTGCCTGGCCGCCGAGCTGGCCCTCCGTACCCACCTCGCGGGCCACCCGGGTGACCTCCTCGGCGAAGCTCGACAGCTGGTCGACCATCGTGTTGATGGTGGTCTTCAGCTCCAGGATCTCGCCGCGCGCGTCGATGTCGATCTTCTTCGTCAGGTCGCCCTTGGCGATGGCCGTGGTCACCATGGCGATGTTGCGCACCTGGCCGGTCAGATTGGACGCCATCCGGTTCACGGACTCGGTGAGGTCCTTCCACGTACCGGCCACACCCGGCACGTGCGCCTGACCGCCGAGGATGCCGTCCGTACCCACCTCGCGGGCCACCTTGGTGACCTGCTCGGCGAACGAACTCAGCGTCCGCACCATGATGTTGATGGTGTCGGCGAGCTGCGCCAGCTCCCCGCGCGCCTCGATGGTGACCTGCCGCGTCAGGTCGCCGTTGGCGACCGCGGCGGAGACCTCGGAGATGTTCCGCACCTGGGTGGTGAGGTTCTTGGCCATCAGGTTGACGTTGTCGCTCAGGTCCTTCCAGATGCCCGTGACCCCGGGCACGTGGGCCTGGCCGCCGAGGATGCCCTCGGTGCCCACCTCACGCGCCACCCTGGTCACCTGCTCGGCGAACGACGAGAGCTGGTCCACCATCGTGTTGACGGTGGTGACGAGCGCGAGGATCTCGCCCTTGGCGTCGACGGTGATCTTCTTCGACAGGTCGCCCTGGGCCACCGCGGTGGTGACCTCGGCGATGTTGCGCACCTGGAGGGTCAGGTTGTTCGCCATCCCGTTCACCGACTGGGTGAGGTCCTTCCAGGTGCCGGAGACGCCCTGCACCTCGGCCTGGCCGCCGAGCTGGCCCTCCGTACCCACCTCACGGGCCACCCGCGTGACCTCCTCGGCGAACGATGACAGCTGATCCACCATCGTGTTCAGGGTGTTCTTCAGCTCCAGGATCTCGCCGCGCGCGTCCACGGTGATCTTCTGCGACAGGTCACCCCGGGCCACCGCCGTCGCCACCTGGGCGATGTTGCGCACCTGCGCGGTGAGATTGCCGGCCATGCCGTTCACGGAGTCGGTGAGGTCGCGCCACACCCCGGCGACGCCGGGCACCTGCGCCTGACCGCCGAGCCGGCCCTCCGTGCCCACCTCACGGGCCACCCGGGTGACCTGGTCGGCGAAGCTCGACAGCTGGTCCACCATCGTGTTGACGGTGTTCTTCAGCTCCAGGATCTCGCCGCGCGCGTCCACGGTGATCTTCTGCGACAGGTCACCCCGGGCGACCGCCGTGGTGACCTGGGCGATGTTGCGCACCTGGCCGGTCAGATTGGAGGCCATCGAGTTGACGGAGTCGGTGAGTTCCTTCCAGGTGCCCGACACGCCGTCCACGCGGGCCTGACCGCCCAGCCGGCCCTCCGTGCCCACGTCCCGGGCCATGCGCGTGACCTGGTCGGCGAAGCTCGACAGCTGGTCCACCATCGTGTTGACGGTGTTCTTCAGCTGGAGCATCTCACCGGAGACGTCGACGGTGACCTTCTGCGACAGGTCGCCGTTGGCCACCGCCGTCGTCACCTGGGCGATGTTCCTCACCTGACCGGTGAGGTTGCGGAACGCGGTGTTGACGGAGTCCGTCAGGTCCTTCCAGGTCCCCGCCGCCCCCGGCACCTGCGCCTGACCGCCCAGCTCACCCTCGACACCGACCTCGCGCGCCACCCGCGTGACCTCGGCGCCGAAGGAGGACAGCTGGTCGACCATCGTGTTGACGGTGTTCTTCAGCTCCAGCATCTCGCCGGCCACGTCCACGGTGACCTTCTGCGACAGGTCGCCGTTGGCCACCGCCGTCGTCACGGCGGCGATGTCCCTCACCTGAGTGGTCAGGTTCCGGAACACGGTGTTGACGGAGTCCGTCAGGTCCTTCCAGGTACCGGCGGCGCCCGGCACGTTCGCCTGACCGCCCAGCTGCCCCTCGGCCCCGACCTCGTTGGCGACCCGGGTCACCTCGTCAGCGAAGATCCGCAGCGTCTCGGTCATCTGGTTGATCGTCTCGGCGAGCCGGGCGACCTCGCCGCGCGCCGGCACGGTGACCTTCCGTGACAGGTCACCGTTGGCGACGGCGGTCGTCACCTCCGCGATCCCGCGCACCTGGGCCGTCAGGTTCCCGGCCATGGTGTTCACCGAATCGGTGAGTTCCTTCCACACGCCGTCCACCCCGGGCACCTGTGCCTGACCGCCCAGCGCACCCTCGGTACCCACCTCACGCGCGACGCGCGTCACCTCGGAGGAGAACGCCGAGAGCTGGTCCACCATCGTGTTGACGGTGTTCTTCAGCTCCAGCATCTCGCCTTCGACGTGCACGGTGACCTTGCGCGACAGGTCGCCGCGGGCCACCGCCGTCGTCACCAGCGCGATGTCGCGCACCTGCGCCGTCAGCCGCTCCGCCATGGTGTTGACCGAGTCCGTGAGGTCCTTCCACGAACCGGACATGCCGCGCACCCGGGCCTGACCGCCCAGCTTGCCCTCGGTGCCGACCTCGCTGGCCACTCGGGTGACCTCGTCGGTGAAACTCGACAGCTGGTCGACCAGGTTGTTGACGGTACGGCCGACCTTCAGGAACTCCCCGCGCAGCGGCTGCCCCGAACCGTCGGCGATCTGCGTCCGCAACTCCATCCGTGGCGACAGATCACCCTCGGCCACCGCCGACAGCACCCGGCTGACCTCGGAAACGGGCCGTGCCAGGTCGTCCACCAGCGCGTTCGAGTTGTCGATCGCGGTCGACCAGGAACCCTCGCAGGGCCCCGTCTCCAGGCGCTCGGTGAGCTTCCCCTCACGCCCCACCATGCGCCGCACCCGCGCCAGCTCACCCGTCAGATGGAGATTGCGGTCGGCCACCTCGTTGAAGACCGCGGCGATCTCCGACATCGGGCCGTCACCGGACACCGTGAGCCGCTTGCGGAAGTTGCCGTCCCGCATCGCCACCAGGGCCACCATCAAACGGTTCAGGGCCGCCGAGTCCACCTCGGTGGTCCCGCCCCGCGCCCTGCCCTGCCCACTCAGGGACCGTCCGCCCTTCGCGCGCGTGTTCGTGCCCCGCGTCGCTGCGCCAGACTCCACTGTGTCCCTCCCGCAGGGGTCGACCGTCACTGCTTGTGCTCGGGCGCCACCGCACGGCGCACCCGAGAAAGCTGTCTCTACTGTTTACTCTGCTTACTCGTGCATGTTCTTGTACTGCCGCGATACCTGCCCGGCCGGCCGGGGTGCCACCCGGGGCCACTGCACGCCCGGCACGGAAGACACCCCGCCTGTCCTGACCTTCGCAACGACAAGCCTGCCCAGTGTTTCACCCCCACCGAACCAGGCCATAACAGTTCGGCAGCTTCGCACATCGTCCGCACGGCTTCCGGGCCTCGGACACCTCCGGGCGGAAACACCGCAGACCGGCATCCGCTCGGACCGCGAAGGTAAGTAACCTTGCATGCGGCTGTCCAGCCACGCCGGTCCGTCCGGCCCGGGCGATGGCCGGCACGGAGTCGAGCGGGCATCGGAGGGCGGCCGCACACATGACCACCGGACTGATCCCGGGGGACCAGCCCCCGGACCCACGGCCGACGAACGGCCTGCCGCACCAGCGGGACGAACCGGTCGGCCATGGAACCATGCCCGCAGAGAACCGGCCGAGGAGTTCTGTGATCACCGCGCGCGCGGCCGCCAGCTTCGAGCCCGTCGGACGGTCGGTCGCGAGTGCCCGCGCCTTCGTCCGCGACACCCTCCAGGGGTGGGGGTTCGCCGACATCATCGACGACGCCGTGGTCCTCACCAGTGAGCTCGTCACCAACGCCGTGGTCCACGCCGGCACCTCCGCCGACCTCCTGTGCCTGCGCGGCGACGACGGCGTACGGATCGAGGTGTCCGACCGGTATCCGGAACGCGAAGTACCGCTCCAGGGCTCGGCCGTCAGCATGGGCAGCCCCGACCGCGAGGGCGGACGCGGCCTCCAGCTCTGCGCGGCCCTGGCCGACCGCTGGGGCGTGGAGTACAGCCCCACCTACAAGACCGTCTGGTTCCAACTCGACGTTCCCGAGCGCCCGGTGGGCACCCGCGCGGCCGGTCCGGCACTGCCGTCCGACCTCCTGCCCATCGCCGACACCCGGGTCCGCGTCGCCGTCGTGCAGATCGACCGGGCCGGCGCCATCTCCTCCTGGAACGAGGACGCGGAAGAGCTCTTCGACTACCGGGCCGACCAGGTCACCGGCAAACCGCTCACCGACCTCGCGGCCTGGCCGCACACTCCCGGCACCGGCACCGGCATCGCGGAGGCACTCCGGCTCTCCCGCTGGGAAGGCAGCTACGGCATAAGAGACGCCCACGGTCGAGTGATCCCCGTCTACGCCTCCCACCTGCGCGTCCGCGACGCGGACGGCGACCCGTCCACCGTGTGCCTCCTCGTCAGGGACCACGAACGGGCCGTCCTGCAGACCCCGTTGCGGGTCACCTCCTCCGACACCTCCGAGAACCAGAGCACCGACCCCTTCGAGGTGTTCATCGGCTCGCCCGCCCCCGACGACCTCGACAGCCTCCTCCAGCGCACGGTGGAACGCGCCCGCGACATGCTCGACGGCGACTCCGCCTTCCTCCTGCTCGCCACCGACGACGAGACCGAACTCGAGGTACGCGCCTCCACCGGCCTGCCCTCCACCCGACAGCGCTTCGCCCGCGTCCCGGTCGAGGCCGGCTCCGGCCGCTACGGCTCCGCCCGGATGCCGTCCGTCCACGACGACCTCGCCGCCCTGCCCGGCGCGGTCCCCCTCCTCAACGGCACCGGCATGCGCTCGGTCGTCACCGTCCCGCTCAAGGTCGAGGGCCGCCTCACCGGCTCTCTCGGCGTCGCCGCGGAGGGGGCCGGAAGATACTCCAACGAGGAGGCGCTGCGCCTGCAGTTCGCCGCCGACCGCATCGCCCTGGCCGTTGAGTCGGCCCGCCTGGGCGAGCTGGAACGACTGCGCCGCGGCTCACTGAGCTTCCTCGTCGAGGCCTCCGACCTGCTGGCCGGCACCCTGGACCGCGACCAGACCCTGGCGCTCATGGCCCAGATGACCGTTCCCACCCTGGCCACCTGGTGCGCCGTCTACACGATCGCCGACCAGGCCTCCGACCCCTATCTCTCCTACGTCCTGCACGAGGACGAGGAACTCATCGACGGCATCAAGTCCCTGCTCTCGAAGATGCCCCCGCCCGAGCCCGTCCCCACCCCCGGCGCCCGCGTGTGGTCGGCGCCCGGCGAGGTGGCCCACCAGGCGGCCCTGCGCACCTCCATGCGCAGCCTCGGCCTGAGCAACCAGATCACCCCCGGCATCGGCCCCACCCTCACCACGGCCGCCGCGGTGGGTGGCGAGACGGTGGTCCTCCCCCTGGTCGCCCGCAACCGCGTCATCGGCATGCTGACGCTCGGCAAACCGACCGACGAACACTTCCGGCAGGAGATCCTGGAACTCGCCGAGGACCTCTCCCGCCGGGCCGCCCTGGCCCTGGACAACGCCCGCCTCTACTCCGAGCGCACGGCCATCAGCCAGTCCCTCCAGCGCAGCCTCCTGCCGCCGGAACTCCCCGTGATCGACGGCGTCGAGGTCGAGGTCATCTACCGAGCGGCCGGCGAGGGCAACGAGGTCGGCGGCGACTTCTACGACCTGTTCCCGATCAGCGACGGCGCCTACGGCTTCGCCATCGGCGACGTCTGCGGCACGGGCCCGAACGCCGCGGCCGTCACCGGACTGGCCCGGCACGCCCTGAGGCTGCTGGCCCGCGAGGGCCTCAGCGGTCCGGCAGTCCTCGAACGCCTGAACTCCGCCATCCTCGACGAGGGCGCCCGCAGCCGCTTCCTCACCCTCCTCTACGGCGAGCTGCGCCCGCAGGAGGACGGCAGCGCGGAGTTGAAGGTGGTGTGCGCGGGCCACCCCCTCCCGCTGCGCCTGCGCCAGGACGGCACCGTGGAACCCGCCGCCGAACCGCAGCCCCTCCTCGGTGTCCTCGAGGACCTGGACCTGTACGAGCAGACGGTCACCCTCGACCCGGGCGACGTCCTGCTGTGCGTCACCGACGGTGTCACCGAGCGCCGTGAGGGCCTGAACATGCTGGGTGACGACGGCCTCGCCGAAGTCCTGACGACCTGCACGGGCCTCACCGCGGGGGCGGTCGCCGCCCGCATCATGCGCGCCGTGGAACGCTTCGCCTCCGACGCCCCCTCCGACGACATGGCGATCCTCGCCATGCGCGTCCCGGGCCTCCACCAGGACTGAGCAGCAGGGCATGAGAAAGGCCCCGCCCTTGTGGGCGGGGCCTTTCTGTCGGAGCCCCCAAACGGAATCGAACCGTTGACCTTCTCCTTACCATGGAGACGCTCTGCCGACTGAGCTATAGGGGCCTGCTGCCGCTCTGCGGTTTCCCGCTGCGGCAACGGAATAGATCATACCCTGACCGGCCCGGTGCTCCCAACCACGACTCAGAGAGCTCAGAGAGCCGTCTGGAGCAGCCCGCCCAGCGCGTTACAGGCCGACGCCACACGCTGCATGTCCCGCTTGGTCAGCACGGCGTCCACGGGCAGGGCCAGCGTCTCGTCGGCGGCCCGCTCGGTCTCGGGCAGAGACACGCACCGCCGGAACCCGGGCAGCCGGTGCACGGGCGTCTTCACCGGCACCCTGCAGTCAACTCCCTTGGCCCGTACGGCTTGCGCGAAAGCGTCCCGGTCCGGGCGCCCGTTGCCGGGAACTCGCACGACGTACTGCTGGTAGGTGTGCCCGTCGCCGCCGTCGGGCGTTCGGACACCTCGCAGTTTCACGTCGAGATAGGCCGCCCGCGCCCTGCGCCGAGCGATCTCGTCGTACGCCCCCTCGGACTCCCCGCGCTCCAGTATCAGCAGGCCGTGCCGCTGCCCGAGGATGTGCAGCCGGGCGATGTCGGCCTGTCTGCCGAAGCGGTGGACGGCAACAACGGCTGCCGTCCGCGGAGTTATGGCGGCTTCCACGGCCGCCGGTGCAAGGCAGTAGGTCACCGGATCTATCTCGGCGAACACCGGCAACGCGCCGGCAAGGGTGACGGCCTCGGCGACTTCCACGTTCCCGAAGGCGGACACGACCACCTCGTCACCGACTCCGACACCGGCGGCCCTGAGCAGTGCAGCAGTACCCATGGGATGGATGCTCGTGGCACGACGTGAACTTCAAGTGACGCAGAACAAAAAAGGGTTGGACCCCGAACCGAAGTTCGGGGTCCAACCCTGTCACAAATTGTTCGGCGGCGTCCTACTCTCCCACAGGGTCCCCCCTGCAGTACCATCGGCGCTCTGGGGCTTAGCTTCCGGGTTCGGAATGTAACC
>NZ_JBSGHG010000057.1:0-31955 GCF_053604275.1 Streptomyces sp. NPDC004051 | reverse complement strand
CGAGATCGAGAAGAAGATCCTGGAGAAGCTCGGCGTCGGCGTGCGGCCCGAGGACCCGGCCGCCGCACAGGGCGCCGACACCGCCGGCGGCACCGCTCCGGCCGAGGCGACCGTGGCTCCGGCCCCGGCTGCCAAGACCACCAAGTCCAAGGCCGCCGCGGCCAAGAGCTGACCCGTGACGCGACGAACCGACTGGGCCGAGTACGAGTTCGCCGCTTCCGGCGCCCCCTGGGGAAGGGGCCCCGGAGACGGCGCAGACCCAGCCGCGAGCGCGGACGGGACGGCCGGGGACGCCGGCGGCACGGCCGGCGTCCCCGGTGAGGCCCCGGGCGGCGGCCTGCGCCGGGGCGGCGCCGGGTCCCGTCGTGCGGGTGACCCACGGGGGAGCGGCTCGCGTGACGGCGGGCCGCGCGGTGGGCGCGGACGCCGGGCTTTCGGTGAGGCGACCGCGGCGGACGGGGACGTCTCCTCCTCTTCGAGGGCCGAGCGGGAGGAGCCCGAGGGGGACCCGGTCGAGCGGGCGCGGGCCATCTGCCTGCGCCTGCTCACCGGGACCCCCCGCACCCGGAAGCAGCTCGCCGACGCCCTGCGCAAGCGGGAGATCCCGGACGAGGCCGCCGAGGAGGTGCTGTCCCGGTTCGAGGAGGTCGGACTGATCAACGACAGTGCCTTCGCGGACGCCTGGGTGGAGTCCCGGCACCACGGCCGGGGCCTGGCCCGGCGTGCCCTCGCCCGGGAGCTGCGGACCAAGGGAGTCGACGCCACCCTGATCGACGAGGCCGTCTCCCAGCTCGACCCCGAGCAGGAGGAGGCCACCGCGCGTGAACTCGTCGCCCGCAAGCTGCGCTCCACCCGCGGGCTCGACCGCGACAAGCGGATCCGCCGCCTCGCTGGCATGCTCGCCCGCAAGGGCTATCCCGAGGGCCTCGCCCTGCGCGTGGTCCGTCAGGCCCTGGAAGAGGAAGGTGAGGACACCGAGTTCCTGGACGGCGGGAGCTACTGAGGATTCCCGCCCGGTGCCCGCACCGGCAGACCCGCCGTGCGCCAGGCCTGGAAACCGCCGATCAGGTCGGTGGCCCGGTGGAGCCCCAGCCGGTGCAGGGACTCCGCGGCCAGGCTGGAGGCGTACCCCTCGTTGCAGATCACGACGGCGCGCAGATCGTGACCGGTCGCCTCGGGAAGGCGGTGGCTGCCTCGCGGGTCGAGACGCCACTCCAGCTCGTTGCGCTCGACGACGAGGGCGCCGGGGATGAGGCCGTCCCGGTCACGCAGGGCCGCGTACCGGATGTCGACCAGCAGTGCTTCCCCGCCGCGGGCGGCCTCGTACGCGGGGACCGCCTCGATCCGCGTGTAGCCCGCGCGTACCCGCTCCAGCAGTTCGTCGATCCCGGGGGCACCGGCGGCCCGCTCGGGTGTCCCGCTCACTGCCAGTCCGCCGGGCGCTCGACCTGCTCCAACCGCAGGGTCCGGCCGCTGCGGCGGTAGCGGCGCAGCAGAGGCAGGGGAGGGTAGTAGGCATGGACGGAGACCGCGTGCCGGTCGGGGGACCCGTTGAGCACCTCGTGCACGTGATGCCGGCCGAAGGCGCGGCCCGCACCGGCCGTCAGCCGGCGTTCCCGGTCCACGCCGTCGTTCAGTTCCAGCGTCTTCCAGCCCTCGGTGGGCAGCCGCACCGCGAGCGAGTTCTCCCGCAGCTCACCCGCCGCGGTCATGAAGGCACCGAGGGATTCCCCGTGATCGTGCCAGCCGGTGCCCGTGCCGGGCGGCCAGCCGATCAGCCAGGCCTCACTGCCGACGGGCCCGTCGAGCCGTACCCAGGTGCGGCCCTCCGGATCGAGCGGAAGGGAGGCGACCAGCTCTGCGTCGGCGGCGACCTGCCGAACGAAGTCGAGGAGCTCGTCCTGGGAAGGGCCGGGAGCAGAGGGGGAACCCGCGGGAGAAGAGGGGACGGGGGAGGAGGGGAGAACAGGGGAAGCAGACACGTGCACCGTCCTGAAGAAAGGTTCGCGGAGCGCGCACGGCAGCGGCGTGGAAGCGGCGAGCGGCGCGCGGGAAAGAGGGAACGCGAGTTCAGCAGGACGGGCGACACACGCAGCCCGCGTAGCGGACGAGGTCCATATGGACCCTCCGCCACAGGCGCACACAGGTGTCGGTCACGGACCGGAGTAGACCACGACGACGCACACGGGATCAACTCGCCGTCGGCATGCGGACCCCACCGGAAGCACGCGGAGAGGGATCGTCCGTGCCCAGCACTTCAGCGTGATCCGGCTCCGGCCGCCGTCCGGGCCTCCGGCCCCGCTGTTCCCGCAGTTGCCGTTGATCCGGTCGACCCCGCTGATTCCGTTGTTTCCGCGTCCGCCGGTCCGCCGAGCACCGTCTCGGCCGCCGTGTACAGGTCCGCCGGGCGGACCCCGCCGAGCGCCGTGACCAGATGACCGTCGGGGCGTACCAGCAGCACGGTGTGGGCCGCCGCCCCCGGATAGCTCTCCGCGACCAGCAGTTCGGCCGGATGCGGCAGCGCCGCCACGGCCGACGCCAGCCGGGGCATGATCCCGGCGGACACCCAGTGCCTGCGCTCCCACACCCCGGTGCCCGGCGCGATCAGCACCACCAGCAGCGCACCCCGGCCGAGCCGGTCCCGCAGCCGGACGAAGGTGCCGTCCTCCGCCGTGACCCGCACATCGGTGACCCGCTCCCCGAAGGGCGTGTCGACGGGGACCTCGCCCTCGAGGTCCCGGGGCGCGAGGGGCGATCCGGAGTGCCCGCCCGGCGCCCCCAGCGGCCCCTGGCCCAGATGGCCGTCCACCAGGAGCGCGTCATGACCGCGGGCGGAGCCGGGCACGTAGGAACGCAGCCCTCCACCGCCCCGCAGCAGCGGCAGCGCCTGATCGGCGGCGCGCAGCCGGGCGGAGACGATCGCGCGCCGCTCGGCCTGGTAGCTGTCGAGCAGCGCTTCGTGGTGGCCGTGGTGCCAGGCCAGGGCCAGCTTCCAGGCGAGGTTGTCGACGTCGCGGAGCCCCTCGTCCAGCCCGTGCGTGCCCAGCGAGCCGAGCAGATGCGCGGCGTCCCCGGCGAGGAACACGCGGTCCGCCCGCCAGCGCCGGGCGAGCCGGTGGTGGACGGTGTGGACCCCGGTGTCGAGCAGTTCGTACGGTGGCGTCGGGCCGTCGGCCCAGCCGGCGAGGGTCTCCCGGATCCGGTCCAGCAGCAGCTCGGGGGTGACCAGTTCCTTGCCCGGTGGCAGCAGCCAGTCCAGACGCCACACGCCGTCCGGCAGCGGACGCGCGGTGACCTCCCCGGCGAAGGGGCCGGAGGAGCGCCACGGCGGCGTCCGGTGCAGCAACGCTTCGCCGGACCGGGGAAGCTCCGTACGCAGTGCGGCCACGGCGTGACGTTCCACCGCCGTGCGCCCGGGGAAGCGGATGTCCTGGAGCTTGCGCACGGTGGAACGGGGGCCGTCGCAGCCGACCAGGTAACTGCCTCGCCACCACGTGCTCCTGGGGCCGCGGGTGTGCGCGGTGATGCCGGAGGGATCCTGTTCGAGGGAGTCCAGACGGCTGTCCACGGCGACCTCGACGAGCCGTTCACGGGTGAGGGCCGCGCGCAGGGCACCGGTGAGGACGTGCTGGGCGATGTGCACGGGTGCGGGCGCGGTGGCGTCGAAAGTGACCTCGTGCGTCACCTGCTTGCGCCGCATCGCACGCCATCCGGCCCAACGGGAGCCGGCCCGGGACAGTGGCGCACCGCTCAGCCGCTCCAGCAGCGCCGTGGTGTCCTCGCGCAGCACCACCGACCGGGCAGGCCGCGGTTCGTCCTTGCCCGGACCCTCGTCGAGGACCACGCACGGCACCTCCTGACGCGCCAGCGCCAGGGCGAGCGCGAGCCCGACGGGTCCCGCTCCGACGATGATCACCGGGTCCACGGCGCGGCGCCCCCTGCTCGAAGTGACGTCCCGGAGGACAGGGAGGAACAGGACGATGGAGCAGGGTGCGCGATCACAGAACGTATGCAACCTACTGCCGGTGCTTGCGTCAAGTGACCGGCACGGTCGGCGATCATGAAAACGGTCCGGTTCCGTCACACCACTTGACTGCTCATCACACAGGCCCGGCCCGTACCGGGATGAATTTCGCGCGTCGCCGCTGCCGTCCCCGTCCCGACATGGCTGTGGCCCGCCGGAGGAGCGGGCCACAGCCATGTCGGGACAGCAGGGTGTGCGTCAGGCGTTGCCGTCCCCACCGGTCTTCTGGACGCCGCCGACCTCGGCCGCGTTGAGCTCCTCGAGCCGGTCGGCGCCCACCACCGCGCCCGTGCCGCGCTTGCTGCGGCGCAGCCGTGCCTCGAGCCAGGAGGCGAAGGAGGTGAGGGCGAAGTTGAGCGCGATGAAGAGCACCGACACCACCGTGAGGCTGGCGATGATGTTGGCGCCGTAGTAGCCACTCATCGTGTTGGCCGCGGCGAGCAGCTCGGGGAAGGTGAGGACGGCGCCGCCGAGGGCGGTGTCCTTCACGATGACGACGAGCTGGCTGACGATGGCCGGGAGCATCGCGGTGACCGCCTGCGGCAGCAGGATCAGCCGCATCGCCTGGTTCTTGCGCAGGCCGATCGCCATCGCTCCCTCGGCCTGGCCCTTGGGCAGGGACAGGATGCCGGCGCGCACGATCTCCGCGAGGACGGAGGCGTTGTACAGCACCAGACCCGTGACGACCGCGTACAGCGGACGGTCGTCGGAGCTGACGTTGGTGTACTCGGCGAACAGAGCGAGACCGAAGATCATCAGGACCAGGACGGGGATGGCCCGGAAGAACTCGACCACGATCCCGGCCGGGACGCGGATCCAGGCGTGGTCCGACAGCCGGGCGATGCCGAAGAGGGCGCCGAGCGGCAGCGCGATGATCACCGACAGCGCGGCGGCCTTCAAGGTGTTCTGCAGACCCGGCCAGATGTACGTGGACCACGGCTCACCGCTGGTGAAGAACGGCTTCCACAGGAACCATTCCAGCTGGCCCTTGTCGTTGAGGGTGCTGATCACCCACCACAGCAGGGCGGCGAAGGCGGCCAGGAAGACCACCGTGAAAACAACGTTCCGCCGCTTGGCGCGAGGGCCCTGGGCGTCGTACAGGACGGAACTCATCGCTTCACCGCCACCTTCTTGCCCACCCAGCCGAAGAACAGGCCGGTCGGCAGCGTCAGAATCACGAAACCGACGGCGATGACCGCGGAGATCAGCAGCAGCTGTGCCTCGTTCTCGATCATCTCCTTCATCAGCAGGGCCGCCTCGGCGACACCGATGGCGGCGGCCACCGTGGTGTTCTTGATGAGTGCGATGAGCACGTTCGCCAGCGGGCCGACGGACGAGCGGAACGCCTGGGGCAGCACCACCTGGCCCAGGACCTGGCTGAAGCTGAGGCCGAGCGCGCGGCCGGCCTCGGCCTGGCCGACCGGCACCGTGTTGATGCCGGAGCGCAGCGCCTCGCACACGAAGGCCGAGGTGTAGAGGATCAGGCCGAGGACGGCGAGCCGGAAGTTGATCGTCTCGAAGTCGTCCGCGCCGAGATTGATGCCCAGCGTCTGGCTCAGGCCCAGCGACGTGAACAGGATGATGACGGTCAGCGGGATGTTCCGCACGATGTTCACGTACGCGGTCCCGAAACCGCGCATCAACGGCACCGGGCCGACGCGCATGGCGGCCAGCAGGGTGCCCCAGACCAGGGAGCCGACGGCGGAGAGCACAGCGAGCTGCACCGTCGTCCAGAAGGCCCCCAGCAGGTCGTATTTTTCAAGAAAGTCGAACACGATCTCCCGCGCTTTCGCGTGTAGGGACGGCCGCACCGGTGCGCCGCCCCGCATCCGGGACGGCGCACCCTGTCAGGCAAGGCCTCAGCTCTTGATGTCGCCGATCTTCGGCGCGGGCTCGTACTGGTAGTTGGCCGGACCGAAGTTGTCCTTCACGGCGTCCTCCCAGGAGCCGTCGGCGACCATGGCCTCGAGCGCGTCGTTGATCTTGGCCTTGAGGTCGCTGCCCTTCTTGACGCCGATGCCGTAGTTCTCGTTGGTCATCTTGAAGCCGGCGAGCTTGAACTTGCCCTTGAACTGGTCCTGGGCGGCGTAACCGGCGAGGATCGAGTCGTCGGTGGTCAGCGCGTCGACGGCACCGTTCTGGAGACCGGGCAGGCAGGCCGAGTACGTCGGGTACGGCTGCAGCTGGGCCTTGGGCGCCAGCTTCTCCTTGACGTTCTGCGCCGAGGTGGAGCCGGTGACCGAGCACAGCTTCGCGCTGTTCAGGTCCTCCGGCGCCTTGATCTTGTCGTCGTCGGCGCGGATCAGCACGTCCTGGTGGGCGAGCAGGTACGGGCCGGCGAAGTCGACCTTCTCCTCGCGCTCCGGGGTGATCGAGTAGGTGGCGGCGATGAACTCGACGTCACCACGCTGCAGCATGGTCTCGCGGTCGGCGCTCTTCGACTCCTTCCACTCGATCTGGTTCTTGTCGTAGCCGAGCTTCTTGGCGACGTACGTGGCGACGTCCACGTCGAAGCCCGCGTAGCCCTGCGGGGTCTTCTGACCGAGGCCGGGCTGGTCGAACTTGATGCCGATCTTGATCTTGTCGCCGCCGCCCCCGGAGGAGGACGAACCGCTGTCCTTGTCGTCGCCGCCGCCTCCGCAGGCGGTGGCGGTCAGGGCGAGGGCGAGCACGGCGGCCGAGGCGGCGGTGACCTTGCGGAGATTCATGGTGCACTTCCTTTTGACTGGTGAAGTGATGCGGCCCGGTTCATCCGGTGACGCAAGTCGTCAGGGCGCGAGGGCGCCGTCAGTGGTGCAGGATCTTCGACAGGAAGTCCTTGGCACGGTCGCTGCGCGGATTGCTGAAGAACTGGTCCGGCGAAGCGGCTTCGACGATGCGGCCGTCCGCCATGAACACCACGCGGTTGGCGGCGGACCGGGCGAATCCCATCTCGTGGGTCACGACGATCATGGTCATGCCGTCGCGGGCGAGCTGCTGCATGACCTCCAGAACCTCGTTGATCATCTCCGGGTCGAGAGCCGACGTCGGCTCGTCGAAGAGCATGACCTTGGGCTCCATCGCCAGGGCCCGCGCGATGGCGACACGCTGCTGCTGGCCGCCGGAGAGCTGCGCGGGGTACTTCTCGGCCTGCGCACCCACACCGACCCGGTCGAGCAGGGCGCGGGCCCGCTCCTCGGCCTGCTTCTTGTCCTTCTTGCGAACCTTGACCTGGCCCAGCGTCACGTTCTCGAGCACCGTCTTGTGCGCGAAGAGGTTGAAGGACTGGAAGACCATGCCCACGTCGGCCCGCAGCCGCGCCAGCTCCTTGCCCTCGTCGGGCAGGGACTTCCCGTCGATCGTGATCGATCCGGTGTCGATCGTCTCCAGGCGGTTGATGGTGCGGCACAGGGTGGACTTTCCGGACCCGGAGGGCCCGATGACCACGACGACTTCGCCGCGGGCGACCGTCAGGTCGATGTCCTGGAGTACGTGCAACGCGCCGAAGTGCTTGTTGACGCTCTTCAGGACGACCAGTTCGTCGGTCGCGGCCACATCTTCCTTGGCCGCCGATACTTCGGTCATCGCTCTCAGGCTCCGTCCTCCTCGGTTTGGGAGGACAGTAGTGATCCTTCAGATCCGCGTCATTACATCTGAGGGGAATCTGAGCATCACGATCCGGTAGCAATCGGATACGTGTCGTAGCACTTGTGAGCAGGGCTCATTTCGGCCGGGTAACGGTACCGAAGAGCAACCGGAACCCTCTTGACGCCGTCCCCGTTCATCGGCGTCACTGCAAGGTGCACGCGCGCGTGCACACGTTTTCGTGCACAGATTTTCGCGCACAGACGGTTTTGCATACAGACGGCTTTGTACACAACTGGATCGTACGGGCGATGAACCGAAGGGGGACCGGATGAGACTGCTGCTCGTCGAGGACGACAACCACGTCGCCGCCGCCCTGTCGGCGATTCTGACGAGGCACGGATTCGACGTCACCCACGCGCGCAACGGAGAGGAAGCACTCCGGGCGCTCGTCCCCGAGGCCGACGGCTTCGGCGTGGTCCTCCTCGACCTGGGCCTGCCCGATCAGGACGGCTACGAGGTCTGCGGCAAGATCCGCAAACGCACCGGCACTCCGGTGATCATGGTCACCGCCCGTTCCGACGTGCGCTCCCGCATCCACGGACTCAACCTCGGCGCCGACGACTACGTGGTCAAGCCGTACGACACGGGCGAGCTGCTCGCCCGGATCCACGCCGTCAGCCGGCGCACCGCCCAGGAGGACGCCGTCGCCGCCGGCGAGGCCGGGCTGCGTCTCGGCCCCGTGCACATCGAGCTGCCGACCCGGCGGGTCAGCGTGAACGGTGCGGTCGTCCAGCTGACCCGCAAGGAGTTCGATCTGCTGGCCCTGCTCGCCCAGCGGCCCGGGGTCGTCTTCCGCCGCGAGCAGATCATCAGCGAGGTGTGGCGCACCAGTTGGGAGGGGACGGGACGCACTCTGGAAGTGCATGTCGCCTCCCTGCGCGCCAAGTTGCGCATGCCGGCCCTCATCGAGACGGTACGCGGAGTCGGCTACCGGCTCGTCGAGCCCGCGGCATAGCGTGGCCGGGTGCACACACGTCTGCTGCCGCTGCTCATCGTCCTGATGGCGGCCGTACTGCTCGCGCTCGGGATTCCGCTCGCCGTCAGTCTGGCGCGTGCGCAGCAGCAACAGGTCGTCGTCGACCGGATCGACGACACGGCGCGCTTCGCGGCCCTCGCCCAGTTCGTCACCGAGCCGGTCGACCCCGTGACCGACGACATCGACGAGCGCCGGAAGACCCTCAGCAGCGAGCTCCGCAGCTACCACGAGGTGTACGGCATCCGGGCCGGCGTTTTCTACCGCAGCGACCTCCCGATGGCACACGCGCCGGACGACTGGCTCCTGCCCAGGACGGGCGAGGTGCGCGAGGCCTTCCAGGAGGCGCTCCTCAGCCGCCGCAGCCATGATCCCGAGCAGGTGTGGCCCTGGGAGCAGCACAGCCTGGTGGTGGCCTCGCCGGTCATCCGGGACGGCGACGTCGTCGCGGTCGTCGTCACCGACTCGCCCACCGGGCAGATGCGCTCACGCATCCTCCAGGGCTGGCTGGTCATCGCGGCGGGCGAGGGGGCGGCGATGCTGCTGGCCGTCGGCGCGGCCCTGCGGCTGACCGGCTGGGTGCTCAAGCCCGTACGGGTCCTGGACGCCACCACCCACGACATCGCCACCGGGCGGCTGAAGTCCAGGGTCGCGGTGGCCGGCGGGCCGCCGGAACTCCGTCGGCTCGCCCGGTCCTTCAACGAGATGGCGGACAACGTCGAGGGCGTGCTGGAACAGCAGCGCGCCTTCGTCGCCGACGCCTCGCACCAGCTGCGCAACCCGCTCTCGGCGTTGCTGCTGCGCATCGAACTGCTCGCCCTGGAACTGCCCGACGGCAACGAGGAGATCGCCTCGGTCCAGGCGGAGGGCAGGCGGCTGGCGCACGTCCTGGACGACCTGCTCGACCTGGCTCTGGCCGAGCACAGCGAGGCCCAGCTTGAGATCACCGACATCGGTGCCCTGGTCGCCGAACGGGTGGCGGCGTGGTCGCCCACCGCCGAGGCCAAGGGGGTCCTGCTGGCCGGGGACTGCCCGCCGACCACGGCGTGGGCCGACCCGGTGGCCCTGTCCAGCGCGCTGGACGCGGTCATCGACAACGCGGTGAAGTTCACGCCGGAGGGCGAGAACGTCGAGGTGGCCGTCTCCTCCAACGGTGACACCTCCACCGTCGTCGTCACCGACCACGGCCCCGGTCTGAACGACGAGGAGCTGGCCCGCGTCGGGGACCGCTTCTGGCGCAGCGGACGGCACCAGAACGTCAAGGGCTCGGGCCTCGGCCTGTCCATCGCCCGGGCCCTGCTCACGGCGGGCGGCGGCTCGATCGCGTACGACCGCCACGAGCCGCACGGGCTGACGGTGACGGTGACGGTGCCGCGGAGCGCTCCCGCGGGGGCGGTCACCGGTCAGGGCTTGACAGACCGGTAGTACCGGCGTGCACCGTCGTGCAGCCGGAGCGGATCGGTGTAGATGGCGGTGCGCACGTCGACCAGCTGGGCGGAGTGGACTTCTTTCCCGATGCGGTCCCGGCTCTTGAGCACGATCCGGGTCAGCCATTCGGTGAGCCGCGGGTCCGTGTCCGTCCGTGTGATCAGCAGATTGGAGACGGCCATCGTCGGGACGGTCGCACCGCGCTGGCTGCGGGGGTAGGCCGACTCCGGCATGTTGGTGGCCCGGTAGTGCCGCGTGGCACCGCTCTGCCGATGGAGCTGGGCGACCAGGTCGGCCGTGATCGGCACGAACCGCAGCCTGGAGTCCTCGGACAGCGTCTGCAGGCCGTCCGTGGGCAGCCCGCCCGACCAGAAGAACGCGTCCAGCCCCCGCCCGAGCCGTCCAGGGCCGGTGTCTATACCGTCCGCGGAGGGTCTGATGTCCTGCTCCGGATCGATGCCCGCCGCCCTGAGCACCTGGTTCGCGATGAGCCGCACCCCCGACTTGGGCGGCCCGATGGCGACCCTTTTCCCCCGCAGATCGGCGACGGAACGGATGTCGGAACCGGGCGGGACCACCAGCTGCACGTAGTCGTCGTAGAGACGGGCGACTCCGCGCAGCCGGTCGGCACCGCGCCGGTCGCTCAGCCGGTACGCCTCCACCGCGTCGGCCGCCGTGATCGCGAAGTCGGCCTCTCCGGTCGCCACCCGGCGCACGTTCTCCTGCGACCCGTCGCTCGTCAGCAGCCGCACCTCGAGGTCCGGCATGTCTCTGCTGAGCGAGGTGCGCAGCAGCTCACCGTACTTCTGGTACACCCCCGCGCGGGTCCCCGTGCTCAGGGTGACCGTCCCACGGGGCGGCTCCTCCTTCCAGGGGGCCAGCCACCACAGCAGCAGTCCGAGCGCCACGAAGCAGGCGACCGCGCCCCGCAGGACCCGGCGCCTGCCGATACGGGACAGCGCGTTGGACATGGGCGCGATCCTGCCAGCCCGCACACCCCGCTGACCAGGGCAGAGCGCACATACCCGGCGGGAAGGCGGACAGTGCGACGGACCGGACGACGCGACCGGGACCGTCGGGACCGTCGGGACCGTCGGGAGTGCCGGGACCGCCGGGGGAGGCCGCTACAGTCGCGGCATGAGCGCTTCGCCCGCCGACCTGGTCCGTGAGTTCCACCGCGCCTTCGGGCTGGACGTGCGCGAGACACCGGCCGAGGTCTCCCCGGAACTCGCCGCCCACCGCGGCGAACTGCTCGCCGAGGAGGCCGCCGAGGTCGCGGAGGTGGCGGTGCACGGCCCGCTCGACCGGCTCGCGCACGAACTGGCCGATGTCGTCTACGTCGCCTACGGCACGGCGCTCGTCCACGGGATCGACCTCGACGCGGTGATCTCCGAGATCCACCGTTCCAACATGACCAAGCGGGGCCCCGACGGCCGGATCAGCCGCCGCTTCGACGGCAAGGTCCTCAAGGGCGACCACTACGAGGCCCCGGACGTGTCCAGGGTGCTGCGCCGACAGGGATGGACGCCGGGCACGGAGGCCTGAGCCGGGCCCCGGGCGGGGCCCGCTCCGCCGTCCCGGCGTGTCGTGGCGAGCGCATACCCTGTAGGGCATGAGCAGCATCGACCGGAGCCAGTCAGTGGGCGGCACGCGCACCTACGAAGTCCGCACCTACGGGTGCCAGATGAACGTCCACGACTCCGAGCGATTGTCCGGACTGCTGGAGGACGCGGGCTACGTCCGCGCCCCCGAGGGCGCCGACGGCGACGCGGACGTCGTCGTCTTCAACACCTGCGCCGTGCGGGAGAACGCCGACAACAAGCTCTACGGCAACCTCGGCCACCTCGCCCCGAAGAAGGCGCAGCGCCCCGGCATGCAGATCGCGGTCGGCGGCTGCCTCGCGCAGAAGGACCGCGAGACCATCGTGAAGCGGGCCCCCTGGGTGGACGTCGTCTTCGGCACGCACAACATCGGCAAGCTGCCGGTCCTCCTGGAGCGCGCCCGCGTCCAGGAGGAGGCGCAGGTCGAGATCGCCGAGTCGCTGGAGGCATTCCCGTCCACGCTGCCGACCCGCCGCGAGAGCGCCTACGCGGCCTGGGTCTCCATCTCCGTCGGCTGCAACAACACCTGCACCTTCTGCATCGTCCCGGCACTGCGCGGCAAGGAGAAGGACCGGCGTCCCGGCGACATCCTCGCCGAGATCGAGGCCCTGGTCGCCGAGGGCGTCTCGGAGATCACCCTGCTCGGCCAGAACGTCAACGCGTACGGCTCCGACATCGGCGACCGGGAGGCGTTCAGCAAGCTGCTGCGGGCCTGCGGGAGCATCGAGGGCCTGGAGCGCGTCCGCTTCACCTCTCCGCACCCGCGCGACTTCACCGACGACGTCATCGCCGCCATGGCCGAGACGCCCAACGTGATGCCGCAGCTCCACATGCCGCTCCAGTCCGGCTCGGACGCGGTGCTGAAGGCGATGCGCCGTTCGTACCGGCAGGAGCGCTACCTCGGCATCATCGAGAAGGTCCGTGCCGCCATCCCGCACGCGGCGATCAGCACCGACATCATCGTGGGCTTCCCCGGGGAGACCGAGGAGGACTTCGAGCAGACCCTGCACGTGGTGCGCGAGGCCCGCTTCGCGCAGGCCTTCACCTTCCAGTACTCCAAGCGACCGGGCACCCCGGCCGCCGAGATGGACGGCCAGATCCCCAAGAAGGTCGTCCAGGAGCGCTACGAGCGGCTCGTCGCCCTCCAGGAGGAGATCTCCTGGGAGGAGAACAAGAAGCAGGTCGGCCGGACCCTGGAACTGATGGTGGCCGAAGGGGAGGGCCGCAAGGACGACGCCACCCACCGACTCTCCGGCCGCGCCCGGGACAGCCGCCTGGTGCACTTCACCAAGCCGGAGCAGGAGGTCCGTCCCGGCGACGTCGTGACCGTCGAGATCACCTACGCGGCCCCCCACCACCTTCTCGCCGAGGGGCCCACCCTGAACGTGCGCCGCACGCGCGCGGGTGACGCCTGGGAGAAGCGGAACGTGGAGAAAGCGGCCCGGCCGGACCGGTCGGCGGGTGTGATGCTGGGCCTGCCGAAGATCGGTGCGCCCGAACCCCTGCCGGCCGCGGCGAGCGGCTGCGGCTGCGACTGACGGCGGACTGCGGCGACTGACAGCGGGCGGCGACTGACGGCGACCGGCCGGAGACTCGCGGGCGGCCCGCGCGGGCTACGCTGCCGATCATGATGGTCGCCGCCGCAGTCTGCCCCTGCCCGCCGCTCCTCGTGTCCGAGGTCGCCGTGGGCGCCGCCCACGAACTGGACGCCGCGCGGGCCGCGTGCACGGACGCGATCGGCGTGCTCGCCGCCGCCCGTCCCGACCGGCTCGTGGTCGTCGGCCCGTCGCCGAGCGGCGCGGGGCCCGAGCGCCACCCGGAGGGCAGCACGGGGTCCTTCCGCGGCTTCGGGGTCGATCTCGGCGTGCGGCTCGGCAGGGACCGGGGCACGGCTACCGGACGGGAGCTTCCCCCCGGGCTCGCGGTGGGAGCCTGGCTGCTGGAGCGGGCCGGCTGGGCGGACCTCCCGGTCGAGGGACTCGCTGTGGGGGAATCCCTCCCGGCCGAGCGGTGCGTCCGGGAGGGAAGGGACCTCGCCGCCGGTACGGAGCGGGTGGCGCTGCTGGTGATGGGCGACGCCAGCGCCTGCCGCACGCTCAAGGCCCCCGGCTACCTCGACGAGCGGGCGGCGCCCTTCGACGCGGAGGCCGCACGGGCCCTGGGTGCGGCCGACACGGCGGCCCTGGGGGCGCTGGACGGCGGCCTGGCGCGCGCACTCATGGTCTCCGGCCGGGCGCCCTGGCAGGTCCTCGCGGGCGCGGCCGAGGGCGCCGCCCTGAAGGGCCGCCTGCTGTACGAGGACGCACCGTACGGGGTGGGCTACCTCGTGGCCACCTGGTCGTAGCCGCCGGCCGTCCGTCTCCGTCGCCGTACCGCGCTCAGGAAGTGGGCGGCGGCCCGGCCTGCGGCGTGGTGCCGCCCGCGTCCGGACCGGGGTCGTTCTTGTGGGCGAGCCGGTCCATGGCGTGCTTGGCCTTGCCCGTGCCCGTCTGGATCCTGTCGCTGTACTTGCCCTTGGTCCGCTTGTCGACGGTCTTCGCGGCCTTGTCCAGCCCGTGCTGGATCTTGTCCTCGTGCTGCTGCGCGAGGTGCGAGACCTTGTCCTTGGCAGGTCCCAGCTTGGCCTTCATGTTGTCCAGGAGACCCATGGTCCACCTTCCCTCGCGCTGCGCTTCATGTGCGAAAACGCCCATATCCACTTCATACGGTACTCGGGTGGAGGCTGTCCCGCCCGGTTGCGGCGTTTGCGAGACTGGACCGGTGAGCAGCGCATCCTCCGGCCCCCGGGTCATCGCCGTCGTCGGTCCCACCGCAGCAGGAAAGTCCGATCTGGGCGTGTTCCTGGCCCGGCAACTCGGCGGTGAGGTGGTCAACGCCGACTCCATGCAGCTCTACCGGGGTATGGACATCGGCACCGCCAAGCTGACGCCCGAGGAGCGCGGGGGAGTCCCGCACCACCTCCTGGACATCTGGGACGTGACCGTCGCCGCCTCCGTCGCCGAGTACCAGCGTCTGGCCCGGGAGCGGATCGACGCCCTGCTCGCCGACGGACGCTGGCCCGTCCTGGTCGGGGGGTCCGGCCTCTACGTCCGCGGGGCCGTCGACCACCTCGAGTTCCCCGGCACCGACCCCGACGTCAGGTCGCGCCTGGAGGAGGAGCTCACCCTGCGGGGCTCCGGCGCGCTGCACGCCCGCCTGGCCGCCGCGGACCCCGAGGCCGCGCGGGCCATCCTGCCGAGCAACGGCCGCCGCATCGTCCGGGCGCTCGAGGTGATCGAGATCACCGGCCGTCCCTTCACCGCCAACCTCCCCGGCCACGACTCGGTCTACGACACCCTGCAGATCGGCGTCGACGTGGCCCGTCCCGAACTCGACGAGCGCATCGCCGGCCGGGTCGACCGGATGTGGGAGGCGGGTCTGGTGGACGAGGTGCGCGCACTGGAGGCGCAGGGGTTGCGTGAGGGGCGTACGGCCTCGCGTGCGCTCGGCTACCAGCAGGTCCTCGCGGCGCTCGCCGGGGAGTGCACCCTGGAGGAGGCGCGGTCGGAGACCGTGCGTGCCACGAAGCGCTTCGCGCGCCGTCAGGATTCATGGTTCAGGCGCGATCCGCGGGTGCACTGGTTGAGTGGGGCCGCGGCGGACCTCGGGGAACTTCCGCAGCTCGCGATGTCATTGGTCGAACGACCGGTTACAGCCTGATCACGTCATGGCATCGGGACGCCCAGGCCGTCATCCGGGCCTCTGACGCCGTGCCATCATCGAGCTTCGATCGACCAAGTGGAGTCCAAGTTGGGAGGGCGCGTGGCGATGGAGGCCGGCCCTCGCGACACCGCACACGGCACCGAACGCCTCACCACCGAGCAGGGTGCGCCGGGGCGGGAACCCGAGCGTCTCGACCCCGACCGTCTCAGCCCCGACGGGCCGGACGAGACGCAGGGCGGAGTGACCGACGACGGTCCCGAGCCGGACGAGATGTTCGCGGGCGGCGACGAGGTCGAGGTCGAGCTGCGCCCGCAGCGCCGGCTGCGCCTCTGGCAGCTCGCGCCCATCGTCGGCCTGGCCGCGCTCGGCTCGCTGATGTTCGCGTTCCCGCTCGCCTTCGACTTCGGCGACAGCGGCGCGGTGATCGCCATGCTGGGCCTGCTGATCTGCTCCTGCGCGGCCGGCTGGGGCATGGTGGCCGCCCGCAGGGTGGGCCACACCTGGCCGGGGCTGCCGGCCCGGAGCACCGGACGCAGACCCGACTGGCGGGTCGTGGCCGCCTACGCCGTGCTGGTCGCCGCGGTGGTGGCGCTGGCCGTCTGGCGGGTGGCCCGCCTCCGCTGACGCCCGCGGGACCGGCGGGGACGGGCCCTCGTGGCCACCCCGTACGATCGAGGGATGAGCACGCGGATCGCCTTCCTCAAGGGGCACGGCACCGAGAACGACTTCGTGATCGTCCCGGACCCCGAGAACGCCATCGACCTGCCCCCCGCCGTCGTCGCGGCCCTGTGCGACCGCCGTGCGGGCGTCGGCGGCGACGGACTGCTGCACGTGGTGCGCTCCGCGGCGCATCCCGAGGCACGGCACCTGGCCGCCGAGGCCGAGTGGTTCATGGACTACCGCAACGGCGACGGCTCGATCGCCGAGATGTGCGGCAACGGGGTGCGGGTGTTCGCGCGCTACCTCCAGCGGGCGGGGCACGTGGCCGAGGGGGACGTCGCGGTCGCCACGCGCGGGGGTGTGAAGACGGTGCACATCGCCAAGGCCGGGTCCGGTGGCGGCTCCGCCGAGGGTGACATCACCGTCGGCATGGGCCGGGCCCTGCTCCCCGACGGCGACGTCACCGTGAGCGTCGACGGGCGCAGTCGGCCGGCGCGGAACGTGAACATGGGCAACCCGCACGCCGTGGTTTTCGTGGACGACCTCGCGCAGGCCGGCGATCTGTTCACCGCGCCCTCCTACAGCCCCGCCTCGGCCTATCCGGACGGCGTCAACGTCGAGTTCGTGGCGGACCGGGGTCCGCGGCACGTGGCGCTGCGCGTCCATGAGCGCGGGGCCGGTGAGACCCGCTCGTGCGGCACGGGCGCCTGCGCTGTCGCGGTGGCCACCGCCCGCCGGGACGGCGCCGACCCGAGCGTCACCGGCACCCCGGTGACGTACACCGTGGATGTGCCCGGCGGCACCCTGGTGATCACCGAACGGCCCGACGGCGAGATCGAGATGACCGGACCCGCGGTGATCGTCGCCGAGGGAGTGATCGAGGCGGAGTGGCTGGAGAGCCTGCCCCGCTGAAGTGCGGGCCGGCTCGGTATCCCAGACGCGCGGGGGCGGGAAGCCGGCATCCGCGGGGTGCGGGGCGGGTTCCGGCTTCGAGAGCACGGTGCGCCGCCGGTCCCGTGGCCTGAAACCGCCGCAGTGCCGGGCTTCGCTCGATGGAGTGATCCGTTTCACGCTCGGCGGGAGGCGGTCGGTCGCACGGGCCGGGGTCGGTAGCATCAAGCACCGGCCCGGACGGGGGACGAACGCCGACCCCTGCGCCCGAGTCCGCCCTGGGGCACGCCCGTACGCCGGTCGACGCAGCCGGAGGTGCCCATGAACGCGGAGGCCGTGAATCCTGCGACCCCAAGCCCTGCGACCTCGGGGCACGCCACGCCCGCAGGGGCCCGCAGGAAGGCCCGCCCCCGGCTCGACCTGCGCCGACTGGGCCGTGCCGCGCTGCTCGGCCCCGCCTCCCGCGACCGGCTCCCCGACGCCATCGGCCATGTGGTCGACGCCCATCGCGCCCACCATCCCGACGCCGTCCTCGAACCCCTGCGCCAGGCCTATCTCCTGGCCGAGTCCTCGCACCGCGGCCAGATGCGCAAGAGCGGCGAGCCGTACATCACCCACCCGCTCGCCGTGACCCTGATCCTCGCCGAACTCGGCGCCGAGACCACGACCTTGACGGCATCCCTGCTCCACGACACCGTCGAGGACACGGAGGTGACGCTCGATCAGGTCCGGGAGCAGTTCGGTGAGGAGGTCGGCTACATCGTCGACGGCGTCACCAAGCTCGAGAAGGTCGACTACGGCGCCGCGGCCGAACCCGAGACCTTCCGCAAGATGCTCGTCGCCACCGGCAACGACGTCCGCGTGATGTCGATCAAGCTCGCCGACCGGCTGCACAACATGCGCACCCTCGGCGTCATGCGCCCCGCGAAACAGGAGCGCATCGCCAAGGTGACCCGGGACGTGCTCATCCCCCTCGCCGAGCGGCTCGGGGTCCAGGCGCTCAAGACGGAGCTCGAGGACCTGGTCTTCGCGATCCTGCACCCCGAGGAGAACGAGCACACACGCGAGCTGATCCTCCGCAACGCCTCCCGCCCGGACGACCCGCTCGCCGAGGTCGCCGACGAGGTGCGCGCGGTGCTGCGCGAGGCGGACATCCCCGCCGAGGTCCGCATCCGCCCCCGCCACTTCGTCTCCGTGCACCGGGTGTCCCGCAAACGCGGCCCGCTGCGCGGCGCAGACTTCGGCCGTCTGCTGGTGCTGGTGAACGAGGACGCCGACTGCTACGGGGTCCTGGGTGAGCTGCACACCTGCCTGACGCCGGTCGTCTCGGAGTTCAAGGACTTCATCGCCGTGCCCAAGTACAACCTGTACCAGTCGCTGCACACCGCGGTCGCCCGGGACGACGGCCAGGTCGTCGAAGTCCTCATCCGGACCCACCAGATGCACAAGGTCGCCGAGGCCGGCGTCGTCGCCCTGGGCAACCCGTACGCCGCCCCGGCCGAGGAACAGTCCGCGAGCGACGGCGAGCGCGTCGACCCGACCCGGCCCGGCTGGCTCTCCCGGCTCCTGGAGTGGCAGCGCGGCGCACCCGACCCCGCCACCTTCTGGTCCACCCTGCGCGAGGACCTCGCCCAGGACCGCGAGATCACCGTGTTCCGCCCCGACGGCGGCACGATCGGCCTGCCCGACGGGGCGACCTGCGTGGACGCCGCGTACGCGCAGTACGGGGAGGACGCGCACGCGTGCATCGGCGCCCGCGTCAACGGCCGTCTGGCGACGCTGAGCACCACGCTGAGGGACGGGGACACCGTCCAGCTCCTGATGGGACAGGATCCCGCCTCCGAGCCCTCCAGACAGTGGCTGGAGCACGCCCACACGCCTGCCGCGCGGATCGCCATTCAGCGCTGGCTGACCGCCCACCCCGAACGGAGCGACCCGCCGGCCGCCCGGTCCGAAGAGGCCCGGTCCGAGGAGGCCCGGTCCGAGGAGGCCCGGTGGGCCCCCCGCCCCGCCGACGAGCCCGCCGTGGCGCCCGGCCCCTCCACCGGCGCCCAGGTCCTGGCCGACCGGCCCGGCGCGACCGTACGGCTGGCCGGCTGCTGTACGCCCGTACCGGACGACGAGGTGACCGGCTTCGCCGTGCGCGGGGGCGCGGTCACCGTGCACCGGGTCGAGTGCGCCGCGGTGGCGCGGATGAAGAACGCGGGGCGCGCGGAGGTCGGCGTGC
Source organism: Streptomyces sp. NPDC004051 (assembly GCF_053604275.1). Taxonomy (NCBI): domain Bacteria; kingdom Bacillati; phylum Actinomycetota; class Actinomycetes; order Kitasatosporales; family Streptomycetaceae; genus Streptomyces; species Streptomyces sp. NPDC004051. The sequence goes on along the minus strand of NZ_JBSGHG010000057.1, from coordinate 12,822 downwards.
ACTGGGGGGAGGGGGCCGAGTGCCGGGTCACGCTGGTCGCCGAATCGTTCGTCCGGCCGCACCTGCTCGCGGACCTCACCGAGGCCATGGCCCTGGAAGGCGCCGAGATCGTCTCCGCGACCGTCGAGCCGCCGACCCAGCAGCAGGTGCGGCACACGTACACCGTGCAGCTGCCCGACGCCGCGCACCTGCCCGCCCTCATGCGCGCGATGCGCAACGTGGCCGGTGTGTACGACGTGAGCCGGGCCAAGCCGCAGCCCCAGGGCGCCTGACGGCACACGCGCGGGCGGCTCCGCCGCCGTGTGTCCCGCCGTCCGAATGCCCCGCCGTGGGCCCACCCGATCGGGTGGGGCGGGAGCGCGCCGTCGCCGAGGCGTCCGTGCGCACTGGTAGCCGTGGGCCATGCCGCCCACTCCCCACGTCCCGACCGCTCCCGGCCCGGCCTCCGACCTTCCGGCCTCCGACCGTCCGTCCGTTCCCGGCCCGTCCGTTCCCGGCCCGTCCGTTCCCGGCCCGTCCGTCCCCGGTCCGTCCGTCCCCGGTCCGTCCGCTCACGGCGCGACCGCCCGCGCCGTGGTGCCCCGTGGCCGTCCACGACGGACGTCCGCCGCGCTGCTCGCGTCGGCCGTCTCCGTCTGCCTCCTCGCCGCGAGTGCCCCGGCCACGCCGCTGGGCATCGGCGACCGCCTCTTCCCGCACCTGGGCAACCCCGGGTACGACGTGGCCTCGTACGACCTGGCCCTCAGCTATCCCGGCGCCAACGACAAGGCGCTCCAGGCCACCACGACGATCGTCGCCCGGTTGACCGCGGACCTGGACCGGATCAACCTCGACTTCGCCCACGGCACGGTCCGCTCGGTCGAGGTCGACGGGGCCCCGGCCGCCTTCACCACTGCCGGGGAGGACCTCGTGATCACGCCCGAGGGCGGCCTGGACGCGGGCGAACGGACCCGCATCACCGTGCGGCACACCAGCGATCCGGTGCCGGCCGAGGGCCGCGACGGCGGCTGGGTGCGCACCGCGGACGGCCTCGCCATGGCCAACCAGGCCGACGCCGCGCACCTGGTGTTCCCGTGCAACGACCACCCGTCCGACAAGGCGATGTTCACCTTCCGCATCACCGCCCCCGAGGGGCACACGGCCGTCGCCAACGGCCGGCCGGCCGGTGTGGACCGCGCCCGCGGAGCGACCACCTGGACGTACCGCACCCTGCACCCCATGGCCACCGAACTCGCCCAGGTGTCCATCGGCCGCTCCACGGTCCTGCACCGCACCGGTCCGCAGGGGCTGCCGCTGCGCGACGTCGTGCCCACGAGACACCGCGAGGAGCTCGAACCGTGGCTGGCGAGGACTCCCGACCAGATCGCCTGGATGGAGGCCAGGGTCGGCCGCTACCCCTTCGAGACGTACGGCCTGCTCATGGCCGACGCCTCCACCGGCTTCGCACTCGAGACCCAGACGCTCTCCCTCTTCGAGAGGGACTTGTTCACCGAGCCCGGCGCCCCCGCGTGGTACGTCGAGTCGATCATGATGCACGAGCTCGCCCACCAGTGGTTCGGCAACAGCGTCAGTCCTCGCACCTGGTCCGACCTGTGGCTCGGCGAGGGACACGCCACCTGGTACGAGGCGCTGTACGCGCAGGAGAGGTCCGGCCCGTCCCTCGACGCCCGGATGAAGGCCGCCTACGAGGCCTCCGACCGCTGGCGCGCGCAGGGCGGACCCCCGGCCGCCCCCAAGGCCCCGGAACCCGGCCAGAAGATCGGCATCTTCAGGCCGAACGTCTACGCCGGAGCCGCGCTCGTGCTGTACGCCCTGCGCGAGGAGATCGGCCGCACCGCCTTCGAACGCCTGCAACGTCTCTGGGTGACCCACCACCGGAACGGCACGGCCACCACCGCCGACTTCGTCCGGCTCGCCTCCGAGGTCGCGGAACGGGACCTGGCGGAATTCCTGGAGCCCTGGCTCTACGACTCGAAGACCCCGCCGATGCCCGGCCACCCGGACTGGAGGTCCACGACCTCTGCGACCGAGTCCGGCGCCGGGTTTACGAGACCGCTCGCGCCGGTCGAGCATCGACCGGGCGGGGACCGGGAACAAACACGATGACGAGACGCCCCGTGCCGTGTCACCATCGTCAGGTCGCCGCGGCGCGGGTGACGGGAATCTCCCGGCAGGCTCGTGCGTTGTGAAGGGTGACGGCCGCACTCCGCCGCCACCTGCGGCATCCCATCGACGTAAGGACCCAATGACCTCCTCTTCTTCCCCTTCCCAGGACACCAAGCGCCTCGCGCAGACCTACCCCGAGGGCCTCCGGGCCGATGCCCTGATGGAAGAGGACGTCGCCTGGAGCCCCGAGATCGACGGAGAGCGGGACGGCGACCAGTTCGACCGCACCGAGCGCGCGTCCCTGCGCCGCGTTGCAGGCCTCTCCACCGAACTCGAGGACGTCACCGAGGTCGAGTACCGGCAGCTCCGTCTGGAGCGGGTCGTGCTCGTCGGCGTGTGGACATCGGGAACCGCGCAGGACGCCGAGAACTCCCTCGCGGAGCTCGCGGCCCTGGCGGAGACGGCGGGCGCGCTGGTGCTCGACGGCATGATCCAGCGTCGGGACAAGCCCGACGCGGCGACCTACATCGGCTCCGGCAAGGCCGGGGAGCTGCGTGACATCGTCCTCGAGACGGGCGCCGACACGGTCGTCTGCGACGGTGAGCTGAGCCCCGGCCAGCTGATCCACCTCGAGGACGTCGTCAAGGTCAAGGTCGTCGACCGCACGGCCCTGATCCTGGACATCTTCGCCCAGCACGCCCAGTCCCGAGAGGGCAAGGCGCAGGTCGCGCTCGCACAGATGCAGTACATGCTGCCGAGGCTGCGCGGCTGGGGTCAGTCGCTGTCCCGGCAGATGGGCGGCGGCACGGGCGGCGGGCTCGCCACCCGCGGCCCCGGTGAGACCAAGATCGAGACCGACCGGCGCCGGATCCGCGAGAAGATGGCGAAAATGCGCCGGGAGATCGCGGAGATGAAGACCGGCCGCGACATCAAGCGCCAGGAACGCCGGCGCAACAAGGTGCCGTCCGTCGCCATCGCGGGCTACACCAACGCGGGCAAGTCCTCCCTGCTCAACCGCCTCACGGGCGCGGGCGTACTGGTCGAGAACGCCCTGTTCGCGACCCTCGACCCGACCGTGCGCCGGGCCGAGACACCGAGCGGACGGCTCTACACGCTGGCCGACACCGTCGGTTTCGTCCGCCATCTGCCGCACCATCTGGTCGAGGCGTTCCGCTCCACCATGGAGGAGGTCGGCGACGCCGATCTGATCCTGCACGTGGTGGACGGTGCGCACCCCGCTCCGGAGGAGCAGCTGGCTGCCGTGCGCGAGGTGATCAGGGACGTCGGCGCCACCGACGTGCCCGAGATCGTCGTGATCAACAAGGCCGACGCGGCCGACCCGCTGACACTCCAGCGGCTGCTGCGGACGGAGAAGCGCTCCATCGCGGTCTCGGCCCGCACCGGGCAGGGCATCGAGGAACTGCTCGCCTACATCGACGACGAGCTGCCCCGCCCGGCGGTGGAGATCGAGGCGCTCGTGCCGTACACGCACGGCAAGCTGGTCGCCCGCGCCCATGACGAGGGCGAGGTGATCTCCGAGGAGCACACCCCGGAGGGCACCCTGATCAAGGTGCGGGTGCACGAGGAACTGGCGGCGGAACTCACGCCGTACCTCCTCACGTCGGCCGCCCACTGAGCCGGCGGCCCGCGGTGTGACGCGATGGCCCGCCCCCTGCTCCGGCAGGGGGCGGGCCGTCCGCGTGTGCGGTCACCGGCCGCCGTGGGTCCTGCCCGAGTTCCGGCACGACGACCCGGCGTCCCGGCCCGGCCGCGGGCCCGCGGGCCGGGTGACGTCGAGCGGACCGACGCCCGCCCCGGGCGCGCGGAGCACACGGGAGCGGGCACCTCGGTCACTGTCCGGCGAACTTGTCGCTGACCGCGTCGTAGACGCCCTTGGCCTCCTCGCCCAGCCGGGGACCGGCCAGCCAGCCCGAGGTCACCGGGCCGATGGAGGTGTTGGACACCAGAGCGGGCTTGCCGTCCGAGCCCGCCGCGACCCAGCCGCCACCGGACGAACCGGCCGTCATGCTGCATCCGATCCGGTACATCGTCGGCTCGGACGTGTGGAGCGAGAGCCGGCCCGGCCGGTCCTCGCAGCTGAACAGCTTCTGGCCGTCGTACGGAGTCCCGGCCGGGTAACCGGTCGCGGTCATGCTCTCCACGTCGGGTGCCGCCGGGGCGTTGAAGTCCACCGGCAGCGCCGAACCGACCGTCTCCTCCAGCGACTTGCCGTCGCCGCCCTTCTCCGGCGTCACATGGATGACCGCGAAGTCGTACGAGGCGCCGTCGCCACCGGTCGAACCGCCCTGCTCGATCCACTGGTCGGAGGTCTGCGCCCAGTCACCCCACCAGACGCCGTACGGAGCGACCTCCTCCTTGGCGACGCCCTCGAGTTCCGCCGTCGGCCTGCCCGCGTCGTTGTACGACGGCACGAAGGCGATGTTGCGGTACCAGCCGCCCTCCTTGCCGGCGTGCACACAGTGGCCGGCCGTCCACACCATGTTGGACTTGCCCGGGTTGGCGGGGTCCTGCACCACGGTGGCGGAGCACACCATGGTGCCCTCCGGGGAGTCGAAGAACACCTTGCCGGCCGTGGGGGCGTTGGCGTGGTAGGAAGGCGGCACGGCCTGCGCCTGCACCGGCTCCGGCGTCGGGTCGGTCACCCCCTGGTCGCCGGAGATGTCGCTCTCGTCGACCTCCTGCTCCGGCTCCTCCGCGTCCCGCATGCGCTCCGGGTCCCACAGGCCCTCGATGATCGGGTTGATGTAGTCGTTGGCCTCACGCAGCCAGTCGTCCTGGTCCCAGTTCTTCCACTCGCCGTTCCGCCACTTGTCGACATCGATCCCGTGCTCCTTGAGCCGGTCCTTGATGTCGTCCGGAATCGTGATCTTGCCGTCGCCGGCCGCGGCGGCGTCGTCGGCCGCGGTGTCCTCGCTCGAACCGCAGGCGGTCGCCGTGAGCGCGAGCACCGAGGCGAGCGCGAGGGCGGTCAGCACGCGGGAGGTTCCGCGGCGCGTCCTCCCGCTTCGGCGAGTGGTGGACGACGGCCGTATGGATCGCATGATCTGACTCCCCCTGCTGTGGACGAACGTGGTGCTTCGGCCGTGCTCACATCCTGGACTCGAGCGGAGTACGGAGCGAACACACGATCACCGGGAACGGCACCACAGACTATGCGCTCGCTGTGCGGGACGACCGACGGAGGGGCAACGGTTTCGCTACGAGCGTTCTGACCTGGCCGGTCTCCGGGCCCCACCGCTGTGACGCCTCACCGGGCACGGTCCGTCGTCCCCCGTGAGAGGAGCAACGACCTCCGGATTCAACGGACTTCGTGGCGGGATCGCTCCGTCCGGCCCGGCTCCGGCGCCTTCCCGGCGGTCACGGAGGGCATGATTGTCGGTGCCGGGCCGTAGGGTGGTCGCGCTATGACGAAGCCCTCACTCCCTGAACTCCTGCACGCCGCCGTCACCGCCGTCGGCGGCACGGAGCGCCCCGGCCAGGTGACCATGGCCGAAGCCGTCGCCGAGGCGATCGACGACGCCTCTCATCTGCTGGTCCAGGCCGGCACCGGCACCGGAAAGTCGCTCGGCTATCTGGTGCCCGCGCTCGCCCAGGGGGAGAGAGTCGTCGTGGCGACGGCGACGCTGGCCCTGCAGCGCCAGCTCGTGGAGCGCGACCTTCCGCGCGCGGTGGAGGCGTTGCATCCGCTGTTGCGCCGCCGCCCGGAGTTCGCGATGCTCAAGGGCCGCTCCAACTACCTGTGCCTGCACCGTCTCCACGAAGGCGTACCGCAGGACGAGGAGGAGGGCCTCTTCGACCAGTTCGAGGCGGCCGCCCCCACCAGCAAGCTGGGCCAGGACCTGCTGCGCCTGCGTGACTGGGCGGACGAGACGGAGACCGGCGACCGGGACGACCTCACGCCGGGCGTCTCCGACCGGGCCTGGTCCCAGGTGTCGGTGTCGTCCCGGGAGTGCCTGGGCGCCACGAAGTGCGCCTACGGCGCTGAGTGCTTCGCGGAGACGGCCCGTGAGCGGGCCAAATTGGCCGAGATCGTCGTCACCAACCACGCACTCCTCGCGATCGACGCGATCGAGGGCGCTCCGGTGCTCCCGCAGCACGAGGTGCTGATCGTCGACGAGGCCCATGAACTGGTCTCCCGGGTCACCGGGGTCGCCACGGGGGAGCTCACCCCCGGCCAGGTCAACCGGGCGGTGCGCCGTGCCGCGAAACTCGTCGACGAGAAGGCCGCCGACCAGCTGCAGACCGCGGCCGAAGGCTTCGAACGCCTGATGGAGCTGGCCCTCCCCGGCCGACTGGAGGAGATCCCGGAGGACCTCGGATACGCGCTCATGGCGCTGCGCGACGCGTGCCGGACCGTCATCTCCGCCATCGGGAACACCCGCGACAAGTCCGTCCAGGACGAGGACGCGGTCCGCAAACAGGCGCTGGCCTCGGTGGAGAGCGTGCACGACGTGGCGGAGCGGATCACCAACGGCTCCGAGTGGGACGTCGTCTGGTACGAGCGCCACGAGCCCCGCGGCGGAGCCGCATACCGGCACAGCGGCGCCTCTCTGCGGGTCGCCCCCATGTCCGTCTCCGGTCTGCTGCGCGAGAAGCTCTTCACCGACCGCTCCGTGGTCCTGACGTCCGCGACCCTGAAACTGGGCGGCGACTTCAACGGCGTGGGGGCCTCCCTGGGGCTCGGCCCCGAGGGCGCCGAAGGGGACGACCTGCCGCAGTGGAAGGGCGTCGACGTCGGCTCGCCGTTCGACTACCCCCGGCAGGGCATCCTCTACGTCGCGAAGCACCTGGCGCGCCCGGCCCGTGACGGCGACCGCGCGGACATGCTGGACGAGCTCACCGAGCTGATCCAGGCGGCGGGCGGCCGCACCCTGGGGCTGTTCTCCTCGATGCGGGCCGCCCAGCTCGCCGCCGAGGAACTACGTTCCCGGATCCCGGAGTTCCCGATCCTCCTCCAGGGCGAGGAGACGCTCGGCGAACTGATCAAGAACTTCGCGGCCGACCCCAAGACCTGCCTGTTCGGCACGTTGTCGCTCTGGCAGGGCGTCGATGTGCCCGGCCCCAGTTGCCAACTTGTCGTCATGGACAAGATCCCGTTCCCGCGCCCGGACGACCCGTTGATGAGCGCCCGCCAGAAGGCCGTGGAGGAGGCGGGCGGCAACGGCTTCATGGCGGTCGCCGCCACCCACGCGGCACTGCTGATGGCGCAGGGCGCCGGCCGTCTCGTCCGGGCCACGGGCGACCGCGGTGTGGTCGCCGTACTGGACCAGCGGCTGGCGACGGCCCGCTACGGAAGCTATCTGAAGGCCTCGCTGCCCGACTTCTGGTTCACCACGGACCGGAACCAGGTCAGGAAATCCCTGGCCGCGATCGACGAGGCGGCGAAGCGGGCCGAGACCGGGGCGGAAGCACCGGTGGAGGTGGAGTGACAGCGGGTCGGCCTGTCACGGATCGCGGCCACAGAGCCGAACGGTCCGGATGGCCCGAACGGCCCGGACAGCACAGGGCCCCGGAACCGGCGCAGGGGTCCCGGGGCCCGGTCGGAGGGCGGGGCCGGACTGGAGCGGCCCCGCGCCGGACTCAGACGCGGCGCAGAACGGCCACCACCTTGCCCAGGATGGTCGCGTCGTCGCCCGGGATCGGCTCGTAGGCCGCGTTGTGCGGGATGAGCCAGACGTGGCCGTCCTCGCGCTTGAAGCGCTTGACGGTGGCCTCGCCGTCGAGCATCGCCGCCACGATGTCACCGTTCTCGGCGACGGGCTGGCGGCGGACCGTGACCCAGTCGCCGTCGCAGATCGCGGCCTCGATCATGGAGTCGCCGATCACCTTCAGGACGAACAGCTCGCCGTCACCGACGAGTTGCCGGGGGAGAGGGAAGACGTCCTCGACCGACTCCTCGGCGAGGATGGGGCCACCGGCGGCGATACGGCCCACCAGGGGGACGTACGACGCGGCCGGCTTGCCCGCGGTGTCCGCGGGCTGCACGGAGGCGGCCTGGTCGGAGCCGCGCACCTCGTAGGCGCGGGGGCGGTGCGGGTCGCGACGCAGGAATCCCTTGCGCTCCAGAGCCATCAGCTGGTGCGCCACGGATGACGTGCTGGAGAGGCCGACCGCCTGGCCGATCTCGCGCATCGACGGCGGATAGCCGCGGCGCTGCACCGAGTCCCTGATGACTTCGATGACCCGGCGCTGGCGGTCGGTGAGTCCGGAGCTGTCCGCCCGGATGCCGGGAGGTCGGCCCGGCAGGGAGCGCTTGGGTCCCTCGGGATGCGCGGTTTCGCTCATCGCATGCACCGGCTCGAGCCGGCCCGGCGAGCGGTCCTGGGCAGCGATGCTGGCGCTGTCGGCGGTGGTGGTCACGTCGGCCCCTCTCGATGGTCTCCCTGCAGGACAACGGTAGTAGCTTTCGAAAGGTTGCGCCAAACACACGTTCGAGTGAAAAATCGCGAATTACGTTATGGGATCGCGTGCTGAGGTGTATTGGCGGCGAGGGTTCCGTCGGACGGCCGGACCTGTGATGTGCTTCCCGGCCGGACTTCCCGCCGTCGAGGTGACGGCCCCCCGGTCGCCGGGCCAGTCTGCCACCGGGCGTCCCGCGGCACGGGGCGGCCCCGCCCCCTTCGGGAGCCGCGTGCGCGCTCCTCTCCGCGGGTGCGACGTCCCCCGCTCTCCCCGCGTGTCGGTGTGATCGGCGCGTCGGGGCGACGCGCGGCTGCGAGCCCCGGCGGCGGGGAAGGCGCCCCGCACAGGGGCCGTGCGGGCGGCTGTGCGAGGGCTCGGCCGGGCGTCGGGTGCCCGGATTCGAGTGACACGCGTACGGGAGTGCATGTATGAGCCAATCCCCACATCTAGTGGTTGGATTGCACTAGCTACCCAGAAGTTGTGGTCCCCCGGGTCTTGAGGCCCCCGGAGATCGCCTATGCTGGAGCAGCTTCGTGAGGCCGGGCAGGCCTCGTGGGGCCATGGAGTCTGCTGTGAGGGAGGGTTGGGATTTCATGCACTGCCCTTTCTGCAGGCACTCCGACAGCCGGGTCGTCGACAGTCGTACGACCGACGACGGCACGTCGATCCGCAGGCGCCGCCAGTGCCCTGACTGCTCCCGTCGTTTCACGACCGTGGAGACGTGCTCGCTCATGGTGGTCAAGCGGTCCGGGGTCACCGAGCCGTTCAGTCGCACCAAGGTCATCAACGGTGTGCGCAAGGCGTGCCAGGGGCGTCCCGTCACCGAGGACGCGCTCGCCCAGCTCGGCCAACGGGTCGAAGAGGCGGTGCGGGCCACCGGGAGCGCCGAGCTGACCACCCATGACGTGGGGCTGGCCATACTCGGTCCGCTGCAGGAGCTCGACCTCGTCGCCTACCTGCGGTTCGCGTCCGTCTACCGGGCGTTCGAGTCGCTGGAGGACTTCGAGGCCGCGATCGCGGAACTCAGGCAGGTGGGGCGTTCCGGCGCGGACGACGGAGACCGCGAAGGGGCTGTCGTGGGGAGCCGGGAAGACGGCAGCGGGTCCGGAGGGACTGCCCAGGTCCCGGAACCCGCTCCGACCGCCGGCTGACCGGCGGTCCCCGCCCGGCCGACGGCCGGGCGCGGCCGGACGGCGGCGACGAGAAGATCTGTTGCGGGTGATGCCAGTGGGGCGCCCGCGGCGTTGGACAAAAACCGTGTCACCGGAACATCGGGGCACTTCAGGGCGTTTTCGCCCGTACAGGGAGGCGGCATGACAGAGACGGCGAGCGGTCCGACACGGAGTTCCCGGGCCAAGAGCACCAAGCCCGGCAAGGGACTGCGGGTCGAGCGCATCCACACCACTCCCGGGGTCCACCCCTACGACGAGGTGGTCTGGGAGCGCCGTGACGTCGTCATGACCAACTGGCGCGACGGCTCGGTCAACTTCGAGCAGCGTGGCGTCGAGTTCCCCGAGTTCTGGTCGGTGAACGCGGTCAACATCGTCACCAGCAAGTACTTCCGCGGTGCCGTGGGCACCCCGCAGCGCGAGACCGGCCTCAAGCAGCTGATCGACCGCATCGTGAAGACGTACCGGAAGGCGGGCGAGGACCACAAGTACTTCGCGTCGCCCGCCGACGCCGAGATCTTCGAGCACGAGCTGGCCTACGCCCTGCTGCACCAGATCTTCAGCTTCAACAGCCCCGTCTGGTTCAACGTCGGCACCAAGCAGCCCCAGCAGGTCTCCGCCTGCTTCATCCTGTCCGTCGACGACTCCATGGAGTCGATCCTCGACTGGTACAAGGAAGAGGGCATGATCTTCAAGGGCGGCTCCGGCGCCGGCCTGAACCTCTCCCGCATCCGCTCCTCCAAGGAGCTGCTCTCCTCCGGCGGCAACGCCTCCGGTCCGGTCTCCTTCATGCGCGGCGCCGACGCGTCCGCCGGCACCATCAAGTCCGGCGGCGCCACCCGCCGGGCCGCCAAGATGGTCGTTCTCGACGTGGACCACCCCGACATCGAGGGGTTCATCGAGACGAAGGTCAAGGAGGAGGAGAAGATCCGCGTCCTGCGCGACGCGGGCTTCGACATGGACCTGGGCGGCGACGACATCGCCTCCGTCCAGTACCAGAACGCCAACAACTCGGTCCGCGTGAACGACGAGTTCATGAACGCGGTCCAGCAGGGCGGCCAGTTCGGTCTCCGGGCCAGGATGACCGGTGAGGTCATCGAGGAGGTCGACGCCAAGGCGCTCTTCCGCAAGATCGCCGAGGCCGCCTGGGCCTGCGCCGACCCGGGCATCCAGTACGACGACACGATCAACAACTGGCACACCTGCCCCGAGTCCGGCCGGATCACCGCGTCGAACCCGTGCAGCGAGTACATGCACCTGGACAACACGTCCTGCAACCTGGCCTCGCTGAACCTGATGAAGTTCCTCAAGGACGACGGCAAGGGCACCCAGTCCTTCGAGACCGAGCGCTTCCAGAAGGTCGTCGAGCTGGTCATCACCGCGATGGACATCTCGATCTGCTTCGCGGACTTCCCCACCCAGAAGATCGGCGAGAACACGCGCGCGTTCCGCCAGCTCGGCATCGGCTACGCCAACCTCGGCGCCCTGCTGATGGCCACCGGCCACGCCTACGACTCGGACGGCGGCCGCGCCCTCGCGGGTGCGATCACCTCGCTGATGACCGGCACCGCCTACCGGCGTTCCGCGGAACTGGCCGCGGTGGTCGGCCCGTACGACGGCTACGCCCGTAACGCCGACGCCCACAAGCGCGTCATGAAGCAGCACTTCGACGCCAACGGCGCGGCCGTGCGCATGGACGACCTGGACAGCCCGGTGTGGGCCGCCGCCACCGAGGCGTGGCAGGACGTGGTGCGCCTCGGCGACAAGAACGGCTTCCGCAACTCCCAGGCGTCCGTGCTCGCCCCGACCGGCACCATCGGTCTGGCGATGTCCTGCGACACCACCGGTGTCGAGCCCGACCTCGCCCTGGTCAAGTTCAAGAAGCTGGTCGGCGGCGGTTCGATGCAGATCGTCAACGGCACCGTCCCGCAGGCCCTGCGCCGCCTGGGCTACCAGGAGGAGCAGATCGAGGCGATCGTCGCCCACATCGCCGACCACGGCAACGTGATCAACGCCCCCGGCCTCAAGCACGAGCACTACGAGGTGTTCGACTGCGCCATGGGCGAGCGCGCCATCTCCCCGATGGGCCACGTCCGCATGATGGCCGCGATCCAGCCCTGGATCTCCGGCGCGATCTCCAAGACGGTCAACATGCCGGAGACGGCGACCGTCGAAGAGGTCGAGGAGATCTACTTCGAGGCCTGGAAGCTGGGCGTCAAGGCGCTCGCCATCTACCGCGACAACTGCAAGGTGGGCCAGCCGCTCTCCGCCAAGAAGAAGGACGAGAAGGCGGAGGTCACCGAGAAGGCCGAGGAGACGATCCGCGCCGCGGTCGAGAAGGTGGTCGAGTACCGCCCGGTCCGCAAGCGTCTCCCGAAGGGGCGTCCCGGCATCACCACCTCCTTCACCGTCGGTGGAGCCGAGGGCTACATGACGGCCAATTCCTACCCGGACGACGGGCTCGGCGAGGTGTTCCTGAAGATGTCCAAGCAGGGCTCGACCCTCGCGGGCATGATGGACGCCTTCTCCATCGCGGTCTCCGTCGGCCTCCAGTACGGCGTCCCGCTGGAGACGTACGTCTCGAAGTTCACCAACATGCGTTTCGAGCCGGCCGGTATGACGGACGACCCGGACGTGCGGATGGCGCAGTCCATCGTCGACTACATCTTCCGCCGGCTGGCACTGGACTTCCTGCCCTTCGAGACGCGCTCCGCGCTCGGCATCCACTCCGCCGAGGAGCGTCAGCGCCACCTCGAGACCGGTTCCTACGAGCAGGCCCTCGACGAGGTCGAACTCGACGTCGAGAGCCTGGCCCAGTCCGCCCCGCGGACCCAGGACCTGAAGGCGGTCGCCACGCCGAAGGCCGAGGCGGAGGCGGTCAAGCCCGCGCCGCAGCAGGCGCACACCAGCGCCGAACTGGTCGAGATGCAGCTGGGCATCCAGGCCGACGCCCCGCTCTGCTTCTCCTGCGGCACGAAGATGCAGCGGGCCGGCTCCTGCTACATCTGCGAGGGCTGCGGCTCGACCAGCGGGTGCAGCGCAGCGCGGCGTTCCGGGAAGTGCGCAGCCGCTACCGGAGGTTCGTGGTCCCGGCGGTCGCCGTCTTCTGCGCCTGGTACGTGGC
>NZ_JBSGHG010000056.1:0-32110 GCF_053604275.1 Streptomyces sp. NPDC004051 | reverse complement strand
GTCACCGGCGACGAGGACGACCCGCGGCCGTTCGACCGGCCGCACCGGCACCGCGGACTGCGCGGCGGCCAGCCACTCGCCCAGTTCGTCCCGGCACCCCACTCCTCCGTTTTCTCTCCCGAGGGCGCGGGTCACGCCCGGCGGATCGCCCCCATCGCGCGGGCGAACGTCACCGGGTCGTCCAGGAAGCCCTCGACGCCGGGGCGGAAGTCCCATGCGCCGGTCTCGTCGCGGGTGAACTCGGCGACGACGGCCGCCGTGGCCCCCGGGACGCCGCCGAAGTCGTCCTCGGCCAGGACGGTGTACCCCTGGCGGATGCGCAGACCGGGGTGAGCCACGCCGGAGAAGGTCCGCGGCGTCTGATGCTGCTGGATGACGACGCCGACCACCACGCGCGCGTACCGCGGGTCGAGCCGGTTCAGCTCCAGCGTCATGACCTCGTCGAAGCCGAAGCCCAAACCGTCCCTGCTGTCCCGGTTCAGCGTGATGGTGCCGTCGGGGGAGCGGCTGTCGAAGTGCACCACATAGGAGGGATCGCCGTGTGGATCGCTTGCCGGGTAGGGCGCGGCGACGAGATCGAGATCGGTGGACGGTTGTCCTGCGGGACTGGGGTCCCACCTCAGCGCGATCTCGACCTTGTCGATGCCCTTGTTGACGCCGTTCACCCATGTCCCCTTCCCTGCGCGACCATCCTGCCCTTTCAGCCCAACTGCCGGGCGACTCCGGCAGGTTGTCCATCCTGTCATGTTCGACCGGGTAAGTGCGGTGAAGTAGTCCGGACGAGGGTGACCAACGCCACGCTCCGCGGCCTTACGATGGCGCGGTGCTGGTCAAGTGGACTCGCTGCACCGTGGTGGACCGCCGGGGGTTCGAACGGGGACAGCGGAAGTGGGCGGGGCTTCTGGGGGAGCCGGGATTTCGCGGACAGGGCGGAGGATGGAGCCGTGCACGGCAGGATGTGGCGCACATCTTCTCCTTCTGGGAGAGCCGCGCCTTCTACGACTCGTTCATGGCGCGTTCCCATGACCGGCTCGCCTCGGCTCAGGCGGGCACCTTCAAGGACGCCCAGGTCCGGCTCTTCGACCACCGCTTCGACGTGAAGACGGGCTTCGAACCGCGTTTCACGGACGTGGACCTGCTGAGAGTGGCGCTGTGCCGGGTCCACGAGGAGCGGGCGGAGCACTTCGTGCTGATGCACGAGAAGGTCTGGAACCCGGCGATGGCGGGTTCGCCCGGCATGGTCCGAGGTCTGTTCGGTGAGGCCCCCGGCAACGAGTTCCTGGTGCTGTCGATGTGGTGGTCCGCGGCCGAGCACGGCAAGTACCGCACCGAGCGCGTGGAACGTCTCGCCCTGAGGGCGCAGACGGAGGCCGACATAGCGGCCCTGACGGGGGACGTCGTCGACATGGAGCCGGTCTGGACGGTCTGACGGCCACGCACACCGAGCGCGTCGCCCTTTATGCGATACGTGCGATACATGCAGTACATGTGACGTGTGCGGCACATGTGAGTCATGTGGCTTGTGTGCCCTGTGGGGTGCGGGTCGCGAGGCTGTCCGTGGCGCAGGAAATGTGTGACCTGTGCCGTACGGGTGCGGACGGGTGCTCGGCCGCTCGCCACCCGTTCTAGGGTTTCGGCATGGCACGACCACGGCGCATCGTCCTTGTCCGGCACGGTGAATCAACGGGCAATGTTGACGACTCCGTTTATGAACGCGAACCCGATCACGCGCTGGCCCTGACCGAGCGGGGCCGGCGGCAGGCGGAGGAGACGGGTGAGCGGTTGCGCGACCTGTTCGGCCACGAGCGCGTCAGCGTGTACGTCTCCCCCTACCGCCGTACGCACCAGACGCTGGACGCCTTCGGCCTCGACCCGGGGCTCATACGGGTGCGTGAGGAGCCGAGACTGCGCGAGCAGGACTGGGGGAACTGGCAGGACCAGAAGGACGTACGCCTGCAGAAGGAACGCCGGGACGCGTACGGCCACTTCTTCTTCCGCTTCGCCCAGGGAGAGTCCGGCGCCGACGTCTACGACCGGGTCGACGGCTTCCTGGAGAGCCTCTTCCGTAGTTTCGAGGCTCCCGACCATCCGCCGAACGTCCTCATAGTGACGCACGGTCTGGCCATGCGGCTGTTCTGCATGCGGTGGTTCCACTGGACGGTGGCGGAGTTCGAGTCCCTGTCGAACCCGGAGAACGCCGAGATGCGGATGCTCGTTCTGGGCGAGGACGGCAAGTACGCGCTCGACCGGCCTTTCGAACGCTGGCGGGAACCGGAACCGTATGGGATCACCCACCGGATAGAGTGGCAGGGCGATGACCGCTGACTTCTCCTTCGCCGGGCGCCTGGAGCGCGCCCTGGCAGGCCTGCGCGGACTGTCGGTGGGGGACGCGCTGGGCTCGCAGTTCTTCGTTCCGGGGAACTATCCGCTGCTCATGCGCCGTGAGCTGCCCCCGGGCCGCTGGCAGTGGACGGACGACACGGAGATGGCCTGCTCGGTCGTCGCCGTCCTGGCCGCTCACCAGCGGATCGACCAGGAGGCCCTCGTGCAGTCCTTCGCCGGGCGCCACGACTTCGACCGGGGCTACGGGCCCGCGGTCGGCCGGCTGCTGCGGCTGGTCCGTGAGGGCGGCGACTGGCGGGAGCTCGCCGCCGGGCTCTTCGACGGCCAGGGTTCCTGGGGCAACGGGGCGGCGATGCGCATCGCACCGCTGGGTGCCTGGTACGCGGACGATCCGGAGCAGGCCGTCCACCAGGCCGAGGTCTCGGCCTACCCCACCCACCAGCATCGTGAGGCCGTGGTCGGCGCGATGGCCGTCGCCGCGGCGGCCGCGCTCGCCGCCGCCCCCGGGAGGACGCCCACTCCGGAAGCCCTCCTCGACGGGGTCGTCGCACTGGTGCCCAAGAGGAGCGCGGTCGGTGCGGGACTGCGCCGGGCCCGGGACATGCTCGACTTCGGTGACGTGGCCACCGTGGCCGCCGTCCTCGGCTGCGGACGGCGTACGACGGCCCACGACACCGTTCCCTTCGCGCTCTGGTCGGCCGCGCGGTCCCTGGGCGACTACGAGCAGGCGTTCTGGACGACGGCCCAGGCGGGCGGAGACATGGACACGACGTGCGCCATCGTGGGCGGGGTGGTCGCGGCGGGGAAGGCCGGGGCGCCGCCCTCCGGGTGGGCCGAGCGGGTCGAGGCACTGCCGGGCTGGGTGCCCCGCGCCCGGTGATTCACGCATGCGGTTCCGTGCCGGCCGAGCGGCTCCCGGACCGGGGCGCCGTGGGCCGTGGCGTCGTTCGGGGAACCTGGGTGTCGCGGGCCGTTCCGGGCGGCGTACGCTAAGGGCGCCATGCCGTACCAACCACCGACTCACACCGTCGAGCGCTCTCTCCGCGCCACGACCGGGGCGAAGATCGTCGCAGGTGTCGACGAGGTGGGGCGCGGCGCCTGGGCCGGTCCCGTCACCGTCTGCGCGGCGATCACCGGACTGCGTCGGCCCCCCGAAGGCCTCACCGACTCCAAACTCCTCACCGTCAAGCGGCGCGCCGAACTCGACCGGACGCTGAGGAGTTGGGTGACCTCGTACGCCCTGGGACACGCGTCCCACGAGGAGATCGATCAGCTGGGGATGACGGCCGCGCTGCGGCTGGCGGCGGTACGCGCGCTCGAGGCGCTGCCGGTCCGGCCGGACGCGGTGATACTCGACGGCAAGCACGACTATCTCGGGGCGCCCTGGCGGGTCCGAACCGTGATCAAGGGCGACCAGTCGTGCGTGGCGGTCGCGGCGGCCTCGGTGATCGCCAAGGTGCACCGCGACAAAATGATGGCCGAACTGGGTGCCGACCATGCAGACTTCGGTTTTGCGGACAACGCCGGGTATCCGTCACCCGTGCACAGGGCCGCGCTGGAGGTCCGGGGACCCACTCCCTACCACCGGTTGTCGTGGGCGTATCTTGATGCGCTGCCCCAGTGGCGGCATCTCAAGAAGGTCCGCGGCTGGGCGGACGGAAGCGTTCCGGAGGTCGAGGGCCAGCTCGGCTTCGACTTCTGACGGTTTCGTTCGCACTCATGTACCACCCGGCGGCGCGAGCCGTACCAATGTTTGATAAAAATCAGCCCATGCCTCTCATTCCCGAGGAGCCTCAGATTCACGAGAGTGCCCAGGGTCCCCGCGCCACTCCGGCCAGCAGCCGTACCGCGCCGACCCCTCGCCCCGTACCCGGTCCCCGCCCCGTGGCTCCGCCGCGTCCCGGTCGTCCCGGCCCGGCCCGGCCGGCGCCCCCGGCGCAACGCACGCCGCGCGACGCCACCGCGGCAGCCGGACCCGTCCCCCCGAAGCCGGCTGCTTCGAAGCCGGCCGCCGCTGCCGCGAACGGCACCCGGATCCAGCTCATTCCGGCCTCGGTCCAGGGGGCGCTCGACGCCGCCGAGGAAGCCGTGGACCTGCTGCTGGACTCGGGCCGTGCCCCGGGCGACGTACTGGTGATCACCACCGGTGAGCCGCACCCGTGGGCCGCCCACGAGCTGTCCTTCGGCGAAGCGTCCTACTGGGCTCTGCACGACGCCGGTGACGACGTCTTCCACACGGACGTCGCCGGTGCGGAGCGCGCCGGGAAGCGGCCCGTCGTCGTGGTCGCCGTCAACGGCGGCTCCGAGTCGGTGACCGCGTCGGCCCTGTCCGTCGCCCACACCAGGGCCACCGCTCTGCTGATCGTCTGCGGTGACCCGAAGCGGATCAACTCGGTGATGAGCCCGAGCGTTTGAGCCGACGCCCTGGCGCCCGCCGGCACGGGCGCCAGGTCCCGGTTCCGGGGCCTCGTCGGCTCATCGGCTCTCAGCGTGCCGCCGCACGGCGCAGGACCTCGGACGCGACACCGCCGGTGCGCGGTATTCGCGGCGGCGCCTCGGCCGTGGCGAACGGCTCCGGCGCCGAATCGGCGGTGGGCCGGCGTCCACCGCGCCCCTCGCCGAGCACCTGCCAGCCGTCACGGGTCAGCGTGATGTACGCCCCGCAGCGCAGGCCGTGCAGCGTGCAGGCGTCCCGCAGCCCCCACATCCACGCGCCGTCCTCCTCCGTCCAACGCGCGTCGCCGTCACGGCAGTAGAGCAGCACGGCGGTACGCACCGGGGTGCGGCGCCGCAGATCGTGCGGGATGATCCGACGCAACTGGGACAGCAGCGCGTTGCGGAACATCCAACCGTCCGCCGGGGCGGGGCGGCGGACGAACGAAGCGCTCGCCCGCAGTCGCTCGTCCGGGTCGAGCACGGCGACGACCGCGGTCGTCGGCCCCGGACGATGCCGGGCGTGCAGACCGCTGACGACCTCACGAGGGTTGCGCAGCAGCGGAATTCCCGCGGCAGCCCACTCCGCGGGTTCGAGTACACGAGTGGCGGACATCGACGGTGATGCGGCCGAGGACGAAGCGAATCCGAAGGTCACGGTCCTCCCTTCGGCTACGCCCGGACTGCGGGCGGGGGCGGATTTCGGGGAGCGCGCACGCAACAGAGCCCAACCTGATCGGCGGAAGAACCGTGCGGGTGCGGACCTCGATTCTTCCCGTCGAACCTGGATGCGGCAACGAGCAATCACGCGGGGAGACCGGTATCTCATGATCAGAGGCTTATATCCCTGCCGGTGGGCCGGGTGCGGCCCCCGCGGAGCGTCAGCCCTGGACGGCCAGTACCAGAGGCAGCACCCCCCCGGCGCCGGCCCGCCGGAGCAGGCGTGCCGTGACCGCGAGGGTCCAGCCCGTCTCCGTGTGGTCGTCCACCAGAAACACCGGCCCCCGGGCCTCGGCGAGGGCCGCGGCGAGAGGGGCGGGGACGGCCAGCGCCCCGTCGAGGGCCTTCAGGCGCTGCGCGCTGTTGCTCCGGGAGGCCGGCCGGGCCTCGTCCGTGTACTGCACGGAACCCAGCAGGGGCAGGCGTCCGACCTCCGCGATGTGCGCTCCCAGCGAGTGGATCAGGGCGGGACGGGTCCGGGAGGGGAGGGTGACCACACCGACCGGCCGGGGCTGGGCGTCCGGCGCTCCCGAGGCCCAGCCGCCGGGCCCCTTGGCCCAGTCGGCCAGCACCTCCACCACGGCCTTCGCCACGTCGTCGGGCACGGGCCCGTCCGGGGCCTGGGGTGCGAACAGCGGGCGCAGCCGGTTGCCCCAGCCGATGTCCGACAGACGCCCCAACGCCCGGCCCTGAGCGCTCTGTTCCCCGGCCGGGATGCGCCCCTTGAGGTCCATGCCGATCGCCGGAAGCCCGGTGGGCCACATACGCCGCGGCTCCACCTCCACCCCCGCCCGGCCGAGATCCACGCGGGCCGCCTCGAGCGAGGTGGAGGAGGCCTCGGGGAGGTAGCGCGCGCCCGCGCAGTTGTCGCAGCGGCCGCAGGGTTTCGCGCCCGCGTCGTCCAACTGGCGCTGCAGGAACTCCATCCGGCAGTCCGCGGTCGTCGCGTACTCGCGCATCGCCTGCTGTTCGGCCGCCCGTTGGCGGGCCACCCACGCGTACCGCTCGGCGTCGTACGTCCAGGGCTGACCGGTCGCCGTCCAGCCTCCCTTGACCCGTCGCACCGCCCCGTCCACATCGAGGACCTTGAGCATGGTCTCCAGCCGGGAGCGGCGCAGTTCGACCAGGGGCTCGAGGGCGGGCAACGACATGGGCCGGTCCGCGCGGGCGAGGACGTCGAGTGTGCGGCGCACCAGTTCCTCCGGGGGGAAGGCGAGGGACGCGAAGTAGGTCCAGATCGCCTCGTCCTCCTTGCCCGGAAGGAGCAGGACTTCGGCGTGGCGCACCCCGCGGCCGGCGCGGCCGACCTGCTGGTAGTAGGAGATGGGAGAGGACGGTGAGCCGAGGTGGACCACGAATCCCAGGTCCGGCTTGTCGAAGCCCATACCGAGGGCGGAGGTGGCGACCAGGGCCTTCACCTTGTTGGCGAGCAGGTCCTCCTCCGCCTGCTGCCGTTCCGCGTTCTCCGTCTTGCCGGTGTACGAGGCGACGGTGTGACCGCGCTGCCGAAGGAAGGCGGTCACCTCCTCGGCGGCTGCCACGGTGAGGGTGTAGACGATCCCGGAGCCCGGCAGGTCGTCGAGGTGATCGGCGAGCCAGGCCATCCGGTGCGCGGCGTCCGGCAGGCGCAGCACACTCAGACTCAGGCTCTCCCGGTCCAGCGGACCGCGCAGCACCAGGGCGTCCGAGGTGCCTCCCGTGCCGAGCTGCTCCGCGACGTCGGCGGTCACCCGGGCGTTGGCGGTGGCGGTGGTGGCCAGGACGGGCACGCCGGGCGGGAGATCGGTGAGCATGGTGCGCAGCCTGCGGTAGTCGGGGCGGAAGTCGTGGCCCCAGTCGGAGATGCAGTGCGCCTCGTCCACCACGAGGAGCCCGGTCGCGGCGGAGAGCCTGGGCAGCACGTGATCACGGAAGTCGGGGTTGTTCAGCCGCTCCGGACTCACCAGCAGGACGTCGACCGTGCCCGCGGCGATCTCGGCCTGGATGGTGTCCCACTCCTCGCTGTTGGAGGAGTTGATGGTGCGGGCGTGGACGCCGGCCCTGGCCGCGGCCTCGACCTGGTTGCGCATCAGTGCCAGGAGGGGGGAGACGATCACCGTGGGGCCGCTGCCCCGGGCCCGCAGCAGGGAGGTGGCCACGAAGTAGACCGCGGACTTGCCCCAGCCCGTGCGCTGGACGACCAGGGCCCGGCGCTTGTCGGCGACCAGCGCCTCGATCGCTCGCCACTGGTCCTCGCGCAGCCGGGCCTCTCCCGAGGCGTCCCCGACGAGCCGGGCGAGGACGGCGTCCGCCGCCGTCCGGAGATCCGCGTTGTTCGTGTGCTCCATGAGTCACATACAACAGGACGGCAAGGACAGCCGGGCGGCGGTGTGGGGCGGCGCGAGGGTGGACCTAGTGTGGTAATCGGGTCGCAGCGGAAGTGAAAGTGCAGGTCAGGCCGGGTGCGTGACGTGTTCCCGGCGAAAGTTGTCCACAGGGCGAGCAGGGTTTCCCGATCCGCGAAATCTTCTTCTCATGACGAAACGCAGCGAAACGAACGGATCCCCCGAAAACGACGGCGTCGTCGGGCGGAAGCGGGACGAGCCCGCCGGCCTTCCGGGCCCCGAGGACGTCGCCCGTCCCGCCGAGCTCCCACCGCAGAGGACGCACGGCGGCGAGCACGCACACCCCCGGCGCACGAAGGACATCGCCTGCACCGCCTACGGCAACCACGGCGACGCCCAGCAGGTCACGCTGCGCACCCCCGCCGAACTCGCCGACGCGCTGCCCTACCTCCTCGGCTACCGGCCCGAGGACAGCATCGTCCTGGTCGCCCTGTACGACAAGGACGGACGGAGCCGGTTCGGCGGCCGCGCCAGGCTCGGCATCCCCGCGAACCGGGACGACTGGCCCGCGGCCGCCCGGCAACTGGCCCAGGGGCTGGTGACGGGCAGCGAGCGCCGCGGCGCCAAGCCCGAGCAGATGATTGTCTTCCTCTGCCAGGACCCGGGCGGCTCCGAACCCGGAGCGCAGGTCAAGGAGCGGTTGGGCCCGCTCGCCCACGCGCTGCGCGTCGAGTGCGGCGCCCTGGACGTTCCCGTGGTGGAGGCCCTGTGCCTGTCGGACGGCCGCTTCTGGTCGTACTGCTGTGACGACGGGGCGTGCTGTCCGCCGGAGGGGGTGCCGATGGGGCTGCCCGGCACCTCGGTGCTGGCCGCCGCCGCGACCTACGCCGGGCTTCAGGTCCGGGGCACGCTGCGGGAGCTGCGGGCGAGGTTCCTCCCGCGGGAGGACGCCGCCGCCCTCGGACAGGAGGCCGCCCTGGACGCCGCCAGCAAGGCGCTGATCCCCAGGATCCTCGATGCGGCGGGCCGGTGCCAGGTCGCCGAGAGGACGCTGGAACTGGCCGAGCAGGTCATGGGCCGGCTCGCCGAGGTCCCGCCCGTGCCCGGCGTGTTCCCGGCGGATCTGCGGGACGACGAACTGCTCCGGCACGACGAGGCGGCGACGCTGATCCTCGGTCTGCAGGACCGGACGACCCGGGACCGCGCGGCCGCGTGGATGGAGGGCGAGGAGGCAGGTCCCGCGCTCCGGCTGTGGCGGGCCCTGGCCCGCCGCTGTGTCGGTTCGTACGGCGAACACGCCGCGGCGCCCCTGACGC
The DNA here is from genome assembly GCF_053604275.1 of Streptomyces sp. NPDC004051. Lineage (NCBI taxonomy): Bacteria > Bacillati > Actinomycetota > Actinomycetes > Kitasatosporales > Streptomycetaceae > Streptomyces > Streptomyces sp. NPDC004051. The sequence continues at coordinate 22,974 of NZ_JBSGHG010000056.1, read as the reverse complement.
TCGCCGGCTGGGTCGCGTGGTCCACCGGCGACGAACTGGAGGCCAGGGAGGCGCTTGCCATGGCGCTCGGCGCCGATCCCGACTACCTCTTCGCCCGTCTTCTGCACCAGGCCTGCAACGAAGGCCTCGACCCGGAATCGATCCGCCGGTGCCTGCGGGCGGAACGCGAGAACCACGGGAAGACGGACCACGGCGACCGAGCCGCCGACCCGGCCACCGGGACCGGCGAGGGGGAGGGCGCCGGGGCGCCGGGCGTACGGGCGCCGGAGGGCGGGGAGGGGATCACGCCTTCCGCGGAGGCGGCCTCCGTACGGCGCGAGACGTCCCCGCGCCGTCGGCGGCGCACCCATGCCTCCGGTACAGGTGGTGGGTCCCCGAGCCGGCCGAGTTCCGACGGACACCGGCCGGGCGCGCGGATTCCGTATCCCCGTGATCCCCGTGATCCCCGTGATCTCCGTACCGCGATCGGTGGCACGCGGCCGAGTGGGGCGCGCCCCGGGCACGGGCGGCCGGACGCCACGCGTTCTCGGCGCAGGGCCTCGCCGGAGGCGCGGTCCCGTGGCAGGGGGAGCGCGGGGGCTGAGTGACCGGGCTCGGTGGCTGAGCGGAGGAGGGCGATGCCGGCGGCGGACGGTTCGCCCTCCGAGCCGACGAAAGGAGTGTTTATCGTCAGGGAGACGACTATGATCGCCGCATGTCCTACGACCCGTCAGCCTTTCCGCCCTTCGCCGTCACCGTGGACCTGGTCGTGCTGACCGTGCGCCGTCATGCCCTGTGCGCGCTGGCGGTCCGCAGGGGCGAACCGCCGTTCCAGGGGCGTTGGGCGCTGCCCGGCGGATTCGTGCGGGCCGACGAGGACCTGTCCCAGGCCGCGGCGCGCGAACTGGCGGAGGAGACCGGGCTGCGGGTGCACGACCCCGCTGCCCCCGCCCAGGCGGACGGCGCGCATCTGGAACAGCTCGCCACCTACGGCGACCCCAAGCGCGACCCCCGGATGCGTGTGGTCAGCGTCGCGCACCTCGCGCTCGCTCCCGACCTGCCCGCGCCCAGGGCGGGCGGCGACGCCAGCAACGCGCGGTGGGCCCAGGTCGACGAACTGCTGCAGCAGGCGGGGTACGGCAGGGGCGACGAGCCGGTGGTGCCCCTCGCCTTCGACCACGCCCAGATCCTGGCGGACGGGGTGGAGCGCGCCCGCTCCAAGATCGAGTACTCGTCGCTGGCCACGGCCTTCTGCCCGCCCGAGTTCACCGTCGGTGAGCTGCGCCGCGTCTACGAGGCCGTGTGGGGGGTGGCGTTGGACCCGCGCAACTTCCACCGCAAGGTGACGGGAACGCCGGGCTTTCTGGTTCCGACGGGCGGCACGACCACCCGGCAGGGCGGTCGCCCCGCTCAGCTCTTCCGGGCCGGCGGAGCCACCCTGCTCAACCCGCCGATGCTGCGCCCCGAGGTGTGACACGGGGGACGCACCCTGTGTCCCGCACGGCTGATTCCCCGTTCCGGGCAGGCCTGGCGATGCCCGAAAAACCCGATATGGCGCGCTATCTTGCTTCGGGTGATCCAGGCCTTCGGACTGACCAGCAACCCCCGCAAAGAGCTTCCGCCCGCCGTCGACGACGTCTCCTTCGAGGCGCGCGCAGGCCATGTCACCGCGCTGCTCGGAGCGCCGGGAGCGGGCAAGACGACAGTGCTCAGACTCATGCTCGAACTCCAACCGGGCCGTGGGATCACCTACTTCAGAGGCCGTCCCCTGCACCGCATCGGGCACCCGTCCCGCGAAGTCGGGGTGCTGCTGGGTGAAGTGCCGGGCCACCCCGCACGCACCGTCCGCGGACACCTGCGCATGCTGTGCGCCGCCGCGGGGGTCCCGGTCCGCCGCGCCGACGAAGTCCTCGAGGCCGTCGGGCTGGTGAGCCTGCGCGAGGAACGCCTCGGCACGCTCTCGCGCGGTATGGACCGGCACCTGGGGCTGGCCTGCGCGCTGTTGGCGGACCCGCACACCCTCGTGCTCGACGAGCCCGCCCGCGGACTCTCGGCCGGCGAGGGCCGCCGGCTCCACGGCATGCTCCGGGCCTACGCGGCCCGGGGCGGCACCGTCCTGAGTGCGACGGCCGACCCCAAGGAAGCGGCGCGCGTCGCGGACCGGGTGGTCACCCTGGAGCAGGGCCGGATCGTGGCGGACCAGCCGGCCGCGGACTTCTCACGCACCCGGCTCCGCCCCCGCGTCGTCGTCCGCACCCCGCACGCCGCCCGTCTGTCCTCGCTGCTCGCCAAGGAGGCCCGTGCCGACCGGCGTTCCGTGGAGGTGGCCCAGGAAGGCGGCAACCGCCTCTCCGTCTACGGCAGTACCTGCGCCGACATCGGTGAGACCGCGTTCCGGAACGGCGTCGTCGTGCACCGACTCGCGGACGAGATCGGTGACATGGGCCCCGGCGCGGGCACGCCGCGCACCGGACGGCCGCCGGCCCTCTCGGACGAGCCGCCTTCCACCGCCACACCGCCTCCTGCCGCCACGCTGCCCTCAGCCGCCACACCGCCTCCTGTCGCCACGCTGCCCCCGGCCGCCACACCGCCCCCAGCCACCGTGCCGTGCCCGACCGGGGAGTCGCCCCCCGCCGTCGGACCGCCCTCCGGCCCGCCGCCCTCCGCCGTCGAGGACCCGGCCGGGTCCCGCGCCGACGAGGGAGAGCGTCTCCCGCAGTCCTCGATCGGTCTGCCGCCTCCCATCGCGGTCCGTCCCGTCCCCAGCCCCCTCCGCCCGGTGCGCTACGAGATCCGTCGGGTCACCGGCGTCGGTACCGGGTTCCTCGTCGGCGCCGTCGTGCTCGCGGTGTCCATGCTCACCGCGGTACTGCTGGCCCGCACCGGGCACACCCCGCAGCCACGGTTGCTCGCGGCGTGGCCCGCGGAGTCGCCCCTGCCGCCCGCGGCCCTCGGGGCGGGGCTGCTCGGCGCGCTGGCCTCCGGCGAGGAGTTCCGCCACCCCGCTCTGGCGGCGGACCGGGGCAGCGTGCCCCGGCGCCTGGAGCTGCTGACCGCGAAACTCCTCGTCGCCTCGGTCACCGCGCTGGTGCTGGCCGTGCTGACGATCGGGTGCGACGCCGAAGTGCTCTATCTCGTGTACGGCCGGGAGCTCGTCGAAGTCCCCGGCGACTGGCTCCCGCTCGGGGTGAGTTGGCTCGGACTCGCGATCGGGTGTGCCTGGACCGGGGTGCTGGCGGCGGGGATCTTCCGGTCCACCACCGCCGGGCTCGCCGTGGTCGTGGCCGTGCCCCTCCTCGTCGCGCCCCTGGTGCGGGCGGCGGTCGGCGGGCCGGCGGTGCGGAGCGCGGCGGGGCTGCCGCTGCGGCTGCGTGAAATGCTCCCGCTCCAGTGGCCCCTCGGGGGTGAGCGGTATCTGTGGGGCGCGTTGCGGATGTTCGCCCAGCCCGTGGGCGGCGCCCTGGCGTTGTCGCTGGCGGTGCTGCTCTGCGCGTATCTGCTCACATCCTTGCGGAACAGGGCCCGTTGACGACCGACCGCGACGTGATCGGTCCGCCCCTGCCGACAACTCCCCGGAGGGAGCCCACTTCTTTCCGATAAGGCGTCAATTGCGACGGGGTGAGCGATCACCCTTTCGTGTGCTTTTCACCAAACTCCTCAAGGGAGTTGGGAGCCGCGCCGACAAAAGATGCGTGAGTACCCTTGCGCACACCATGATGACCACCGCCCGCTCCGCAGACTCCGGCCTCGCGAACCCGGGTGAAATCGACCGCTACCCCTATGCCGACACGCCCGTCGGCGGCCGCGCCGGGGCCCCTGTCTGGGACACCGATCCCGAACTGAACCGCACGGGCCGCCGTGCCGCGGGCAGCCGCGGGCGCGGACTGCACGGCCAACTCGTCCAGCAGTTGGGTCAGATGATCGTTTCGGGTGACCTGGGAGCCGACCGCCCCCTGGTTCCCGAGGAGATCGGCCAGCGTTTCGAGGTCTCCCGCACCGTCGTCCGTGAATCGCTCCGGGTCCTGGAGGCCAAGGGTCTGGTCAGCGCCCGCCCGAACGTCGGTACGCGGGTGCGTCCGGTCAGCGACTGGAATCTCCTCGATCCGGACATCATCGAGTGGCGGGCCTTCGGGCCCCAGCGGGACGACCAGCGTCGTGAGCTCTGCGAGCTGCGCTGGACGATCGAGCCGCTGGCCGCCCGTCTCGCCGCCGGGCACGGGCGTGAGGACGTTCAGCAGCGTCTGTCCGACATGGTGGAGATCATGGGCCACGCGATGGGACAGGGCGACGCGCTGACCTTCGCCCGGGCCGACGCCGAGTTCCACTCGATGCTCATCCAGGTCGCCGGCAACCGCATGCTGGAGCACCTCTCCGGGATCGTGTCCGCCGCGCTGCAGATCTCGGGCGGGCCGGTCACGGGCTGTGAACGGCCCAACGAGACGTCGCTCGCGCACCACGCCCAGATCGTCGACGCCCTCGCCGGCGGTGACGGCGAGGCGGCCGAGGCCGCCATGAGCCAGCTGCTGATGGGCCACCCCGTGGTGCCCGCCCCGCGCGAGCACTGAAACCCCCGCGCGCACCGAACGTTCCCGCACTTCTCCCGCGCGAACACCGACCACGTTCCGGAGGCGGCCGGGTCCGGCGTGCCACCCCCTCCTGTGGCGGCGTCCGACCGGTGGACCGTCTCCTGCCGGACCCCGCGGGATCACCTTTGATCCCGCGGGGTCCTACAGTGGTGAAGGGGCCGTGAGGTCCGGCACCGTGCCGCTCTCACCCCCGAGTGACCTTTTCCGTCCCGGTATGATCGATTCTGGGCGCTTACGAGGTGTGACTCGGGCCACGCGGATTGGACGTAACACTCCTGGAAAGAACGCGATGACCTAAGAGGTGGCAGTCGCGGAGGGAATACGGACGCCGTTCACGGCGCTGTGCACCTCCCCGGCCCCGCCCGCACCGTCGGCCCATCCCCAAGTCGGCGGTCGGCTCCTGTCCGTCGTGGACGGGGCCGAAAGCCGTTATTCAACGTTCCGAGAGGTTGTTCGTGTCGGCCAGCACATCCCGTACGCTCCCGCCGGAGATCGTCGAATCCGTCTCTGTCATGGCGCTCATCGAGCGGGGAAAGGCTGAGGGGCAGATCGCCGGCGATGACGTGCGTCGGGCCTTCGAAGCCGACCAGATTCCGGCCACTCAGTGGAAGAACGTACTGCGCAGCCTCAACCAGATCCTCGAGGAAGAGGGTGTGACGCTGATGGTCAGTGCCGCGGAGCCCAAGCGCACCCGAAAGAGCGTCGCAGCGAAGAGTCCCGCCAAGCGCACCGCCACCAAGACGGTCGCGACGAAGACGACGACCACCCGGAAGACCGGCGCCTCAGCCACACCTGCCGCCCCCGCCGCGGAAGCCGCCGAGGAGGAGGCGCCCGCCAAGAAGGCGGCCGCCAAGAAGACCACCGCGAAGAAGACGGCCGCCAAGAAGGCCACGGCGAAGAAGACGGCCGCCAAGAGGACCGCGGCCAAGAAGGACGACATCGAGGCGACGGACGAAGAGGCCGTCGAGGAGACCAAGGCGACGGAGGAGCCGGAGGGCACGGAGAGCGCCGGTTTCGTCCTGTCCGACGAGGACGAGGACGACGCGCCCGCCCAGCAGGTCGCCGCCGCCGGTGCCACCGCCGACCCGGTCAAGGACTACCTCAAGCAGATCGGCAAGGTGCCCCTGCTCAACGCCGAGCAGGAGGTCGAGCTCGCCAAGCGGATCGAAGCCGGTCTGTTCGCCGAGGACAAGCTGGCCAACTCCGACAAGCTGGCGCCGAAGCTCAAGCGCGAGCTGGAGATCATCGCCGAGGACGGGCGCCGTGCCAAGAACCACCTCCTGGAGGCCAACCTCCGTCTGGTGGTCTCCCTGGCCAAGCGCTACACCGGCCGCGGCATGCTCTTCCTGGACCTCATCCAGGAGGGCAACCTCGGACTGATCCGCGCGGTGGAGAAGTTCGACTACACCAAGGGCTACAAGTTCTCCACCTATGCCACCTGGTGGATCCGGCAGGCGATCACCCGCGCGATGGCCGACCAGGCCCGCACCATCCGTATCCCGGTGCACATGGTCGAGGTCATCAACAAGCTCGCGCGCGTGCAGCGCCAGATGCTCCAGGACCTGGGCCGTGAGCCCACCCCGGAGGAGCTGGCCAAGGAACTCGACATGACCCCGGAGAAGGTCATCGAGGTCCAGAAGTACGGTCGCGAGCCCATCTCCCTGCACACCCCGCTGGGCGAGGACGGCGACAGCGAGTTCGGCGACCTGATCGAGGACTCCGAGGCCGTCGTCCCGGCCGACGCGGTCAGCTTCACGCTTCTGCAGGAGCAGCTGCACTCCGTCCTGGACACCCTGTCCGAGCGCGAGGCGGGCGTCGTCTCCATGCGCTTCGGTCTCACCGACGGTCAGCCGAAGACCCTCGACGAGATCGGCAAGGTCTACGGCGTCACGCGCGAGCGCATCCGCCAGATCGAGTCCAAGACCATGTCGAAGCTGCGCCACCCGTCCCGTTCCCAGGTGCTGCGCGACTACCTCGACTAGGCCGTCCGGCGGCCGTGCGAGGCCGTCCGCCCAGGCGTCGAGCCACGCGTCCACCGAGGCCCGGTCCCGTTCTCGGGGCCGGGCCTCGGTGGTGTTCCGCGGGTGCGTGGCGCGACGAGGTGGATCACCCTGGGTGTCCCATCAACGCCCCAGTGTGAGGAGTTCGCATGCGTCGTCGCCTAGCCCGGATTCTGGCCCGGCCACTGGCCCTCGCCGCCGCAGCGACCGCGATACCGCTGGCAGCGGCCGCTCCGGCGGCTTCAGCGGCTCCCGGCGGTGTCGTCGTCGGAGGATTCCCGATCGATGTGTCCGAGAGCCCGTGGACGGTGGCACTGGCCAGCCGTGACCGGTTCGGGGGTACCCGGGCGGGACAGTTCTGCGGTGGTGTGGCCGTCGGCCGGACCACCGTGCTCACCGCCGCCCACTGCATGGGCGAGGAGGTCCTGGGGGCCGCGCCGGACCGGGTGCCCGACCTCAGGGTGATATCGGGCCGCACGGACCTGCTCTCGGACCGGGGCGAGGAGATACCCGTCCGGAGGACCTGGGTGAACCCGGACTATGACCCGGCCGGCAACTCCGGTGACTTCGCCGTGCTCACCCTGGCCACGGCGCTGCCCGCGGAGTCGGTCATCGGCATGGCCGCCGCGGGCGATCCCGGGTACCGGGTCGGCGCGGCCGCGACCGTCTACGGCTGGGGTGACACCACGGGCTCCGGTTCCTTCGCCGGCAGCCTGCACGCGGCACATGTGCGCGTCCTGCACGACACCCTGTGCGAGGACGCGTACCCGGGGGGTGACGAAGGCGAGTACCGTGCGGGCACCATGGTGTGCGCCGGTGAGGAGGCCGGCGGGCCGGACGCCTGCCAGGGGGACAGCGGCGGGCCGCTGGTGGCCCGGGGGCGGCTGATCGGGCTGGTCTCCTGGGGGAGCGGCTGCGGCTGGGAGGGCAGCCCGGGGGTCTACACACGCGTGTCCGAGGTCGTGCGGACCCTCGGCCGGACACCGGCATGAATGTCGCAGACATGACAATCACGGAACCGCGCCCCAGATTGCCCGGCAGGCCCTGAGGCGGGCCTCGGGAGTCGCGGGAAGCGGTCCTCGCGCGCTTGCCGGGCGCCCCTCGCGGTGCTTCTTGTGAGATTTTCCGTGAGATTTCTCGCGCACGAGGAGGGCGGCCGCTTCCGCTTCGGGGCGGCCGCCCTCCCCGCCGGCCCTTCGCGGGCCGGCCCGTCGTGGTGCGCGAGGTGTCAGCGCTCTTCCGCGGCGGCGCCCGCCGCAGGGGAGGTCAGCCGCTCCGTCTCGTCCTGTATCTCGGCGGCGATCTTCTTGAGTTCCGGCTCGAACTTGCGGCCGTGGTGGGCGCAGAAGAGCAGTTCTCCGCCGCTCAGCAGGACGACGCGCAGGTATGCCTGGGCGCCGCAGCGGTCGCAGCGATCGGCGGCCGTCAGCGGGCTCGCGGGGGTCAGAACAGTAGTCACGTCGCCTCTTCTCTAGCTCGACGAGCTGTCGTACCAGGGTCAACATCCAACCAGCCCCAAAACGTTCCCGCTCGTGGCTTCTTCTCGAAAAATTCTTTCCGAGGCGGCTGGGTGTTGCCGGGTGGGGGCGAATGTGCCGTATCGCGTGGCTGTGTCGTCGTACGGATTCGCGTCGGATCGGTGGTGGTCGGTCCTCCCGGCCGGGTTGCCGGTTGTTGTTGAGGACGTGCCCGGAGCCTAAATGGTTCATGCCTGGATGGGAACGTGATGTGTGCTTCACTCCACCGAGGGATCGAACAGGTATGCGACTCTCTACTAGTCTACGTTTCAGACGAGGGTGGCGTGACAACGGCTCTATCAGGCCTCGGTACCCTCTCACCGGTGACAAGTGACGTGCCCCTACCCATGAGGGCCCCATCTGAAATTCAGCGAGGAGCGAACCGCGTGACCGCCGAGACGTCCGTGCCGTCCACAGCTCTGCTGGCAGGAGCAGACCGGGACGGTTCCAACTACACCGCGCGGCACCTGCTCGTCCTCGAGGGGCTCGAGGCCGTGCGGAAACGCCCCGGGATGTACATCGGATCGACCGACAGCCGCGGTCTGATGCACTGCCTGTGGGAGATCATCGACAACTCGGTGGACGAGGCCCTCGGGGGCCACTGCGACCACATCGAGGTGGTCCTCCACGACGACGGCTCGGTGGAGGTCCGGGACAACGGCCGGGGCATCCCGGTCGACGTGGAGCCCAAGACCGGCCTCTCCGGTGTCGAGGTCGTCATGACCAAGCTGCACGCCGGCGGCAAGTTCGGCGGCGGCTCGTACGCCGCGTCCGGCGGACTGCACGGCGTCGGCGCGTCCGTCGTCAACGCGCTGTCCGCGCGGCTGGACGTCGAGGTGGACCGCGGCGGGCACACCCACGCGATCAGCTTCCGCCGCGGGGTCCCCGGCGCCTTCGCCGCCGCGGGCCCCGACGCGAAGTTCGAGGCCGGGAGCGGACTGCGCAAGGCCAAGAAGATCCCGAAGACCCGCAGCGGCACCCGCGTGCGCTACTGGGCCGACCGCCAGATCTTCCTCAAGGACGCCAGGCTCACCCTGGAGACCCTGCACCAGCGTGCCCGCCAGACCGCCTTCCTGGTGCCCGGCCTGACCATCGTCGTCCGTGACGAGTACGGGCTCGGCGACGGCGACAGCAAAGGCGAGGAGTCCTTCCGCTTCGACGGCGGCATCAGCGAGTTCTGCGAGTTCCTGGCCACCGACAAGGCGGTCTGCGACACCCTCCGCTTCACGGGCCAGGGCACCTTCAAGGAGACGGTCCCGGTCCTGGACGAGTACGGCCAGATGACACCCACCGAGATGACCCGGGAACTCGGTGTCGACGTGGCGATGCGCTGGGGGACCGGCTACGACACGACGCTCCGGTCGTTCGTCAACATCATCGCCACCCCCAAGGGCGGCACTCATGTCGCCGGCTTCGAGCAGGCCGTCGCCAAGACCGTGAACGAGGTGCTGCGCACCAAGAAGCTGCTGCGCGTGGCCGAGGACGACATCGTCAAGGACGACGCCCTGGAGGGCCTCACGGCCGTCGTCACCGTCCGCCTGGCCGAGCCGCAGTTCGAGGGCCAGACCAAGGAGGTCCTCGGCACCTCGGCGGCCCGCCGCATCGTGAACACGGTGATCTCCCGGGAGCTCAAGGCCTTCCTGACCTCCACCAAGCGCGACGACGCCCAGCAGGCCCGGGTCGTCCTGGAGAAGGCCGTCGCCGCGGCCCGGACCCGTATCGCCGCCCGCCAGCACAAGGACGCCCAGCGCCGCAAGACCGCGCTGGAGACCTCCTCCCTGCCCGCCAAGCTGGCCGACTGCCGCAGCGACGACGTCGAGCGCAGTGAGCTGTTCATCGTCGAGGGGGATTCCGCGCTCGGTACGGCCAAGCTCGCCCGGAACTCCGAGTTCCAGGCGCTGCTGCCGATCCGCGGAAAGATCCTCAACGTTCAGAAGTCGTCCGTGACGGACATGCTGAAGAACGCGGAGTGCGGTGCGATCATTCAGGTCATAGGGGCCGGATCCGGACGGACCTTCGACATCGACGCGGCCCGCTACGGCAAGATCATCATGATGACCGACGCCGATGTGGACGGCTCCCACATCCGCACCCTGCTCCTGACGCTGTTCCACCGCTACATGCGGCCCATGGTCGAGTCCGGCCGGGTGTTCGCCGCGGTGCCGCCGCTGCACCGCATCGAACTGGTCCAGCCCAAGAAGGGGCAGGAGAAGTACGTCTACACGTACTCGGACCGCGAACTGCGCGACAAGCTGATGGACTTCCAGACCAGGGGCATCCGCTACAAGGACTCGATCCAGCGCTACAAGGGCCTCGGCGAGATGGACGCGGACCAGCTGGCCGAGACCACCATGGACCCGCGTCACCGCACCCTGCGCCGGATCAACCTCACCGATCTGGACTCCGCCGAGCAGGTCTTCGATCTGCTCATGGGCAACGACGTGGCTCCGCGCAAGGAGTTCATCTCCAACTCGGCGGCGACGCTCGACCGGTCGCGCATCGACGCGTAGCGGGCACACCGTCACCTGATGGGGTGAAGTGGAACGGGAAGAAGAGTCGGGGATCTTCCCGTTCTGTCCATCCTTGGGCATGCAGCAGAGCAATGATCGTCCCCACCCTGGTGGAGGCGGTCCCGCAGACGTGGGGTACGACGATCCCTGGTACGACGCCCTCGCCTCGGGCTGGGGTGAGGCGACCGGCGCCGGAGTGCCGACGGCGGTGCACCCGGCGCTTCCCCCGGTGGGGCAGGCGGCGGGCTGGCCGGAGGGGGCCGCGGACACGGCCGACGTGTACCTCCAGGTGCAGCGCAGCGCGGCGTTCCGGGAAGTGCGCAGCCGCTACCGGAGGTTCGTGGTCCCGGCGGTCGCCGTCTTCTGCGCCTGGTACGTGGCGTACGTCGTCACCGCCACGGCCGCGCCGGACCTCATGGCCCGGCCGGTGGCCGGCGCCGTGAACGTGGGACTGCTCGCCGGGCTCGGCCAGTTCCTGACCACCTTCCTGCTCACCTGGGCCTACACCCGGCACGCGCGACTGCGCAGGGACCGGACCGCACTGGAACTCCGCTGGGACACCCAGGAGTTGGCGCGGGAGCGGGGCGGTGCCTCGTGACGCGGGATCACCAGGCGCTGGCCCTGCTGCTGTTCAGCGCGTTCGTCGCGGTCACGCTGGGGATCACCACCTGGGTGAGCCGCAGGCGGCAGGGCTCGGCCGAGGAGTTCTATGCCGGCGGCCGGCTCTTCTCGCCGATGGAAAATGGTTTTGCCATCGCGGGCGACTACATGTCGGCCGCCTCCTTCCTCGGCATCTCCGGGCTGATCGCGCTCTTCGGCTACGACGGGATGCTGTACTCGGTGGGCTTCCTGGTGGCCTGGCTCGTGGTCCTGTTCCTGGTCGCGGAACTGGTGCGCAACTGCGGGCGGTTCACCCTCGCCGACGTGGTGGCGGCACGGATGCGGGAACGGCCCGTGCGGATCGCCGCGGGAACCTCGTCGGTCACCGTGTCCGTTCTGTACCTGGTGGCGCAGATGGTGGGCGCGGGCAGCCTGGTCGCGCTGCTGCTCGGCGGCCGCAGCGAGGCGGCGCAGGCCTGGACCGTCGTCGGGGTCGGCGCGCTCATGGTGGTCTACGTCTCGATGGGAGGGATGCGGGCCACCACCTGGATCCAGATCGTCAAGGCGGTCCTGCTGCTCGGCGGCACCATCGCGCTGACCGTCCTCGTCCTGCTCCGGTTCCACGGCGACTTCAACCGCCTGCTGCTCACGGCGGCCGAGCGCAGCGGTCACGGGGAGGAGTTCCTGGCCCCCGGGCTCGCCTACGGCGGGGACTGGACCTCCCGGTTCGACTTCGTCAGTCTGGGGCTCGCCCTGGTGCTGGGCACGGCGGGGCTGCCGCACATCCTGTCCCGCTTCTACACCGTCCCGACCGCGCGGGCGGCCCGGCGTTCGGTCGTCTGGGCGATCGGGCTCATCGGCGGGTTCTACCTGATGACGATCGTCCTCGGTTTCGGCGCGGCCGCCGTCGTCGGGCCGGATGCCGTGCGCGGGTCCAACGCGGCCGGGAACACGGCGGTCCCCCTGCTGGCGCTCGACCTCGGCGGCGGCGCCGGCTCCACCGGCGGAACAGTTCTGTTCGCGATCGTCGCAGCGGTCGCCTTCGCCACGATCCTCGCCGTCGTCGCCGGGATCACGCTCGCCTCCTCGGCGTCCGTCGCCCACGACCTGTACGCGTCCGTGCGCCGCCGCGGAAAGCCGCGCAGCGAGGTGGCCGTGGCCCGGGTGGCCGCCCTCGGCATCGGCGTGCTCGCGATCGCGCTCGGCCTGCTGGCCCGCGACCTCAACGTGGCCTTTCTCGTCGGGCTGGCCTTCGCCGTGGCCGCCTCCGCCAACCTGCCCGTGCTGCTCTACTCCCTGTTCTGGCGGAGGTTCACCACCAGTGGCGCCGTGTGGGCCGTCTACGGCGGTCTGATCCCGGCCGTGGTGCTGGTGCTGCTGTCCCCGGTGGTCTCCGGCAGCCCCGACTCCCTGTTCCCCGGTGCCGACTTCCAGCTCTTCCCGCTCCAGAACCCCGGCCTGGTCTCCATCCCGCTGGGCTTCCTGGCGGGCTGGCTCGGCACGGTCACCTCGGCCGAGGTCCCCGACGAGGCCAAGCACGCGGAGACCGAGGTGCGGTCGCTGACCGGCGCGGGGGCGGTGTGACGCCCCGGCCCCGGGGCCTCCCGCGTCCTCAGGTGCGGCCCGCCCACACGTAACGGTGCTCCGGGCGGCCCGCGTCGCCGTACTTGAGGGTCAGCGTGGCCCGTCCCGTGCGCTCCAGGAGCTTGAGGTAGCGCTGCGCGGTCTGGCGGCTCACCCCTGTGCGGTGGGCGAGCTCCCGGGCCGACAGCGGGCCGCCGGCGTTCATCAGGCTCCGGCGGACCAGGTCCGCGGTGGTGGGGGAGTGCCCCTTGGGCAGAGCGGGCTCCGTCGACGCCGACGCCGACGGGATGCTGAAGATGCGGTCCACCTCGGCCTGCTCCGCCTCGCCACCGCCGTCCAGGGTGCGGCGCAGTTCCGCATAGGCCTCCAGCTTGGCGCGCAGCCCGGCGAAGGCGAACGGCTTGACCAGGTAGTGCAGTACGCCCTGCCGCATCGCCGCCTGCACGGTGGACACGTCCCGCGCCGCCGTCACCATGATCACGTCGGTCTGGTGGCCGCGTCCGCGCATCTCCCGGACGACCTCGAGGCCCGTCCGGTCGGGCAGACAGTGGTCCAGGAGCACCAGATCCAGCCGGGGGAGGGTCTCCATCAGGCTGAGCGCCCCGGCCGCACTGTACGCCTGGCCGGCCACGTGGAAGCCGGGCACCTTCTCGACGTAGGCGGCGTGGACGTGTGCGACCCGGACGTCGTCGTCCACGACCAGGACCTCGATCATCAGGGCTCCTCCTCGGTGCTCTGCGGGACGGACGGCGGGACGGGCACGGGGCAGGACGCCCCCGCCCTCCGCCTCGTCCCCGGTCGCGGTGCCGTCCTGGGGTTCGGCGAGCCGGCGGACGGGGGAGAGCCCGATGCCCCGGTCGCGGTGGATCGGCGGCTCCTCGGTGGACCAGCTCTCAGTGAAGATCAACTCGCGTTGCTCCGCGGGAGTTCCGGGCCCGGTGCCGCGTGCACCGAGCACCGCCGTACGTGAGCAGTCGCGCGCGGCCGGTCAGCTCGCGAGTGCCGTCACGGTCACCTCGCGCACCGCCACCACGTCCATCCGCGCGGGTGCGCCCAGCACCGACGTTCCGCAGCTCTCCGCGCGGGGCGGCAGGGACGCGCCCTGCGCCACCTCCACCCGCCACCGGCGCCCGTCGACGTGCGCGACGAGCACCTGCCAGCGCGGCGCCGCCCCGTCCGTCCGCACGACGGTCAGCGCCTCGGCGGCGTACTCGCCCGCCTCGGTCCGCACGGCCAGCTCGGCCGCCTGGCCGGGACGCTCCCAGGCGGAGCTCCCGCGGCACCCCTCCACGAGGATCCGGCCCTCCCGCAGGCGGTGCAGCGCCTCCTGGACGGTGTGCGCCCCGGCCCTGCCGTACGCGTAGCCGTGGGGCAGCACGAGCACCGTCGGTGCGAACCGGTGTCCGCCCAGATGGGTGACCTCCCAGACGCCCTGGACCCCGGAGGCGGTGAGTTCGGCCGCCAGGGGGCGTCCGAGGAGCGCGCAGCAGCGATCGCGTTTGCCGTTGGTGCAGACGAGGGCGAGCGGGTCCCCCTCGTGCGGCCGTCCGCCGAGCGCCGCGTCGAAGGTGTCGCTCTGACCCCTGCCGAGAGCGGCGAAGTCGAGGTCGAGCAGCCGTTCGGGGTCCGTGGTCGCGGCGGTGTGCAGCCACGTGTTCCCCGGAACGGTGTGGGCCGCGTACACCCGGCGGGTGGCGGGGGTCCGGGGGTCCGCGTGCCGTCCCGGGCGCCGGATGAGGGCGATCCGCACTCCGGTGCCCTTGGTGGCCGCCTCCAGGGCGTGGCCCAGAGCGGGGTCGAGGTGGCTCGAGGTGAGCGCCTTGGCGCCCCACGGGCCGGACTGCTCCAGCAGGAGCCAGGTCCTCGCGGTGGCCGCGGTTCCCGCGACGGGCTCGTCGAGCTCGCGGGACACGGTTGAGCACGTACTCACAGAGGTGAGCCTAACCTGAGTTGTTCCGAGGCTGCTTTCCGGCTCACGGGTACCCCGCTCCGACGGGGTCAGAGCATGACCCGGCCGGCCGCGCATATCCTGGCGGGCCAGTCGGTTCGCGGACGTACGCCGGGGCGCGGGCCGGTGTGCGCGAGGGTGTGAGGGGGCGCGGAGTGGAGCGCAGCAGCGGTCGGCAGATTCCGGTCGTCGTCCTGGCCGGGTTTCTCGGCTCCGGGAAGACCACCCTGCTCAACCATCTCCTCCACCACAGCGGCGGCAGCCGTATCGGGGCCGTCGTCAACGACTTCGGCGCCATCGAGATCGACGCCATGGCCGTGGCCGGCGCGCTCGGCGACTCGACCCTCTCGCTCGGGAACGGGTGCCTGTGCTGCGCGGTCGACGGCAGCGAGCTGGACGTGTACCTCGAGCGGCTGGCACGGCCGTCCGCCGGGATCGACGTCATCGTCATCGAGGCCAGCGGTCTCGCCGAGCCGCAGGAGATCGTACGGATGGTGCTCGCCAGCGAGCACCCCGGCGTCGTCTACGGCGGGCTCGTCGAGGTCGTGGACGCCGCCGAGTTCGGGCGGACACGCGCCGAACACCCCGAGATCGACCGGCATCTCGGCCTGGCCGATCTGGTCGTCGTGAACAAGACCGACCGGGCGGCGGACGCGGAGCGCGTGCTCGACGTCGTGCGGTCGCTCGTCGACCGCGCCGCCGTCGTGCCCGCCACACACGGCCGTGTCGACCCGGAGTTCCTCTTCGACTGCAGGCCCGGTGAGGAACGCGTCGGGCAGCTCTCCTTCGACGACCTGCCCCGGCACGGGCCCGCCGACGCCGAGGCGGAGGACGATGCCGACGAGCACACCGGGCACCTGCACGCCGCGTACGACAGCCTCTCCTTCGCCTCCGCCGCGCCCCTCGACCCCCGGCGGCTGATCCGGTTCCTCGACAGCAGGCCGGAAGGGCTCTACCGGATCAAGGGGTACGTCGACTTCGGGCCGTACGACCCCGGGAACCGGTACGCCGTCCACGCCGTCGGCCGGTTCCTGCGGTTCTACCCGGAAGCCCGGCCGGCCGGTGCGGAGCGGCTGACGCAGCTGGTGCTCATCGGGACCGGCATCGACACCGCCACGCTCCGCAAGGAGCTGGAGGCCTGCGTCGCCGAGGCCCCGCACGCCGACGCCCCGCACGCCGACGAACAGGGCATGTGGGGCGTGCTGCGCTACGTACAGGACCCCGACGACCCCGACGACCCGCGGGGTTAGCGCACCCCGCCGGTGCCGGCCGGCGGGGTCAGGACGGTCCCGCCACCATCGCCACCGTCTTCGGCAGGGGCACCCCCGAGCCGTCGCGGCGCGGGTCGGGCGACGGCAGGTCGACCGGAGCGCCGTTCTTCTGCGAGGCGCGGGCCGGAGCGGCACCGGCCCAGGCCAGGGAGAGACAGTCCTCGCCCTTGAGGAACCGCTGGCAGCGCACCCCGCCGGTGGCCCGGCCCTTGCGCGGATACTGGTCGAACGGGGTCAGCTTGGCCGTCGTCTGGACGGAGTCGTCCAGCGTGCCGCGTGAGCCCGCGACCGTGAACACCATCGCGTCCGCCGCCGGGTCGACCGCCGCGAAGGCGATGACCTTCGCGCCCTCCGAGAGCTTGATGCCCGCCACACCGCCGGCGGGACGGCCCTGCGGACGGACCTGCGAGGCCTGATAACGCAGCAGTTGCGCGTCGTCCGTGATGAAGACCAGGTCCTCCTCGCCCGTGCGCAGTTCGACGGCGCCGACGATCCGGTCGCCCTCCCTGAGCGTGATGACCTCCAACTCCTCCTTGTTGGAGGGGTAGTCGGGCACGACGCGCTTGACGACACCCTGCTGTGTGCCGAGCGCCAGGCCCGGCGACGACTCGTCGAGCGTCGTCAGGCAGACGACCTGCTCGTCCTCCGTGAGGGAGACGATCTCGGCCGCCGGCGCCCCGCCCGAGAGGTTCGGGGTCGGCATCGTCTCCGGCAGCTGGGGCAGGTCGATGACGTTCACCCGGAGCAGGCGCCCCGCCGAGGTGACCGCCCCCACCTCGCCGCGGGCCGTGGCCGGCACCGCCGAGACGATCAGGTCGTGCTTGACCCGCTTGGCACCCGCGTCCACGGGGAACGGCTCCGCGTTCGCCGTGCGGGCCAGCAGGCCCGTGGTGGACAGCAGCACCCGGCACGGGTCGTCGGCCACCTGAAGCGGCACGGCGGCGACCGGGGCGGCGGAACCGTCCAGCAGGACCGTACGGCGGTCGTTGCCGAACTTCTTGGCCACCGCGGCCAGTTCGGCCGACACCAGCTTGCGCAGCTCCGCGTCCGACTCCAGGATGCGGGTCAGCTCCTCGATCTCCTCGGTCAACCGCTCCTGCTCCGCCTCCAGTTCGATCCGGTCGAACTTGGTGAGACGGCGCAGGGGGGTGTCCAGGATGTACTGCGTCTGGATGTCGCTCAGGGAGAAGCGCTCCATCAGACGCTGCTTCGCCTGCGCGGAGTTCTCGCTGGAGCGGATGAGACGGATGACCTCGTCGATGTCCACCAGGGCGGTGAGCAGGCCCTCGACCAGGTGCAGCCGGTCGCGCCGCTTGCCGCGGCGGAACTCCGAGCGGCGGCGTACGACCTCGAAACGGTGGTCGAGATAGACCTCGAGCAGTTCCTTGAGGCCCAGGGTGAGCGGCTGGCCGTCCACCAGGGCCACGTTGTTGATGCCGAAGGACTCCTCCATGGGCGTCAGCTTGTACAGCTGCTCCAGGACCGCCTCCGGCACGAAGCCGTTCTTGATCTCGACGACCAGGCGCAGACCGTGCGCGCGGTCGGTGAGGTCCTTGACGTCGGCGATGCCCAGGAGCTTCTTCGAGCCGACCAGGTCCTTGATCTTGGAGATCACCTTCTCCGGGCCGACCGTGAACGGCAGCTCGGTGATGACCAGGCCCTTCCTGCGGGCCGTCACGTCCTCCACGGTGACCGTCGCGCGGATCTTGAAGGTGCCGCGGCCCTTCTCGTACGCGTCCCGGATGCCCGGGAGGCCGACGATCCTGCCGCCCGTCGGCAGGTCGGGGCCCGGCACGTGGCGCATCAGGGCGTCGAGATCGGCGTTCGGATACCGGATCAGGTGCCGGGCGGCCGCGATCACCTCGCGGAGGTTGTGCGGCGGCATGTTGGTGGCCATGCCGACCGCGATGCCCGACGCCCCGTTCACCAGGAGGTTCGGGAACGCGGCGGGCAGGGTCACCGGCTCCCGCTCCTGGCCGTCGTAGTTGGGCGCGAAGTCGACCGTGTCCTCGTCGATGGACTCGGTCATCAGGCCCGTGGCCTCGGTCATCCGGCTCTCGGTGTACCGCATGGCGGCCGGCGGGTCGTCGTTGCCCAGGGAGCCGAAGTTGCCGTGGCCGTCGACCAGCGGGACCCGCATCGAGAAGGGCTGCGCCATGCGCACCAGGGCGTCGTAGATCGACGCGTCGCCGTGGGGGTGCAGCTTGCCCATGACCTCGCCGACCACGCGCGCGCACTTCACGTAGCCGCGGTCGGGGCGCAGGCCCATCTCGTTCATCTGGTAGACGATGCGGCGGTGCACCGGCTTCATGCCGTCGCGCGCGTCCGGCAGGGCGCGGGAGTAGATGACCGAGTACGCGTACTCGAGAAAGGAGCCCTGCATCTCGTCGACGACGTCGATGTCGAGGATCCGCTCCTCGTACGAGTCGTCGGGCGGCGGGGTCTTCGTGCTGCGGCGGGCCATCGCTGCCGGCTCCTTGCTGAGGCGTGGGACGGTATCTGACGCGGACCATTGTGGACCGCCGCACCGACAACCGGGGACCAGGACCCCGCCGCGGCCCTCCGTCGGGAGCCGGGGCCGGTGGCGCGAGCAGAGTACGCGCACGTGCCGTCGGCGCCGCGAGCGGGCCGGGGCCCCGGCCCGCGGAAGGAGCGGCGAAAGGGACAGCGCAGGGGCGGCGAAGGGGACAGCGGGGGGCGGCGAAGGGTGCGGCGCCGGGGAGACCCCACACGTCACACGGGCCACGTCCGCGTCCTCCCGCCCCACCCGGAACCCGCGGTTCTCGCTCTGGGCGAACCGGTCCCCGTCCGGGAACTCCGTCGGCGCCCCGGACGCTTGCATACAGTGGCAGGACCGGCACGAACGGCGGATGCGACGACCGCCTCCGCGAGCGAAGGGACGTACATGCCCATGGGTCACACGGCCACAGCCCAGGCAGGCTCCGGCGGCCTGACAGCGACCGAGCACCGTTTGTCCAACGGCCTGCGCGTGGTGCTCTCCGAGGACCACCTGACCCCTGTCGCGGCGGTGTGCCTCTGGTACGACGTCGGCTCGCGCCACGAAGTCAAGGGACGCACCGGTCTGGCTCACCTTTTCGAGCACCTGATGTTCCAGGGGTCCGGGCAGGTGAAGGGCAACGGTCACTTCGAGCTGGTCCAGGGCGCCGGAGGCTCGCTCAACGGCACCACCAGCTTCGAGCGGACCAACTACTTCGAGACCATGCCGGCCCACCAGTTGGAGCTCGCGCTCTGGCTCGAGGCCGACCGCATGGGCTCCCTGCTGGCCGCCCTGGACGAGGAGTCCATGGAGAACCAGCGGGACGTCGTCAAGAACGAGCGCCGCCAGCGCTACGACAACGTCCCCTACGGCACGGCCTTCGAGAAGCTGACCGCCCTCGCCTTCCCGGACGGCCACCCGTACCACCACACGCCCATCGGCTCGATGGCGGACCTGGACGCGGCCACCCTGGAGGACGCCCGCGCCTTCTTCCGCACGTACTACGCGCCGAACAACGCCGTGCTCTCCGTCGTCGGCGACATCGACCCGGAGCAGACGCTCGCCTGGATCGAGAAGTACTTCGGCTCCATCCCCTCCCACGACGGCAAGCCCGAGCCCCGCGACGGCTCGCTGCCCGAGATCATCGGCGAGGAGCTGCGTGAGCTCGTCGAGGAGGAGGTCCCCGCGCGTGCGCTGATGGCCGCCTACCGGCTGCCCGAGGACGGCACGCGCGCGAGCGACGCCGCCGACCTGGCGCTCACCGTCCTCGGCGGCGGCGAGTCCTCCCGGCTCTACAACCGGCTGGTGCGCCGGGACCGCACGGCCGTGGCGGCCGGATTCGGCCTGCTCCGGCTGGCCGGGGCGCCCTCCCTGGGCTGGCTGGACGTGAAGGCGTCCGGCGATGTGGAGGTGCCGGTCATCGAGGCGGCGATCGACGAGGAGCTCACCCGGTTCGCCGCGGAGGGTCCCACGGCCGAGGAGATGGAGCGCGCCCAGGCCCAGTTGGAGCGCGAGTGGCTGGACCGGCTCGGCACCGTCGCCGGCCGGGCCGACGAACTGTGCCGGTACGCCGTCCTGTTCGGCGACCCGCAGCTCGCCTTCACCGCCGTCGGGCGCATCCTCGACGTGACCGCCGAGGAGGTCCGGGAGGTCGCCGAGGCCCGTCTGCGCCCGGACAACCGCGCGGTGCTCGTCTACGAGCCCGTCGCCCCCGAGGCCGGGGAGTCCGAAGAAGCAGCGGCCGCCGGCACCGGAGAAGCCGCGGCCGCCGGCACCGACGAGAACGAGGAGACGGCGAAGTGACCGAGCTTGCCACGATGGACTTCCACCCCCAGCCGCAGGCGGGCGAGGCCAAGCCCTGGGCCTTCCCGGCCCCCGAGCGCACCACGCTCGGCAACGGTCTGACGGTCCTGCGCTGCCACCGTCCCGGCCAGCAGATCGTCGCCGTCGAGGTGCTGCTCGACGCGCCCCTGGAGGCCGAGCCCGACGGGCTCGACGGTGTCGCCACGATCATGGCGAGGGCGTTCTCCGAGGGCACCGACAAGCACTCCGCCGAGGAGTTCGCCGCCGAACTGGAGCGCTGCGGCGCCACCCTGGACGCCTACGCCGACCACCCCGGAGTGCGCCTGAGCCTCGAGGTGCCGGCCTCCCGGCTCGCCAAGGGGCTCGGGCTGCTCGCCGACGCCCTCAGGGCGCCCGCGTTCGCCGACAGCGAGGTCGAACGCCTGGTCCGCAACCGTCTCGACGAGATCCCGCACGAGCTGGCCAACCCCTCCCGCCGTGCCGCCAAGGAACTCTCCAAGGAGCTGTTCCCGGCGACCTCGCGGATGTCCCGCCCGCGGCAGGGCACCGAGGAGACGGTGGCCGGCATCGACTCGTCGGCCGTACGCGCCTTCCACGAGAAGCACGTCCGTCCCGCGACCGCCACCGCGGTGGTCGTCGGCGACCTCACCGGCGTCGACCTGGACGAACTGCTCGGCGACACCCTCGGCTCCTGGACCGGGTCGGTCGCCGAGCCGCGGCCCGTGCCGCCGGTCGTCGCCGACGACACCGGCCGGGTCGTGATCGTGGACCGCCCCGGCGCCGTGCAGACGCAGCTGCTGATCGGCCGGGTCGGCGCGGACCGGCACGACCGCGTGTGGCCCGCGCAGGTGCTCGGCACCTACTGCCTCGGCGGCACCCTCACCTCCCGCCTGGACCGCGTCCTGCGCGAGGAGAAGGGCTACACCTACGGCGTGCGGGCGTTCGGCCAGGTCCTGAGGTCCGGGCCCCCTTCCTCCGCCGGAGGGGCCACGGGCGCGGCCATGCTCGCCATCAGCGGCTCCGTCGACACCCCGAACACCGGACCCGCGCTCGAGGACCTGTGGACGGTGCTGCGCACGCTCGCCGCGGAGGGCCTCACCGACGCCGAGCGTGACGTCGCCGTGCAGAACCTGGTGGGGGTCGCGCCGCTCAAGTACGAGACCGCCTCGGCCGTCGCCGGCACCCTGGCCGACCAGGTGGAGCAGCACCTGGCCGACGACTACCAGGCCGAGCTGTACCGCCGGCTCGCCGCCACCGGCACCGTGGAGGCCACCGCGGCCGTGGTGAACGCCTTCCCGGTGGACCGTCTGGTGACCGTCCTGGTCGGTGACGCGGCGCAGATCAAGGCGCCCGTCGAGGCGCTCGGCATCGGCGCGGTCACGGTCGTGCCCGCCGAGCAGCCGGCGCACGCAGGCTGAGCGCACGCGCGTACGGGCCCCGGTGGCGTGAAAGCCACCGGGGCCCGCCCGTGCCCGAATTGGGGTGGAGCGGTCCTGTCTGCCCTGTGGGATGCGCTACAAAAGACGGGATCCGTTTGGGAACGGAAAGACGCCCCGCTTAGCGTCGTCCGGGCTGTTCGTCGGGCAGTGCGCCGCACCCGCGGCACCGGACAGCCATCGCCGAGTCCCCGCACGGCGCGAGCCAGGGGAGCCGGGCACCCGGTCGTGCAGTCCCCGGGGTGAATCGGACGCCCGCGCCTGTCGCGAGGGCCCGTAGGAGACCTTCCTGCTCCGAACCCTTCAGCTGACCCGGTAGGCGAGAGGGAAGGAAAGGACCACCCCCTGCATGGCGTTCACACGCGTCACCGGGAAGCACCGTCGTCCCGGCCGCATGCACCGCGGCACCGCCAGGGCGGCAGGCGTCGCGGCGCTCACCACCACCGGCGTGGTCGGCTCCCTCGCACCCTCGGCGCTCGCCGCCGGACCCGCCGCGCAGCAGACCGGCCTGACCCCCGTCGTCGCCCTGGGTGACGAAGCCGCCGCCCAGGTCGACGCCCAGGCGGCCGCCCAGCACGAGGCCGCGCGGCAAGCGGCCCAGGCCGCCGCGCGCGAGGCGGCGGAGGAGGCCGCCCGGGAGAGGGCGGCCAAGGAGGCCGAGGAGGCCCGCGAAGCCGAGGAGCGTGCCGCGCGGGAGGCCGAGCGCGAACGCCTCAACGCCTTCGTGTCCCCGATCGCGGGTTCCTACGTCTCGACCGGTTACCTGTCCGGCGGCGCCGTCTGGTCCTCCGGCAGCCACACCGGTGTCGACTTCCACGCCGCGAGCGGCACCCCCGTGCTCTCGGTCGGCATGGGCACCGTCGTGGAGGCCGGCTGGGGCGGCGCCTACGGCAACCAGGTCGTCATCAGGATGCACGACGGCACCTACACCCAGTACGGCCACCTGTCGGCCGTCGCCGTCTCGGTGGGACAGCAGGTCACCCCGGGGCAGCGGATCGGCGTCTCCGGCGCCACCGGCAACGTCACCGGCGCGCATCTGCACTTCGAGGCCCGTACGACCGCCGAGTACGGCTCCGACATCGACCCGGTCGCCTACCTCCGCGCGCACGGCGTGGACCTCTGACCCGCAACGAGAACGGAGCCGCGCCGCTGGGACAACGGCCGCAGCTGGCACCTCGGGCCGACCTACCTGGTCATCGAGCAGTCCCCGGCCCTCACCGCCGACCGGCACGACCGCTGCCGA
>NZ_JBSGHG010000055.1:0-33623 GCF_053604275.1 Streptomyces sp. NPDC004051 | reverse complement strand
GGAGCTGGCCGGGCTCCGGTCGCCGATCGGTCTCGACCTGGGGGCGCGTACCCCGGAGGAGACGGCGCTGTCCATCGCGGCGGAGATCGTGGCCATCCGGCGGGGCGGCACCGGGGTCCCCCTCACCGGCGCCCACACCCCGATCCACCGCCACGACGCCGCGCCCCCACCGCCCGCCGTCGCACCCGCATCCGGGCCCACGGGCAGGACCGGCCCGAGGGCGTGACGGCGGTGCCGCCGACGCGGTGATCCCCCGCAGCTCAGGCCCTCAGGGCTGCCGCAGCAGGGTGTTCACCGCTCGTCCGAACACCTGACGGGAGACCGACCGCAGCGCGGGGTCGCAGAAGGCGGGGAGGAAACGCACCCGCAGGTCCTCGCGCCACAGGACACGGGTGCGGCCGCCCGACCCCGGACGGACCTCGATCTCCGCCCAGCCCCGGACCACCCGGCCCCGCTTCTCCAGGCGGCACAGGCCCGGGGAGCCGGGGCCCGGGGGCCGCCACACCGTCACCTCCATCGGGTCGTCGAAGGAGAGCGGGCCGAGACCCGAGCGGGCGACGACGACCGTGCCCTGGCCGGTGGGCGGGGGAGTGGTCACGGTGATCCGGGTGAAGGGCACCGCCGCTCCGTGGCGGTGCCACTCCGTGAGCCGACGCCAGGCCTCGTCGAGCGGGAGGGGCGCCGTGCGCTGGAGTTGGAAGATGGCCACGGAAGGATCCTAGGGAATCCCGCCCGCCCGGCGGCCCGGGCGGGGGGAGGGCTCACCCGCCCGGCGCAATCGGTGCGCGCGTCACCGGCCGGCCGGGGCCGGGGCCGGCCGAGGCCCGGGGCGGAAGGGCAGCACCTGACGCATCTCGAACTCCGTGCGCTCGGCCACCTCGCGGGCCTCCGCCACGACGTCCCCCCGTTCGCGCACCAGGCCCTCGTAGACCGGGAGACCTTCGGTTCCCCCGAAGCCGCCGGCGTCGGCCCGAGGGGCCGCGGGGCTCTGGGCGGCCCGGTGGTCCTGAGGAGACTGCGCGGGCTGCGCGGGCTGTGAAGTCTGCGCGGGCTGTGAGGTCTGTGCGGTTCCACCGTTCTCGGCGGGGTGGGGATTCACTGGGGACGGCCCTTCGTTGTGGGGTTGTTCCGGGGTGGTGCCCGACTGCATGAAAAAGGGCCGCTTCTCGCGTCCCGTAGGGATCAGCGTCCGATGGCCGCCGCGGTGTTACACGTCTCGGGGAAATGCCCTGGATGAACCCCGATGGGAAGGCGTCTCCCCGGACATGGAAAGGAGGCGTTGCGGGCTGCTCGTGGAAGCTCGCAACGCCCCCTGGCATCACCTGAGGGGTGCTCAGGAAATCTGGTGCCGCACATCGACCCGTGCCACCGCTACGGGCCGAGCCGGGCCGTGGCCTTCCCGGAGAAGGGGGCCGACAGGGTGTACACGCCCGGGGATCCGGCCGCGACGAGCGCGGCGGCCTGCTCGGCGCGGTTGAGTCCGGACATCGGTCTCCTCGTCGTTGCCGGTGGGGGGTCGCACGGGGTGGGGGTTCAGCACGGGGACCGGGCCACCGGTCTCCATGTGCCCGGCGAGCGGCACGGATTACGCTACGCGCCGGAGCGCGCGCCCCCAATGAGGGAAGCCCCTACGGGAGCCGGACAGGGAAAACCCTCGGTCGTCGGCACCTGAACTCCCCCTCCACCCCGGTCACTTCGTACGGCGGCCCGCCGCCAGCCGGACGATGTCCACCCGCGACCGGATGCCCAGTTTCCGGTACACCCGGGTGAGGGTCGCCTCGACGGTCTTCACGCTGATGAACAGCCGGCCGGCGATCTCCCGGTTGGTGGCCCCCTCCATCACCAGTGAGGCCACCTGCCGTTCCATCGAGGCCAGGCCGTCCAGCGCGGCCGGGGTCGCCGGGGCGGCGGGCGCGGACTCCGGTGCCACCGGACCGGCGGCCACGGCCGCGTCCACCTGGCGCAGCCAGGGCAGCGCACGGCAGCGCCGGAACAGCCGGGCGGCCTCGCCGTACGGGGCCGGCCCCGGGCCCCGGGCCCGCAGCCGGGCCAGCGCGAACGCGGCCCGCGCCTCCTCCAGGCCGAGGCCCAGCGCGCCCAGCCGGCCCTGCGCCGACGTCAACTGCACCCGGGCGGCCTCGTGTTCGCCACGCGCCGCGCGTACCAGCGCCTCGGCGCGGTCGAGTACGGCCAGCACGCTCGAGCGGTTCAGGCGCCGTGCGTGCACCCGGGTGACGTCGATGAGTTCCTGCGCCTCCCCGGGTTCGCCGATCCGTACCAGCGCCTCGGCGAGATCGCCGTGCCAGCGGCCCCGCGCTGGGTCGTTGATGCCCATGCCGCGCTCCAACTCCCGCACCCGGCGCAGCGAACGGACCGCGGCCGCGGCGTCCCCGGCGACCAGCTGGGCGTAGCCCAGGGCGGCCAGGGCGAGGGAGAGGTACATCTGGTCGCCGTCCACCTCGGCGTGGTCCGCGGCCTCCCGGGCCAGTGCGAGCGCCCGGTCCACGTCCCCGCCGGAGGCCTCCGCGAGGGAGGCGAGCATGGCCGAGGCGCTCTCGCCGATCCCGGAGTCCCGGGCCAGCCGCAGGCTCTCGCGGGTCAGGTCCAGGGCCCGGCCGCAGTGCCCGGAACGCAGTTCGGTGTCGGCGAGCAGCCGCAGGAAGTGCACCTCGCTCTCGACCATGCCGCGCCGCCGGGCCTCCCGCAGCAGCCCGGTGATGCTCCTGCGGGCCTCGGGCAGCCGGTCGCTCATCAGCAGCCAGCGGAACCTGGCCGACGCGGCGCCGTTGTGGTGGCAGGCCACATCGGGGTCCTGGGGCTCCTGCAGGGCCCGCTCGATGGTGGCGGGCGCGTCCGGGTGGCCCATCAGGGTCTCGGTGGAGGACTGGAAGGCGAGCGCCATCAGCTCCGTGCGCCGGTCCCCGCCGCGCGCGGCCAGTTCCGCGGCGTGCGCGGTCTCCAGCCGGGCCTTGGCGAAGTCGCCGTCCACCACCACCTCCCGCCAGGCCAGCTGGTAGTGGACCAGGGCGAGCAGCCGCGGGTCGTCGCCGGCGTCCGCCAGCACCTGCGGGTAGACCGCGTCGACCTCGCCGAGTGCCTGCCCGGCCGCCTCGATGACCACCATCCACGCCCGCACCCGCTCCGCGGGCACCGTGGCCCGGGTCAGCACCTCGCGCGCGATGTCCCGGGCGAGATCCACCTCACCGGCGGTGATGGCGTCCTCGGCGGCCTGCAGCCGCCGCTCGTCCGGACTCGGCGCGCCGCGCCCCGGCCCGCCGCCGCCCGGCGCCGGGTCCGTCCGCGGGCCGTCGGCCGGCGGGTCCACCGGGGTGTGGCGGGCGGCCAGCAGCCCCAGCGAGGCCGCGACCGAGGGCGCGCCCCGGTCCCGGGCCAGCGCGGCGGCCTCGGCGAGCCGGGCCGCCACCTCCGGATCGGTGCCGGTCGTGGCCAGGGCCAGATGCCGGGCCCGCTCGATGGGGTCGGAGGCCGCCGTGGACAGCGCGGCGTGCGCGGCCCGCCGCTCGTGCGCCGGGGCCTCCGCGTACAGCGCGGCCGAGATCAGCGGATGCGCGAAACGCAGGGCCGGCTCCTCCGGGTCGGTCGCCAGCAGCCCCAGCGCGGCGGCCTGGGCCGTCTCCTCCTCGGCGTGCTCCCGGCCGGCCGCGCGCAGCAGCGCCGGCGTGGG
Organism: Streptomyces sp. NPDC004051; assembly: GCF_053604275.1. Taxonomy (NCBI): domain Bacteria; kingdom Bacillati; phylum Actinomycetota; class Actinomycetes; order Kitasatosporales; family Streptomycetaceae; genus Streptomyces; species Streptomyces sp. NPDC004051. Next base: position 29,938 of record NZ_JBSGHG010000055.1, on the reverse strand, counting down.
GCGGGCGCCGACACTGGCCACCAGCAGGGTGCGGCGCGCCTCGTCCGACAGCATCTCCAGCCTGCTGAGCACCAGGGCCCGCAGCGAGGTCGGCACCGGCAGCGGCTCGCCGGGACGGGGGCGGGCGGGGCTCTCGGCCAGGGCGCGGCCCAGTTCGAGGGCGAAGAGCGGGTTGCCGCCGCTGGTGCGGTGGATGTCACGGACGGTGCTGCGGGACAGGCCCGTGTAGCCGCGGTGGTCGAGCAGCGCGGAGACCTGGACACGGGAGAACGGGCCCAGCCGCACCACGCGCGTGTCCGGCGGGCAGGCCCGCAGATGACGGTCGTACTCCTCCTGGCCCTCCGTACGCACCGCGCACAGCATCTGCACGGGGGTGTCGCCGAGGCGCCGCGCGGCGAACCCGAGAAGCTCCGCGCTGGCCGGATCCAGCCACTGCAGATCGTCGGCGACGACCAGGACGGGCCCCTCGGCGGCGAGCGCCCGCAGGGTGGACAGCACCGCCAGGCGCAGCGCCAGGCCGTCCCGCTGGAGGGTCGACTCGCCGCGGCCGGTGAGCGCCGACTCCAGGGCGGTGCGCTGCGCGGCGGGCAGCGCACCGGAGACCCGGTCCAGGACCAGACCGAACAGATCGGCCAGCGCCAGGAACGGGAGATGGGATTCGGACTCGGTGGCCGAGCAGCGCAACACCGTGGGCGCCGCTCCGGCGTTTTCCGCCGCAAGTGCCCGCAGCACGGTCGACTTTCCTATTCCGGCGGGCCCGTGGAGCAGCACACTGCCCCCTCGGGCGAGCTGTCCGCGCGCCTCGGCGAACGGCTCCTCCCGGCCGATGACCAGGTCGGGGCGGCACCTGGCAGGCTCCTTGAAGTCCCCTCGCACGGTCACCGCTCCCCTCCTGTGTCGTGTCCTGGCCAATATTAGGCAACAGGCCCTTTCTTTTCGGAGGGACGGCGTGGTGAGGGAAATAACAGCGGGCCGCGCGAAGGAAATCCAAAGCCCCGGGACACCGGTAATGGCGGCCGCGCCGACCGCCCCCGTCGGGCCGGCCGTCACCTGTCCGCCCCTTCCTCGCGGCTCCCGCGTGCCCGTCCCCCGTTCGCGGGTAGTGAGACTCGCATCACGGACTGCACGATGGGGCAGAGGCCGCCCGGCAAGGTCCGGCACCGAGGAGGACAGATGACGACGGCGACGGAGGAGTTCCGCAGGGCCCGGGACTTCCTGCTGGAACACCGCGACGACTACGCCACCGCCTACGAGGGGTTCCGCTGGCCGCGCCCCGAGCGGTTCAACTGGGCGCTCGACTGGTTCGACGTGATCGCGGACGGCAACGACCGCACCGCGCTGCACCTCGTCGAGGAGGACGGCGAGCAGACCAGGCTGTCCTTCGCCGCACTGGCCCGCCGCTCCGACCAGGCCGCGAACTGGCTGCGCCGGCAGGGCGTACGCGCCGAGGACCGGGTGCTGGTCATGCTCGGCAACCAGGCCGAACTCTGGGAGACCGCGCTCGCCGCGATGAAACTGCGCGCCGTGGTCATCCCCGCCACCCCGCTGCTCGGCCCCGCCGACCTGCGCGACCGCGTCGACCGGGGCCGCGTCCGGCACGTGATCGTCCGCGCCGCCGACACGGCGAAGTTCGACGAGGTGCCCGGCGACTACACCCGGATCGCGGTCGGCGCGGGAGCGGGCGACGCCTGGCTCCCGTACGAGGACGCCCACGGAGCTGCCGAGCACTTCGCACCCGACGGGCCCACCCTCGCCGACGACCCGCTGATGCTGTACTTCACCTCGGGCACCACCGCCCGGCCCAAGCTCGTCGAGCACACCCACACCTCGTACCCCGTCGGGCACCTGGCCACCATGTACTGGATCGGGCTGAAACCCGGCGACGTGCACCTGAACATCTCCTCACCCGGCTGGGCCAAGCACGCCTGGTCCAACCTCTTCGCCCCGTGGAACGCCGAGGCGACCGTCTTCCTGTACAACTACGCGCGCTTCGACGCCGTCCGGCTGATGGCAGAGATGGACAGGGCCGGCGTCACCACCTTCTGCGCGCCGCCGACCGTGTGGCGCATGCTCATCCAGGCCGACCTCACCCGGCTGCGCACTCCGCCGCGCGAGCTCGTCGCCGCCGGTGAGCCGCTCAACCCCGAGATCATCGAGCGGATCCGGCGCGCCTGGAACGTGACGATCCGCGACGGCTTCGGCCAGACCGAGACCGCCGTCCAGATCTCCAACAGCCCGGGCCAGCCCCTCAAGACGGGCTCCATGGGCCGCCCCGGCCCCGGCTACCGCGTCGCCCTCCTCGACCCGGTCTCCGGCGTGCCCGCCGCCGAGGGCGAGATCGCGCTCGACCTGTCCGACCGCCCGGTGGGCCTGATGGCCGGCTACCACGGCGACCCCGACCGCACCGCGGAGGCCATGGCCGACGGCTACTACCGGACGGGCGACATCGGCGCACGGGACGAAGACGGCTACATCACGTATGTCGGGCGCTCGGACGACGTCTTCAAGGCGAGCGACTACAAGATCAGTCCGTTCGAGCTGGAGAGCGCCCTGCTGGAGCACGAGGCGGTCGCCGAGGCGGCCGTGGTGCCCGCCCCGGACGAGCTGCGCCTGGCCGTGCCCAAGGCGTACGTCGTGCTCGCGGAGGGCAGGCGGCCCGGCCCGGACGTCGCGAGGGAACTCTTCGAGCACTCCCGCAAGGTGCTCGCCCCCTACCAGCGGATCCGCAGACTGGAGTTCGGCGCACTGCCCAAGACCGTCTCCGGCAAGATCCGCCGCATCGAGCTGCGCGAGGCCACGGCGGCGGGCTCCGACGCCGAGTACCGCGAGGAGGACTTCCGGTGACCTCTTCCCCGGTGCCCCCGGACCGGCGTTGACCGGAAAGGAGAAGGCCTCCCGCCCTGGACCGCAGGGGGGGAGGCCTTCTTCGTCGAGCGCCGGGCAGGCCTTGCACCTGCATTTTCCCGCAGGAAGCGGGACGTCTTTCCTTGGACCACCGACGCATCGCCCGCCACCGTGAATCCGGCGGCGTGGACAAGATCCACTGTACCCCAGTCGGAGCGGGCGGCGCACCACGCGTACGGCCCCGTGTGAAACGGAAGCCGGGCCAGGGCCGCGACTCGTGTGCACAATCCGCAGCAGAAACCCTCGAATCGTGTCATATTGCCATGCCTCGTCCCATCCCAGCGGAGAGTGCAGCCATGTACCACGGTGCCCACCGCTTCCCCCCGACGGCCGCCCCGCAGCGGGCACCGGGCCGAAGCCCGTCGGAGACAAGGCTGTTCAGCGGCGTCTACGGGCTCGTCCTGGCCAGTGCGCTGGCGGCCGCGCTCGACTCCCCCGGCGAGGCGTCCGACCCCGGATCGGACGCGCTGTGGGTCCTGCTCACCGCCCTCGCCTCCGCGGCCGCCCACGGCTACGCCCACGTCATCGCGCACCGGATGTCGGCGGACCGCGGCAGTGCCTGGGTCGGGCTGCGCGCGATGCTCGCCGAATGGCCGGTCGTCGCGGCGGCCGCCCCCACCGTCGTGCTGCTGCTGACCGCGGTGCCCTCCTGGTGGAAGGAGGCCGAGGCGGTGAACGCCGCACTGGTGCTCAACACCCTGCTGCTCGCCGGATGGGGGATGTGGACCGCGCGCAGCGTGGGCCGCGGCTGGGCGGCCTCGCTCCGGGCCGGAACCGCCGACATGCTGATCGGCCTGGTGATCATCGTGGCCAACGCCCTGATCAAGTAGTGGCTGCGGCCGCCGGCGTCCAGGTCGCCGCCGAACGCATTCCGCCCGTGCAGGCCGCCACCTGGCATGCCGGGCAGCGGGCGCTGCTTTTGAGCCGTGCTGCCTGGCTCTGTCCGGGAGGACGGGCAGCCCTCGTTCACGGGGACGGTCAACAGCACGTCGCACCGCGAGCCTTGGGCGACGAGCCGCTGTCCGCAGGTGCCCGATGGCTCCTGGTCCTAGACTGGCCTTCAGTGCGGATCCCCTCAATTTTCCCCAACGGGGCGGAGGAGGTGAGGCGTGATGGCGAAGGTGCTTTTCGTGGTCACCGGAGCCACGTACCTGGTCCTGAAGGACGGCACGAGGTACGCCACCGGCTACTGGGCGGAAGAGTTCGCGCAGCCGTACAAGGCGATCACGGAGGCAGGCCACCAGGTCGTCGTCGCGACGCCCGACGGCGTGACGCCGACCGTCGACATGATGAGCCTGCGCCCCGCCATGGCCGGCGGTGAGGAGGGAGCGCTCGAACTGGAAGCCGTCATCCGTTCCGCGGAGGTCATGCGACGGCCGATCAAACTCTCGGACGTGCGGCTGCAGGACTACGACGCGGTGTACCTGCCCGGAGGCCACGGCCCGATGCAGGACCTGTCGGTGGACGCCGACGCGGGACGGATACTGACCGAGCAACTCGCCTCGGGCAAACCACTCGCCATCGTGTGCCACGCTCCTGCCGCGATGCTGGCCACCAGGATCCACGGCGAGTCGCCCTTCAGGGGCTACCGGGTCACGGGCTTCACCAATGAAGAGGAGGAGGCTGTCGGGCTGGCCGACAAGACGCAGTGGCTCCTCGAGGACGAGCTCAAGGAGAAAGTCGGCGTCGAGTACAGCCGGGGCGACATGTGGAAGCCGTACGTGGTCGAGGACCGCAACCTGATCACCGGGCAGAATCCCCACTCCGCCGAAGTGCTCGCAGAACGGCTGCTGAAAACCCTCGGGTGAGAGCTCTCCTGAGGTGAGGCTGCGTCCGACCTGATCGCGGCTCCGCTCGGGGAGACGGACGGCCATCGCGAACTCGCCCTTCCCGTCGTTCCCGGGACCTTCACCGAACGGAGCGGAACCGATGCAGGAGTTCCTCGTCGAAATCACCACGACGATCCCTGAGGGGACCAGCCAGGACGAGGTCGACCGGCGAAGGGCGGCCGAGGCGGTCCGCGCGGGGGAGCTCTCGAAGACCGGCAATCTGGCTCGACTGTGGCGTCCCGTCGGCGAGTTGCGCAGCATCGGGGTCTGGCGGGCCGCAGACGAAAAGGAACTCCGGGAGAAGGTGCTCGGCACCCTGCCGCTGCGTCCCTGGATGACTCTCACCGTCACCCCGCTCGAACCCCACCCCAACGACCCCGGGCGGGCCACCGACGGAACGGGGTGAGGGCAGAACTCCCACAGCCACGGGCCGCCGGGCAGTGGTGCCCGTGTGCCGGGGGGTGAGGCGTCGCTCCTCACAGGTCCAGCACGATGCCCTCGGTGGGTCGGGAGCAGCAGATGAGGATGTTGCCGTCGGCGGGGGGCTCGACCGGGTCGGGAGCGTACTGCACTGCCCCGGACATGAGGGCGAGTTCGCAGGTGTGGCAGACGCCGGTCCGGCACGACCACCTGACGGGGACGTCGCAGGCTTCGGCGAGTTCGAGCAGGGACTCCCGGGCGTCGCTCCAGGGGACCTCGAGACCGCTGCGGGCGAAGGTGACGGGGGGACCGGTGCCCGCCCGCCCGGCGGGCTGGTGGGGTGCGGCTGTCGCCGCGCCGTCGATCCCGGGAGTGAGGGACGGACCCGCGCCGAAGCTCTCGGTGTGGATGCGGGAGGCCTCCAGGCCCGCGCCGACGAGGGCGGAGGTGACGCTGTCCATGAAGGCCCCGGGGCCGCACAGGTAGGCGTCGGCGTCGATGGGCAGCCCCAGGCCGGGAATACGGTCGCCCGACAGGTGGCCGGTGTCCGTGTAGTCGACGTCCCGGCGGTCTTCGGCGGTCGGTGTGCTGTAGTAGATCCTCGACCGGGCCCGCGGAAGCATGCCGACCAGTTCCCGGCTCTCCCGGGCGAAGGGGTGCTCCGTGCCGTCATGGGCCCCGTGCAGCCACCACACCTGGCGGCCGGAGCGGTCGCGGGCGAGTGCGTGCAGCATCGCCAGCACGGGAGTGACCCCGACGCCGGCCGACAGCAGGACCACCGGGTTGTCCCCGGCGGTCAGGCAGAAGGTACCGCGGGGCGCCGCGACGTCGAGGTGGTCGCCGGTGGCTACGTGGTTGCGCAGGCGGTTGCCGGCCGCGCCGTGGATTTTGGCCTTCACGCTGATCCGGTACGTTCCGGTGCCCGGTTCGCCGGACAGTGAGTAGCTGCGGATCAGCGGCGGCGCGTCCCCCTCGGGCGGGACCTTGACCGTGACGAACTGCCCCGGCAGCGCCGTCGGCAGATCCGCACCGTCGGGGGCGGCCAGCGACAGGGAGAACACGCTACGGCTCTCGGGCTGGATGCGGGTGACGACCAGCGGGCGGAAGCCCGGCCAGGCCGGGCGTGGGGCGGTGGCCGCGGCATTCAGCCCGGCGCTGCCGGACGTTGCGGCGGCCTCGTCGTCCCCCTGGTCCAGCAGGGCCTTCATGGACGCCTGCCATCCGGGGCTGAGCGCGGGGATCCGCAGGGCACGTTCGACCTGGCGGCGGGTGTGCCCGGGCAGGTAGAGCACCCGATCGATCTCCTCGACGGTCATCGCCTCGGGGCCGGTGGAGACCTTGACGATCTCCTGCCCGGCTTCGACCTCGCCTTCCTCGAGCACGCGCAGATAGAAGCCGGGCCGGTGGTGTGCCACCAACAGTGCCGCCATCCGCGGCTCGCCCATCCGCAGGCCGACCCGGTAGCAGGTCACCCGCGGCTGGGTGACCTCGAAGAGCGCGTCGCCGATGCGGTAGCGGTCACCGATGCAGACCTCGTTGTCCGGCAGGCCGTCGACGGTGAAATTCTCCCCGAACTGACCTGGTCGGAGATGGTCGCGGCCGAGTTCGCGAGCCCAGAAACGGTAGGAATCGGTCTGGTACACGAGCACTGCCCGCTGCTCGCCCCCGTGACCGCCCCGATCGCCCTGGCCGTCGCCGTCGATGTTCAGCCGTCGCACCATCCGCGGCCCGGACACGGGCCTCTTGTAGACGCCGGTGTGTACGGTCCTGCCCTGCCAGGGGACGTCCTTCGGCATACCGACGCTCAAGGCTCTCAACGTGGCCACCCTGCCACCTCCCTTGCCGGGGACCGCTCCGGGGAACACCCGCGGCCTCGCCCGGGTGCCCACTGGCCCCAGGCTCTCGCCCGCACCGGCCGCCGAGTCCATGACCTTCGAGGAGAGCCCTCACGACCGTGCGGCCCGACGCCACGAGGACGACGCGGCAAGCATCCCCACCGGCCTCCGGGAAAGCGTACCCACGCGAACCGGCGCACCGCATATACGGACGAGGCACGACGTATCCTCGCCGACGGCACCAGTGCCTGCGTCCGCTGTCGGCCTGATGCGGGCCTTCGGCATCGCCTTCGGTGGCCGGCCCACGCCGGCCACCGAAGAAATCCGACCGAGTTCCCCGTGTGCCACCCAGGGGCCCTCCCAGGTGAACCGGCCGCCCTCCGCGACGTCGCCGCCGCCACCGCAGCCGGGAATCCGCGCGAGGGGGACGAGGGGAGGCTCGCTGATGCTCGACGAGTTGCCCGACCGGCTCGTAGCAGGTCGGGCCGGGTGACCGAAAGACCCCCGTGCGCCCGGGGTCGCCCCGGCTCCCCGGTGCCCGGCAGTGGTCGTACGAGGTGTCGGCTGTGAACGACAGGTCGGGCCGACCGGCCGGCTGACGGATCGCCGCCCCCATCCGACAGGGAGTCGCTCATGACCACAGCGCGGGACCTGGTGATCGTCGCCATCGACACACCGTCCACTTCTCCCGTGGAGCGGGGCGACCTGTCGCTCACCCTCGCGGGAGCGGAGCTGATCGACCTCATCGGCGCCGAGGCCCTCACCCTGGACGGCGACCGCGTCCTGCCGGGCCTGCCGCCTCCCGTCGACGACCGTCTGCTGAGCGAGGCCGCGTCCTCGCTCGTCCGGCAGGCGCCCTACGAGTCCGTCGAGGACTGGCTGTGGCGCCGGGGCCGCGATCCGGCAGCCGCGTATCTCGCCGCTCTGGAGGAGGAGGCGCTGGTCACCCGGCCACGCGCCCGCCGGGTGCTCCGGGACGATCCGCCGACCGTGGCCGACTCGGCGGCCCGTCGACGGGCGGCGGACCGCTGGACGGCGAGTGAACCGGTGCCGGCCGGCCCGGCGGCCACCGCGGGCCTCGGGGAACAGCCCGTCGGCGGCCTGGTCGTCGGCGAACTCGCCGACGACCGGGCCGTCACCGTACTGGCCGCGGTCAACGATGCCGTCATGGAGCTGGAGGCCGTACGGCAGCGCAGAGCGATCGAAGACGCGGCCTTCGACAACGTCTGGCGAGGGACGTGACGTTTTCCGCAGGGGTCGGCCGGCTCACTGCAGGATCCCGAGCCGGTCAGCGCTCTGCTCGTGGTGCGGGCAGGCCGTCAGGCTTCCCTCCCGGCTGACGGAGTCTTCGGACGCTTCCGCGCATGCACAGGCGCGGCCACCGGTCGAGGCCGTGCTCGCTCTCCTCGGCGCGGATCCGTCGCAGACCGGGCGTGAGCTCTGCCTCGGTCAGTGCGCGGAAGCCGAGTCGGGTGTAGTACGGGGCGTTCCACGGGACGTCGGCGAACGTGGTCAGCGTCAGGGCGGTCAGGCCCTCCGCGCCGGCCCGTCGCGCGGCGTGGGCGATCAGGGACCGGCCCACGCCGCGGCGCGCGGCCCGCGGGTGGACGGAGACCTGCTCGACATGGAGCGCGGCGTCCACCGGCTCGGCGATCAGGTACGCGGCGGGCCGGTTCCGTGCGTCGGCCGCGACCCAGCAGTACCCCGCCCGACGGTGGTGCTCGAGGGTGTCCAGGGCGGGCGGTTCGTCGTCGGCGACCTCCGCCATGCCCAGGGCGCGGAAGGGAGTGCCGGCGGCCCGTTCGATGTCCTGGAGGACGGGCAGCTCCTCGGGGGCGGCAGGGCGGATGCGCATGTGCCGAGTATCGGACGGGGGCGGCGGGCGCGTCGCCGGTTTCCGGATCCGGTGGTCAGGCCCGGGTGGCGTCCAGTGCCTCGGCCGGGGCGTTCACCGGCTGCGGGGCGCCGGTGAGGTCGAGCAGGAACAGCGGGACGCCGAGGCGGTCGGCGCGGCCTCGGGCGTCCGGGGGGTACCCGGTGAGGGAGAAGTACAGGCACTGGGCCGACTCCGTCATGGCGGTCAGCCACAGGCACTCCACGTCCCGCGGGGTCGCCCGGCGCGCGGACGGGTCGAGGAGGACGACGACACCCCGGCCGGCCAGCCCGATGCCGGACGGGGGACGCCGCTCGGCCCGGCGGATGTCCCCGTGGCCGAGCTGCCGCAGGTACAGCACGGTGGCGGTGACCGCGTCGCGGGTGCTGCGGATCGGTACAGGAGGGAGGGCGGGGCGCGGAACGGCGCCGGTGTCCCGAGGTCCGGGTGTGGGTGCGCCGTCCGGGCGGAGCGTGGTGTCCGGCGCGGGTCCGGCGTCCGGAGCGGGCGCGGCGGCGGGGCCGGTCGAGGTCTCCGGGACGGCCAGCGGGAGCCGCAGGAGCGTCCCGCACGGGCAGCCGAGCTCCGGCCGCGGCCACTCGCCGGGCCGCCCGCAGTCCCCGCAGCGCACGGTGACCCAGTCCTCCTGCCAGACGCGGTGGACGACCGGTACGGGCACCGCGTTCCCGTCCAGGGGCAGAGTGACGGGCGCGCCGCACACGCAGGGGTACGACGGCGCCGTGTAACGGTGTGCGCTGCGACAGGCCGGACAACGCACGGACACGGACACGCTCTCGGGCATGGCCCCACCCCTCTTGTTCCCGGACGACTTCACCTCGGGCCGGCCCCTCCATCGTCCTCCCGTGCGCCCGTCCTGTCCGGCGGTTGCCGTTCCCGGACGGCCCTCGTGCCGTTCCTCGGCATCGGCGGAGGTCGGAGCTGTAGCTGCTGTCCCTGACGTCGCCCGGAACTCCCCCGAGCGGGGCCCGCCGCCCCCGTGTCGGCGGGCCCCGCGTACGAGATACGTGCCCGTCGGAGGGGGTGCCCGAAGCGTCCGAAGTCCGGTTCAGCCTGGTCTTGCGAGGAACCCTGGGCGTTCACGCCCGGGAGGAATCGCATCCCTGCGGGAGCGGGGCGGAGCACCGCAATGCTGTGCCCGGGCGGCGGAAGTTTCCCGTGTTCGAATGCGCGGCCCCGCAGGGGCCGGTTAGCCTCGCGGGTGTGAAGCTGGTGGTGCAGGTGAAGCTGCTGCCGACGCCCGCGCAGGCGGCGGCGCTGGAGGCGACCCTGCGCGCCTGCAACGAGGCCGCCACCTGGGTCAGTGACGTTGCCTTCGAAAAGGATGTGAAGAACAACTTCGCGCTGCGCCGGCACACCTACACCGAGCTCAAGGAGCGGTGGAACCTGGGCGCGCAGGCCGCCCAGCACGTGATCAAGAAGACCTGCGACGCGTACGCGACACTGCGGGCGAACCTGAAGGCCGGAAATCTGGGCCGACCGGGCTCGCACCGGTACCGGCGGGCCACGCAGAAGCCGATCGGTTTCCGGCCGACGGGCGCCCAGCCCTACGACGACCGGATGCTGTCCTGGCAGACCGACCGGCGCCGGGTGTCGATCTGGACGACTTCCGGGCGGGTGAAGGACGTGGCGTTCACCGCCTCACCGGAGCAGCTGGCCACCCTGGCCCTCTACCGCAGGGGCGAGTCCGATCTCATCTGCCGGGACGGCCGGTGGTTTTTGAATGCCACCTGCGAGGTGCCCGAGGCGCCGCCGAACACGGAGCCGGTGGACTTCCTCGGCGTCGACCTGGGCATCGTGAACATCGCCACCACCTCGGACGGCGAGATCATGGCCGGGCGGGAACTCAACCGGATCCGGGCCCGCGAGCGCAACCTGCGCACCAAACTGCAGCGGAAGAACACCCCGTCCGCCCGGCGGCGGCTGAAGAGACGGCGCCGCAAGGAGGCGCGGCGGGCGAAGGACATCAATCACAAGATCGCGAAACATGTGGTGGCCGAGGCAGAACGCACCGGCCGCGGAATTGCCCTGGAGAATTTGACGGGCATCCGCGGGCGGGTACGGCTTCGCAGGCCCCAACGGGCCACCCACTCCAGCTGGGCCTTCGCCCAGCTGGGGGCGTTCATCGCGTACAAGGCCCGCCGGGCGGGGGTGCCGGTGGTGTACGTCGATCCGGCGTACACCTCCCGGACCTGCGCCGAGTGCGGGCACCTCGACCGGGCGAACCGGGTGTCCCAGGCCCGGTTCGCGTGCCGGTCCTGCGGATTCGTTGATCACGCGGACCGGAACGGCTCCCGCAACATCCGCGCGAGAGCGTGGGAGTTGTGGCGACGCGGGGCGCAGTCAACCGCCCCAGACCCACCTCCCGGACCGGGACGTGGGACAGGACGCAGACGCAGCACCACCGCCAGTGGCGCCCGTTGTGCAAGCCCGTCGCCTTAGCGACGGGTAGTTGACAGCTGAATTTGAGGGTGCCGTAGGCGGGCTACGGCCGCTGCCGTACAACCGGGGTACCTGGAACGGCCGTACGTCCCCGCCCCCACTCAGGCCTCGTGGTGCTCCGACAGGCCCGGCCAGTCGTCGGGGCCGCCGCCCTGCCACTCGATGAGGTCGGCCTCCTCGACATCGGTCACATAGAGGTCCGCCAGCCGCAGGATCTCGCCGACGTCGTCGACGTGCGAGGCGACGCCCAGCGTCTCGTCGCCCGAGGTGACCCGCCGCGAGCCGTCCAGGGCCGGCGCGTGTACCACGATGTGCGGTTGCCCGGTGGGATGTGCCATGTTCCCAGGCTCCTGCCCACCGGGCGGATCCGCACCCCGGCCGCTGGGCGCATCAGGGCCGTTGGGCCCTCCCGTCGGTCCCCGGAATGGACTGTTCGGCCCTGTTCGACCCCGGTACCCCGCAAAGGATCATGTGGCAGCGGCCGGGAGACGTCGCGTCCACTTCGGTCGGCTCGGCGTCTCCCGGCTCGTCGACGACGTGTACGGACATGAGCGGAAGGGCAGGGCGCCGACGGTGGACGAGGGGCAGATACGAGAGAGGCAGGGGGTGGGGATCGCGGAGGGGCACGCCGTTGCTTCCGGCGCGGAGACGCCCGGACATCACGGGGGGACCGCTCCCGGGACCGCGCGCCCCTCGTGGGTGGAGTGGCTGACGACCACCGACCACAAGAAGATCGGGACGCTCTACCTGATCTCCGCGTTCGTGTTCTTCGTCGTCGGCGGTGTGCTGGCACTGCTGATGCGCGCCGAGCTCGCCCGGCCCGGACTGCAGATCATCTCGAACGAGCAGTTCAACCAGGCGTTCACGATGCACGGTTCGATCATGCTGCTGATGTTCGCGATGCCGTTGTTCACCGGGTTCGCGAACTGGATCATGCCGCTGCAGATCGGCGCGCCGGACGTGGCCTTCCCCCGGCTGAACATGCTCGCCTACTGGCTGTTCCTCTTCGGTTCGTCGATCGCGGCGAGCGGCTTCCTCACCCCGGACGGCGCTGCCAGCTTCGGCTGGTTCCTCTACGCCCCGCTCTCCGACGCCGTCTACTCGCCGGGCGTGGGAGCCGACCTGTGGATCATGGGCGTGGCGTTGTCCGGCTTCGGCTCGATCCTGGGCGCGGTCAACTTCATCACCACGATCCTCTGCATGCGCGCCCCGGGCATGACCATGTTCCGCCTGCCGATCTTCACCTGGAACGTGCTCCTCACCAGCGTGCTGGTCCTCATGGTGTTCCCGGTCCTGGCGGCGGCGCTGTTCGCCCTGGAGTACGACCGCAGGTTCGGCGGCCACATCTTCGACGCGGCGAACGGCGGGGCGCTGCTGTGGCAGCACCTGTTCTGGTTCTTCGGCCACCCCGAGGTGTACATCCTGGCCCTGCCGTTCTTCGGCATCGTGAGTGAGATCGTCCCGGTCTTCTCCCGCAAGCCGATGTTCGGCTACATGGGGCTGATCGGCGCGACCATCGCCATCGCGGGTCTGTCGTTGACCGTCTGGGCGCACCACATGTACACCACGGGCGGAGTCCTGCTGCCGTTCTTCTCCTTCATGACCTTCCTGATCGCGGTCCCGACCGGGGTGAAGTTCTTCAACTGGATCGGCACCATGTGGAAGGGCAGCCTCTCGTTCGAGACGCCCATGCTCTGGACCGTGGGCTTCCTCGTCACGTTCCTCTTCGGCGGGCTGACCGGCGTCATCCTGGCCTCGCCGCCGCTGGACTTCCACCTCACCGACTCGTACTTCGTCGTCGCGCACTTCCACTACACGGTCTTCGGGACGGTCGTGTACGCGATGTTCGCCGGATTCCACTTCTGGTGGCCGAAGTTCACCGGCAAGGTGCTCGACGAACGCCTCGGGAAGATCACCTTCTGGACGCTCACGGCGGGTTTCCACCTCACCTTCCTGGTCCAGCACTGGCTGGGCGCCGAGGGCATGCCCCGCCGCTACTCGGACTACCTGGCGGCCGACGGCTTCACCGCCCTCAACACCCTGTCGTCGATCGGGTCGTTCCTGCTCGGCATGTCGCTGCTGCCGTTCTTCTACAACGTGTGGAAGACGGCCAAGTACGGCGAGAAGGTCGAGGTCGACGACCCCTGGGGCTACGGCCGCTCCCTGGAGTGGGCCACGTCCTGCCCGCCCCCGCGGCACAACTTCACCTCCCTGCCCCGCATCCGGTCCGAATCCCCGGCCTTCGACGTGCACCACCCGGAGATCGCCGCTCTGGAGAGGGTGGGCTGAGCCGTGTCCCATCCAGTCCTGGCGCTCGGCGCCGCGGCGGTGACCACGGCCGGCTCCGTCTGGTACCTGCCGGCCCTCGTCGACCTGCGCGCGGGGGCCGACCGGCCCGCGTCCCGTCGTGCCGAGGCGGTGGCCTGCCTCAGCGGCTGGAGCACGGCAGCCGTCGTCGCCGTGCTCCTGCTCGTGACAGGGGGCTGGTGGCTGCCCTGTGCCGCGGCCCTGACGGGGTCGACCGTCACGGCCGGCCTCCGGGCCCGTGCCGTCGTCCACCGTCGGCGCGGCGCCCGGGAGGCGGCCCGCCTCTGGACACAGCTGCGCGATCCCGGCCCCGCCCGCACACCGGAGGAGTGAACGACAAGGCCCCGGGGCGGTGACCTCGCGGCCGCCTCACGAGCCACGGCAGCCGGCACGACTGGCGACCACTCCGTCTCCGCCGTCCTGCGGAGGGCCGCGGGGGAGTCCGTTAAGGTCGTGCCGGAGCCGATGCCATGGGGGCGCAGTGCGACTGAGAGTGGAGTTCACGACCGAGCCCTTCGACCTGGACGAGACGCCCGCGCACGCGGTGGTGGCCCGGGAGGTCGTGGAGGCGGCCGAGCTGGACTCGGTGGACGTCGGGCCGTTCGGGAACACCGCGCAGGGCGGCGCGGACGCGGTGCTCACCGCCGTCGACGCCCTGCTGCGCCGGTCCCTGGAGGCGGGCGCCACCCGGATCTCGCTCCAGGTCAACGTGGTCGCGGAGGGCGGGGAATGAGCGGCGCGGCGGACGAGCCGTTCATCGCGGCCGTCAAGCCACTCGTCGACGCCATGGGCGGGCAACTGCTCCCACCCGGCGAGGCCGGTCCCGACGACGTCGTCCTCGTCTGGGAGGGGGTCGAGGCCGTCGCCGTGCGCCTGCCCCGGTTCGCCGACTCCCTCGACCACATCCTCGCCGCCCTCGAACGCCGACAGGGCAGACCCCTCGCCGAGCTGGACCGCAAGGCCAAGCAGGAGATCGTACGGAGCCTGGAGACGCGCGGCGCCTTCGCCGTACGGCACGGCGTGGAGACCGTGGCGAGCGCGCTCGGCGTCAGCCGGTTCACCGTCTACAACTACCTCAACCGCGAGAAGGGCTCCTGAGCCCCGGGCGGCGTGGTGACCGTCCGCAGGTTTTCAACAAACTGTTGACGTGACGGTCCGTGGCGGCGTTAGCTGTCGGCACGCCCGTTCAGCACCGAGGCCGCTCGCGGCCAAGGAGGCCACCGTGACGTCCACTGCCACGCCGCCGGGCCTGGCCCGCTTCAACGCGCTGGAGGAGCCGGCGGCCCTCGCCGCCCTCCACGAGACGTGCGCCTCCACGACCTGGGCCCGCCGACTGCTCGCCGGCCGCCCCTACGCCACCGCCGGCGACCTGTATGCCGCCTCCGACGCCGCCCTGAGCGGGCTGAGCGCGGCGGACCTTTGGGAGGCGACGGCCGGGCACCCGCCGATCGGCAGGCCCCGGCCCGGCGACCCGGCCTCGGCGCGGGAGCAGAGCGGGATGACCGCCGCGACGGACCGGCTCAAGGCGGAGATGCTCGAACTGAACCTGGCCTACCAGGAGAGGTTCGGCCACGTCTTCCTCGTCTGCGCCACCAGCCTGACCGGCGAGCAGCTGCGCGACGCGCTGACCGAGCGCATGGGCAACACGCCGGAGCGGGAGCGCGAGACCGTCCGCACCGAACTGGGGAAGATCAACCGGATCCGTCTGGCCCGACTCGTCGACGAGGACTGACGCAGAGATGAGCACCGACACCACCGCCCCCGTGCCCACCGCCTCCGTGCCACCCGCCTCCGTCTCCACGCACATCCTGGACACCAGCGTCGGCCGCCCCGCCCGCGGCGTCACCGTCCACCTCTTCGCCCGCTCGGGCCGCCAGGCCCCCTGGCAGGCGCTCGGCGGCTCCACGACCGACGCGGACGGACGGTGCAAGGACCTCCCGGCGCCGCCGGAGGGGACCAGCCACGTGCGGCTCGACTTCGCCGTGGAGCCGTACCTCACCGACCAACGGGCCGGGGCGCGGCAGGACGCCCCCGCGCACCGGGACGGCGGCGCCGGGGCGTTCTTCCCGGAGGTGGCGGTCACGTTCGCCGTCGCACCGGGCGAGCACCACCACGTACCGCTGCTGCTCAACCCGTTCGGCTACTCCGTCTACCGAGGGAGCTAGCGAGATGCCCGACACCTCCCGCCCCGCCCGCCCCGCGGTCCTGGGCCAGAACCAGTACGGCAAGGCCGAGAACCGGGTCGTCAGGATCACGCGGAACGGCGCCACCCACCACATCAAGGACCTGAACGTCTCCGTCGCCCTGTCCGGCGACCTGGAGGAGGTCCACTACTCCGGCTCCAACGCCAACGTCCTGCCGACCGACACCACCAAGAACACCGTGTTCGCCTTCGCCAAGGAGCACGGCATCGAGTCCGCCGAGCAGTTCGGCATCCACCTCGCCCGGCACTTCGTCACCTCCCAGGAGCCCATCCACCGGGCCCGCATCCGCGTCGAGGAGTACGCCTGGGAACGGATCGCCACCTCCGACGCACACGAGGGCGAGCACTCCTTCGTCCGCAGGGGCCAGGAGACCCGGCTGGCGCAGGTCACCTACGACGGTGAGCGGTGGGAGGTCGTCTCGGGCCTGAAGGACCTGACGGTGCTGAACTCCACCGACTCCGAGTTCCGGGGCTACCTCAAGGACAGGTACACGACGCTGCGGGAGACCCGCGACCGCGTCCTCGCCACCTCGGTCGCCGCCCGCTGGCGGTTCCACTGGACCGACGACGAGCAGCCGATGCCCGACTGGGAGACCTCCTACGAGCGGACGAAGCAGCACCTGCTCCAGGCCTTCGCCGAGACCTACTCCCTGTCCCTGCAGCAGACGATGTACCGGATGGGGGCGCGGGTCATCGACCACCGCGACGAGATGGACGAGGTCCGCCTCTCCCTCCCCAACAGCCACCACTTCCAGGTGGACCTGGAACCCTTCGGCCTCGAGAACGACGGCGAGGACGGCGCCGTCTACCTCGCCGCCGACCGCCCCTACGGTCTGATAGAGGCCACGATCCTGCGGAACGGCTGTGAGGCGCTGATACCGGCGGACCTCACCAACCTCTGAGGGCAGAAGGGACGCACCATGGCAGCAGCCCAGCGCGGCGCCACCGAACGCGGCGGCACCGAACGCGCCGCCACCGAACGCGTCGTCATCGAGAACTGCGCGATCGCGACCGTCGACGCGCAGGACACCGAGTACGCCTCCGGGCACCTCGTCCTCGCCGGCCACCGCATCGAGTCCCTCGGCACGGGCCGGGCACCCGAGGGACTGGAGAACGTCGTCCGCCGCATCGACGCCACCGGGCACCTGGCGACCCCCGGCCTGGTCAACACCCACCACCACTTCTACCAGTGGCTCACCCGGGGCCTGGCCACCGACCACAACCTGTTCGACTGGCTCGTCGCGCTCTACCCGGCCTGGGCGCGCATCGACGAGCCGATGGTGGACGCGGCGGCCCGGGGGTCCCTCGCGATGATGGTCCGCGGCGGCGTGACCACCGCCGCGGACCACCACTACGTCTTCCCGCGGGGCGCCGGCGACCTGTCCGGCACCCTCATCCGTGCCGCCCGTGACATGGGGGTGCGCTTCACCCTCGCCCGCGGCTCCATGGACCTCGGCGAGAAGGACGGCGGACTGCCCCCGGACTTCGCCGTGGAGACCCTGGAGGACGCCCTCGCCGCGACCGAGGACACCGTCCGCCGGCACCACGACACCTCCTTCGGTGCCATGACCCGGGTCGCCGTCGCCCCCTGCTCACCGTTCTCCGTCTCCACCGAACTGATGCGGCAGTCGGCCGAGTCGGCCCGCGGACTCGGCGTACGCCTGCACACCCACGGATCGGAGACGGTGGAGGAGGTGAAGTTCTGCCACGAGCAGTTCGGCACGGGCCCGACCGACTACTTCGAGTCCACCGGCTGGCTCGGCGAGGACGTGTGGATGGCGCACTGCGTCCACATGAACGACTCCGACATCGCCGCCTTCGCCCGTACGGGCACGGGCGTCGCCCACTGCCCCTCCTCCAACGCCCGCCTCGCCGCGGGCATCGCACGCGTCCCCGACCTGTTGGCGGCCGGCGTCCCGGTCGGCCTCGGCGTGGACGGCACGGCGTCCAACGAGGCCGGAGAACTGCACACCGAACTGCGCAACGCCCTGCTCGTGGGCCGCCTCGGTCCGCACCGCGAAGCAGCCCTGACGGGCCGTCAGGCGCTGCGCCTGGGCACCTACGGAGGCGCCCAGGTGCTGGGCCGTACCGCCGAGATCGGCTCGCTGGAACCGGGCAAGCTCGCCGACCTGGTGCTGTGGCGGATGGACACCCTCGCCCACTCCTCCATCGCCGACCCGGTGGCCGCGCTGGTCCTCGGCGCGGCGGCCCCGGTCACCGCGTCGTTCGTGAACGGCCGCCAGATCGTGGAGGACGGCCGGCTCCGCACGGCCGACGAGGACGAGATCGCCCGCTCCACCCGCGCACAGGCCCGGCGGCTGGCCCGGATCACCGGCCGGGCCTGAACACGGGCCGAGCGGGCGGTGCGCCCCGGGCCCGCCCGCCCGTCGCGGCGACCACGCCGGAGCCGCCCCGACCTCGTTGCGCGACCGGGGCGGCATGTCGTGGAACACCCCGGGCAACGGAGGAGCCGACGGGGTCGGGGCGGCTCCACCACGTGATCGCGTACCGGGAGCCGGTCGCGTGCACCGTTGAACTGGTTGCGGTCCACGCTGCCCGAGACGCCGCCGACCCGTGCGCCCGTACCGTCCTACAGCCCGAACAAGCCCGGATCCTCGGCCAGCTCCCGGAAGACGTCCTGCGGGCTCGGCACCAGCTTGCGTTCCTCCAGGTCCAGTACGCCGCCGACCGCCGAGATCTCGGCGGCGACCGTGCCGTCCGCCTTGGTGATGATCTGCTCGATGCGGAACGTCTTGCCGGTGCCCCAGGTGAAGGCGCAGCTCACGTCGACCTCGTCACCGGCGAGCAACTCCCGCCTGTAGCGGATGGTGGTCTCCAGGGCGACCGGCCCCACACCCCGCCCGAGGAGGCCGGACTGCGTGATCCCGGCCTCCCGGAGCAGCGACCAGCGCGCGTGTTCCGCGTAGTTGAGGTACACGGCCTGGTTGAGGTGGCCCTGTACGTCGGTCTCGTATCCGCGCACGGTCACCCGGACGGAAAACGGCTCGCTCACTGCGTCCCCTTCAAGCCTGCTCGGTTCGTTGCCCTGGCCACCGATCCTGGCACGCCCCTCACACCCGGCGCGGGGAGGCCAGCAGATACCGTGCCCGCGTCCTCGGCTCCGTGTACTCGCCGACCTGCCAGCCGGCCCGCTCGAGCGTGCCGGCGCAGGCCCGCAGGGCCTCGCCGTCCGGTGCGTACACGGCGACCGCCTCCGGCTGCGGGGTCTCCCGCACCCGGTAGCCGCCCTCGGTGTCCCCGACGGCCGGATCGTGTCCGGCGGCCTCCAGGGCGAGCGCGGCGGCCTGCACCAGATGCGCGCGCTCCCAGCCGCACGGCCGGTCGGTGGCGCCGTCGGGGTTGGTCATCCGGCGCAGCTCCAGCAGGCCCTGCCAGGCGCCGCGCACCTCCCGGAGACGGGCCGGCCCGGTCCGGGGAGCCGTGGCCTCGCCACCGGTCCGCGCCGCGAACACCCCGGTGGCGGCGGGCCCGGGTTCGGGTGCGGGCTCCGCTTCCGCGTCCCGTGTCCGATGTCCCGCGGGCGTCAGGAAGTGGTGGTGCGGTGCCCGCGGATGCCGGAAGGCGAGCCCGCGCCTCACCAGCGCGGCGAGCTGCGCCTCCGTCCCCTTCAGGCGCCCGGTCGCGGGATCGGCGCCCTCGACGACCCGCCTCAGCCCCGCACTCAACGCTCTCGCCACCACAGCCCCCCGATCCCCGTCCGGCCGACCGGCCCTCTCCGATCTCCCGAAGACTACGACCGGGCACTGACACCCCCGGCGTCCGGAGCGTCGGCGCAGTGCGTGCCGTCCCATGAGCAGGTCGTAGAATTCCGCTGTGGAGAACTCAACTCGTACATCACAGCCCGCAGCGGAACCGCGGAGCGCCGGCGGTAAACCCGCGCAAGGCCTGGAATCCGTGGAGAACGCCCTCTCCCTGCTGCTCCTGCTCCGCAAGCAGGGGCGCGTGCGGCTGAGCGAGGCCGCCGAGGAACTGGGTGTGGCCCGCTCCACGGCCCACCGTCTGCTCTCCACCCTGCGCGGGCGCGGCTTCGCGGTGCAGGGCGCCGACAAGGTGTACCGGCCCGGCCCCACCCTCTACCGCCTGGGGATGTCCCAGCGCTCCGAGTACGACCTCGTGGAGACCGCCCGGCCGCACCTGCTGTGGCTCAACGGCCAGCTCGGCGAGACGGTGCACCTGGCGGTCCGGGCCGGGGCCGAGGCGCGCATCCTGCACAGCATCGAGGGGACGCACGCACTGCGCGTCGGCAGCCGCGCGGGCGTGAGTCTGCCCGCGCACCTCTCCGCCGGCGGCAAGGCGCTCCTCGCCGACCTGGGCGTCTCCGAGCTCGCCGACATCTACGGCACCCGCCACGCGGCGCAGGCGGACACCGACCCCGAGACACTGCACCGCACCCTCGCGACCGTCCGCAGGCGGGGCTACGCCGTCAATATCGGGGGTACCGAGCGCGGCATCTCCGCGGTGGGCGCCGCCGTGCGGGAGCCGGGCGGCCGCGCCGTGGCGGCGATGATCGTCTCGGCCCCTTCGCTGCGATTCACCCGCGCCCGCCTCGGCGACGCGGCCGCTGTGCTCGGGGAGGCGGTGCGCCGCATGGAGGCGGCACTCTGAGCCGACGGCGGGTGCCCCGGTATGCCCTCGTGCGCACCTGCCCGAAGCGGGGAGCATGGTACGGCGGCAGGCCCGTGGCGCAAAGAAATGCTCCCTCCTGTACCGCAGAGCGGAATTACTGGACAGTTTTATTGCTCCCTGCGTAACAGGGCTGCTTCCATTCTGCTCACCGATGGGTCATCCGCTTGTCGCCGGAAAGACGCCGGGGTCTACGGAGCCGCCCACCGTGTCGGTGCTCCGCCCCGCGGCCCGCCCGGCTCCCTGCCCCCCACCTCTCCGCGACAGGACGTGGCCGCATGACCACTGATGTTCAAGCTCCCGCTCCCGCCCGCGCCTCCGCCCGGCCCTCGGCTCCGGACCCGACGGACCGGCGCACCCGCGCCCTGACCCGTGCGGTCGTCGCCCTGTGTACGGCGGCGATCACGGTCGAGGGGTTCGACCTCATCGTCTACGGCGTGGCGATGCCGTCGATGCTCGCCGACGCGAATCTGGGCCTCGACAAATCCCTCGCCGGAACTCTCGGCAGCCTCGTCTATCTGGGCATGCTCATCGGCGCCGTCGTCTGCGGGCCGCTCGCCGACCGTCTCGGCAGGCGTCGGCTCGTGCTGGCGTCGGGAGTGATCTTCACCCTGTTCACCGTCGGCTGTGCCGTCGCCGCCACGCCCTGGCAGTTCGGCCTCTTCCGGCTGCTCGCCGGCATCGGCATGGGCGGTGTGATGCCGTCCTGCGTGGCCCTCGCGAAGGAGTACGCGCCGCGCGGCCGCTCCGCGCTGGTGGCGACCATCGTCCTCGCGGGCGTTCCGGTCGGCGGCGTGCTCGCCGCGCTCACCGCCGCCGCCTGGGGCGAGTCCCTCGGCTGGCGCGGCCTGTTCGGTGTCGGCGCGGCGCTGTCGACGCTGGTGTTCGTCGGCGTGTACGCCCTGCTGCCGGACTCGCGGCCCGGAGCGACCGACGCCCCCGCCCCCCGGGCCACCCCCTCGCCGGCGTCCGTCGGGAGCCCCGAGCCCGGCGCTCCGACGGCCGAGGCGAAGCCCCTCTCCCCGGCCCGCTCCGTGCTCTCGGACGGCCGCGCCCGCACCACCGTGCTGTTCGTCGTCGCCAACTTCGCGGTGCTCCTGTCCTGGTACGGCCTGAACACCTGGCTGACCCAGCTGATGCGCGAGATGGACTACCCGCTCGGCTCGGCGCTGCAGTTCACGCTCGTGCTCAATCTGGGTGCCGTGATCGGCTCGTTCGGCATCGCCGCCGTCGCCGACCGGTTCGGCCCGCGCTTCGTCACCATCGGGAGCGCGGCGCTCTCCGCGGTCGCCGTCGTCGGTCTGACGTGGGGCGGCAACACCGCCGTCGTCCTCTGTCTGACCGCGCTCGCCGGCGTCGGCGCCCATTCGGCCCTGACCGTGCTCAACGACTGGGTGGCGTCCAGCTACCCGGCCTCGACCCGGGCCACGGCACTCGGCTACGTCTCGGGCTTCGGGCGCGGCGGCGCGATCGTGGCCCCGCTGCTCGGCGGCTGGATCCTGACGGCCTCCCTCGGCCCGACCACGGTCTTCTACGTCTTCGCCGCGGCCGCCGCCCTGAGCGCCGCCACCCTCCTCGCCATCCCCCACCGCCGGGCCTGACCACCCCCGCCGCACAGCGCGACGCGCCCCGCCTCCAGCAGGAGGCGGGGCGTTCTCGTGGGGCGGGAGGAGCCTCACCGCCGGCGCCCCGGCCGGACCGTACGGGAAGCAAAGGACCCCGTCGGCGCCCGCCCTCCGCGCTCGACGGACGACACCTGCTCCTCGCCGTACCTGATGGCCGTTCCGAGACCGGCTCGGGTCATGCCCTCCCGCTCCCGGCACATCTTGATGACCCTGCCGACGGTTCGCGGAACGGCCACCGACGCCTCGTCCGCGCCGTAAGGTTCCACGCTCATGTCCTTGCACCTCCATGTGCCACCCGTGCTCGACTCGCCGCCGGTGCGGGGCATCACGCCTCACGGCCCGGACAGAGCCGGACGGATCCGGACAGTGGGCGTACGGTGACGCTGTGCACCCGGCGGTGTGGTGTGAGGTCGCCCCGGGTCCAGCGGGAGGTGGTCGGCGACGTGGCCTTCCCGTTCGAGCGGGTCGCGCGCAACGATGCCAGGAGGTGCAGCCGGTCCGCGTCGGCGCTGCCCGGCTCGGCGGTCAAGACCAGCATGACCGGGCCGGGTCGACCGGGCGGCTCCTGCCCACTGCCGGTCCAAGCTCGCCACGACGGTCTTCGGCGTCGAGCTGGACCGTCGGCTGCGCGCCGAGGGGCCGTCGGTCGTCAGCGAGCCGGCCCACCCTGGTCTCACCCGTACCCACCTGACCCCGCGTGCCGGGGAGCACCGTGGTCGGCCCGGACAGCTGATCGCGCGGCTCGGCCTGCTGGTCACCCAGCCGGTGGAACAGGGCGCGCTGCCCCGGTCGCGCGCCGCGACCGACCCCGGTGTGCGGGGCGGCCGGTTCTTCGGTTTGTCCGGATTCGGGGAAACGCGCGGCCGGGTCACCGAGGCCCGGCTCAGCCGGGAGGCGGCCGATCCGGCCGTGGGCGGGCGACTCCGGGGGGTGGCCGAGGAACTGACGGGCGTCAGCCACCTGTGAGCCGTCGCCGACCGGAGAGGGCCGCGAGCCGGTGACCCGCTTCGGCGTTCCCCCGGTGTCCCGAGGACGACGACCCCACTCGGTGATCAGGTGCGGGAGAAAGGCGCCCAGCCGGAGATTCCGAACCCGGCGCCCTCGCGCCGGATCTCGAAGGCGCCGTGGCCGGGCAGATGAGCGGGCAGCACGAGGGCGTTGTGGTCGGCGGCGTAGGCGAACATCCGGGCCCGGCTGGCGCGGGCGGCCTCCTCGTCCTCCTCGAAGCAGCTGTTGAGGTGGGGCTCGTGGACCTGGATCGCGCCGTGCAGCAGGTCACCGGCGAAGACCGCGCGGTCGCCTCCGGACTTGAGATGGACGACCGAGGAACCCGGAGTGTGCCCGGGTGCCGGTTCGAGCCGGAGGTTGGCGTCGATGACGTAGGAGTCGTCCCAGGTCCTGACCAGCCCGGCGTCGATCACAGGGGCGACGCTGTCCTCGTAGACGTTCTGGTTCCCCCGGCCGAACCTGGTGCGGGGCAGGTTCTCCGGATGCCAGTACTCGACGTCGGGCCGCGGCATCAGGTAGGTCGCGTTCGGGAAGGTGGGCACCCAGTCGCGTTCGTCGAGCCGGGTGTTCCAGCCGACGTGGTCGTTGTGCAGATGAGTGTTGACGACGAGATCGACCTCCTCCGGCTCGACGCAGGCCGCGGCGAGATCGTCCAGGTAGCTCGTGTTCAGGTACGACCAGATCGGCTGCAGCGGACGGTACTTGCCGTTGCCCGCACCGGTGTCGATCAGGATGACCCTGCCTTCGCTGCGCAGCACCCAGGACTGGGTGGCGACGCGCGTCAGGTCGGTGCGGGCGTCCCAGTGATCCGGGTCCAGCAGTGCGGCATGGCGCTGCCATTCCTCCGGTTCGCTGCCGGGGAAGAACACGTCGGTCGTCATCGGTGAGATGTCCGAGAACTCGATGACGCGGGTGATCTCGACGTCCCCCAGTTCCATGGTGGTGACCAGGGGCGCCGTGGAGACGGCCGCTCCCGTGGGTGAAGACGGCGCGGGCGGGGGCGTGGGCATGTGTCTACCTCGTTCGTGAGCGGTGGGCACGGGGTGGCTTCCGCCGTGACCTGTGCGACCGACTCTGGAGGCCCCCGGCCGGGGCAACCAGCCCCGCTCCTGCCTACCCCTGACAGGTGCAGGCGGCGGACGGCACTGCCGCGCATACTTGGCGCCATGGACCGCAGATCAGCGCTGGGCGAGTTCCTGATGGCGCGGCGGGCACAGCTGAGCCCGGACGACGTCGGCCTGCCCCGGTACGGGGACCGGCGCCGGGTGCCCGGGCTGCGCCGGGAGGAACTCGCGATGCTCGCGGGGGTCAGCGTCGGCTACTACACCCGGCTCGAACAGGGCCAGTCGCTCAACGCCTCGGCCGAGGTCCTCGACGCGATCGCGACCGCCCTGCGCCTGACCACGGCCGAGTGGGAGCACCTGCACGTCCTGTCGACGACGAGGAGTCACCGGACCCGACCGGCGACGCCTCCCGAGGAGCACGCCTCCGCCGATCTGCGTACGCTGCTGGCCGCCATGGGCCACGTGCCCGCACTCGTGGTGGGCCGCCGCAACGACGTGCTGGCCTGGAACAGGGCCGGGCACGCCCTGCTCGCCGGACACACGGACCTCGCCTCGCCCGACGAGCCGGACACCCGGCCCAACCTGTCCCGGCTGGTCTTCCTGGACGCGCACACCCGCGCTCTCTACCGTGACTGGCCCGCCAAGGCCCGCGCCGTGGTCGGCAACCTGCGTATCCTGACGGCCCGCAACCCCGATGACGCCCGCCTTGCCGCGCTGGTCGGCGAGCTGGCCATCCACAGCCCCGAGTTCGCCGCGCTGTGGGCCGAACACACCGTCGAGCCCTGCGGCCGCGACGTCCACGACCTGGCCCATCCGGTCGTCGGGGACCTGACCGTCACACAACAGACGTTCCGCGTCCCGCAGGAATCGCACCAGTCCCTCGTCACCCTCACCGTGGAGCCCGGATCCGCCTCCTCCGCGGCGCTGACGGTGCTGCAACAGGCTTGCGGCATCGGCAAGGGGCGCGGATGAGGTGCGTCCGGCGAGAGTTGCGGGACCCGGATGCGTCCGTGCTGCGCCGGGCTGCGGACCGGCGGGCCGATGTGGCGTCCGCACCGCCGTCGGGACCTCGCCTTCCCGCGACCCCAGCAGGGGTGCCTAACCCATGAACTCGGGTCGCTGGTAGGGCGTCCACCAGCTGAGCAGGCCCCAGATCCCGAGCGCGAGGGCGCCCGTCGCGATCACGGCCGCGAGCCAGGGTCGGTGCAGCGCGCGCAGGGTGAGCAGCCAGGCGGCGAGCGGGACGAGCGCGCCGCCGACGGCGATGAGGGGGAGGTCGACGTAGAGGACGCTCAGGTCCCGGTGCATGCCTCCGAACCCGCCGTCGACGCTGACCCGCGCCTTCGGGGCCCAGGCGAGTACGGCCGCGATGGCGCCCGCGGCCGCCAGGAGCATGCCGGCGCAGCCCGTTCTGTGTTCCCTCATACCTTGATCGGACGTGATCTTCCCGCCGGCGGTTCCTCCGGTCTCTACTGCCGGTATCCGCTCAGGAACCGGCCGATGCGGCCGATCGCCGCCTCCAGGTCCTCCGCGTGGGGGAGGGTGAGGATGCGGAAGTGATCGGGGGAGTGCCAGTTGAAGCCGGTGCCCTGGACGACCTGGATCTTCTCCCGGAGCAGCAGGTCCAGGACGAACTTCTCGTCATCGTGGATCTTGTGGATCTCGGGGTCCAGGCGGGGGAACGCGTACAGCGCGCCCTGCGGCTTCACGCAGCTCACGCCGGGGATCTCGTTCAGCTTCTCCCAGGCCACGTTCCGCTGTTCGTGCAGCCGCCCGCCGGGCGTGGTGAGCTCGCGGATGGACTGGCGGCCGCCGAGCGCGGCCTGGATGGCGTGCTGGGCGGGCGCGTTGGCGCACAGGCGCATGGAGGCCAGCATGGTCAGGCCCTCCAGGTAGTCCTTCGCGTGCTGCTTGGGTCCCGTGATCACCAGCCAGCCGGAGCGGAAGCCCGCCACGCGGTAGGTCTTCGACAGCCCGCAGAAGGTGAGCACCACCAGGTCGGGGGCGAGCGCGGCGGCCGAGTGGTGCACGGCGTCGTCGTAGAGGATCTGGTCGTAGATCTCGTCGGCGAGGACCATCAGGCCGTGCCGGCGGGCCAGGTCGAGGATGCCCTCGACGACCTCCTTCGGATAGACCGCGCCGGTGGGGTTGTTGGGGTTGATGATGACCACGGCCTTCGTACGGTCCGTGATCTTCGAGGCCATGTCGTCCAGGTCCGGGTACCAGTCGGCCTGTTCGTCGCACAGGTAGTGCACGGCCTTGCCGCCCGCGAGGGTGGTCACCGCCGTCCACAGGGGGAAGTCCGGGGCGGGGATCAGGACCTCGTCGCCGTCCTCCAGGAGCGCCTGGACGGCCATCGAGATCAGCTCGGAGACGCCGTTGCCGAGGAAGACGTCGTCGACGTCGACCTCCAGGCCCAGGGTCTGGTAGCGCTGGACCACCGCGCGGCGGGCGGAGAGGACCCCGCGCGAGTCGGTGTAGCCGTGCGCCTGCGGCAGCATCCGGATCATGTCCTGGACGATCTCCTCCGGCGCCTCGAAGCCGAACAGGGCCGGGTTGCCGGTGTTCAGGCGCAGCACACTGTGCCCCGCCTCCTCCAGCGCGTTCGCGTGCTCGATCACCGGGCCGCGGATCTCGTAACAGACCTCGCTGAGCTTGCTCGACTGCCGGAACTCCATGCGTCGCTTCCCCTCAAGTGTCCGGTGTTGGTTGCTTGGTTTTACCAAGTGGGAGCTTGGAAAGTCCAACAACTTGTCTACACTGCGTCGCATGTCACCTCGCCGAAGCTACGACCAGTACTGTTCCGCCGCCCGTGCGCTCGACGCCGTCGGCGACCGCTGGACCCTGCTGATCGTCCGGGAGCTGCTCGCCGGCCCGAGGCGCTACACCGACCTGCACGCGGACCTTCCCGGCGTCAGCACGGACGTACTGGCCTCGCGGCTGAAGGGCATGGAGCGCGACGGGCTGACCAGCCGCCGGCGGCTGCCCCCGCCCGGCGCGGCCTTCGTGTACGAACTCACCGACCGGGGGCGTGAGTTGCTGCCGGTGCTGCAGGCCCTCGGCACCTGGGGGCAGGGTGCGCTGGGGGAGCGGCGGCCCACCGACGCGGTACGGGCGCACTGGTTCGCGCTGCCGCTGCTGCGGAGCCTGGAGAGCGAGGCGCCGGGCGAGGGACTGGATGAGGGAGTGGTCGAAGTCCGGCTGGACGAGGGGCGGTTCCACCTGCGCGTCGGAGCCGCGGGAGGGGCCGTCTACGGCGACGGGCCCGCCCCCGGCGACCTCGATGCCACCCTGGTCCTCGACGCCGACACCTGTACGGCGATCAGCCGCGGCGAGGCGGCCGTGGCCGACGCGGTGCGGGACGGACGGATCGAGGTGGGTGGCGACGGCCCGCTCGCCAAGGCGCTCCGGGAAGCGTGACGGGAGGGCCGGCGGCGACGAAAGGAGGCCCGCACGAGGCGGGCCTCCTGGGCAGGCGTCACGCGCTGCCGATGGTCAGCTGTCGACCGTCACGCACCCGGCGGTACCCGGGACGGCCGTCCCGACCCACGGGTCAACCGGTAGCCGGCGACACCGGCCAGCGCGGCCAGCGCACCGCCCACCGCGGTCCACACCCAGCGGTCGGACCACCAGCCGGAGGCCCAGCCGTCCTCGGGCTCGAGAGCGGCGAGCACGGCCGAGGGCGACTTCTTCTCGTCGCCCTCGGCCCCGTCGCCCTCGTCGTCCGCCTCCGTCCGCAGCGCGATGCCCGGCACCAGCGGCTCGGCGAGCGAACCGTCCACCGCCGCGGCGCCGCCCATGTCCTTGGATTCGGCCCGGACCTCGACGTCCACCGACTGGCCCAGGTCGGACGCCGAGAGGTTCACCGCGGTGAGCCGGACGTAGTACGTGCCCGGCAGCGGGTCGTTGGCCCACGGCTCCGACCAGGCGCGGACCGTGCGCAGCACACAGGTGAGCTCGACGGAGGGCGCGTCCGCCGGCGCCGTGCGGGTCTGGGCGCCGTACTGGCAGGCCTGGCGGCGGCGCAGCCCGTCGTACACGTCGACCCGCCAGGTCTCGGCGGCGTGCGTCTCGGGCAGCTTCACCGTCGCCCGCACGGTGGGGCGTTGCCCCGCGTCCGCCGGGAACGACCAGTACAGGTAGTCGCCGACGGAGGCACGTGCCGTGGCGGTCTGCCCCTGCTCGAACTCCGTCGCGGTACGGAACGAGGTGCCCGCGCGGGTCGGCCCGGCCGCGTCCTTTGACGCGCCGGGGGAGGGGGTGGAGTCGGCCGCCGCGGGGGCCACGGAGGCCGCGGCCAGCCCGAACGCGAGCAGGGCGACGGCCGGCAAGCGGGTGATACGCATCAGTGGGTCCTCCAGACCGCGAGCCGCCAGCGGGACAGCCAGCCCCAGACCAGACCGGCGAGGAAGCCGGTGAGGACCAGCACGCCGAGCAGCCACCAGCCCCGGCCCAGGCCGAAGGAGGCCACATCGCTCGACTCGCCCGGACCCTCGACGACGTCGATGGTCAGTTCCAGCGGCAGACCGGGCGTGGTCTTCACACCGGAGCCCGGCGAGAACGAGTTGGTCACCGCCAGGCACACCGTCTCGGCGGCCGGCTTGTCGCTGTCGTCGTCCCGTTCGGGCGCGGGGTAGCGCAGGCCGGTGGACAGGACGTCCGTACGGCCGTTGCCCGTGGCCTCACCGCGGACGATCTCCCGGTCGTGCACCGTGACGGCCCGCAGCAGCACGCCGTAGTCCGGGTTCACCGCCCGGTCGGCCGCCACGCTCACCGACGCGCGCAGTTCCTGACCGGCCGGCACGTCCACGCGGTACCAGCGCTGCTGCCCGAACTCCTCGCGGTCCGTGTAGAGACCGGACTTCAGCGTCGGCGCCTTGGCACAGGACGCGGCACCCTCGGTCGCGACCGGAGTCACCACCGGTTCGGCCGCACGGTCCACCAACTCATTCACCCGGTCGGTGAGTTCGTCCTGGTGCTGGACCGAGGTGTAGGTGCCGCCGGTCGCCTCGGCGATGCAGCTGAGCTGCCGGCTCAGCTTGGCGTTCGGCACCAGGCCCAGGGTGTCGATGGTCAGGCCGATGCCCTTGGCCGCGATCTCCCGGGCCACCTCGCACGGGTCGAGCGGGGCACAGGTGTCCTCACCGTCGCTGATCAGCACGATGCGCTTGGAGCCGTTGCCGTCCTTGAAGTCGTCCGCCGCCTGCAACAGGGCGGGGCCGATGGGGGTCCAGCCGGTCGGGGTGAGCGTGGCCACCGCCGTCTTGGCCTCCGTACGGTCCAGCGGACCGACCGGATAGAGCTGTGCGGTGTCCTTGCAGCCCGCCTTGCGGTCGTCACCGGGATAGTCGGCGCCGAGGGTCCGGATCCCCAGCTCGACCCCCTCCGGCGTCGCGTCCAGCACCTCGTTGAACGCCTGCTTCGCCGCCGCCATCCGGGACTGGCCGTCGATGTCCTTGGTCCGCATCGAACCGCTCACATCGAGGACGAGGTCGACCTGGGGCGCGTCCTGGCCCGTGGGTTCGCCGGCGACCGCCGCGGTCGGGAAGGTGAGCCCGGCCGTCAGGGCGGCGAGCAGGACACCGACGCCCGCTGCCGGCCATTTTCTTCTGATCATCGAGGGATCCTATTGATCGGAGACGGCCCACCCCGAAGCGGGGCCCGCAAGGCCCCTAGTACTGCAACGGTACTTATGCTGATTGCTGACCAGTTTCAGGGACTGTGCCCGCGCCGCTTGTAGTGACTGACGCGGGCCTGGTATTGCCG
>NZ_JBSGHG010000054.1:0-37227 GCF_053604275.1 Streptomyces sp. NPDC004051 | reverse complement strand
GCGCTGGAACAGCTCCCACAACTCATCCGGCACCAGCCGCTCAACGATCCCTGCCATGCCCAGTAGCCTATCGAGCCAAATGAGATGACTTCTTATTGGCGTTAACGGTGCGAAGTGGCCCCAGATTTTCGGTCTGGGCTGGCCCCACGTCCGTGGTTGAAACGACGCTTGTTCCGGCCTGAAGTGGCTCCGGGTTCCGGTTCCAGCGGGGCCAGCCGTGGTGGTTTGTGGGGCTGTTGAGGTGGGCCGATGGGGTCATGAGAGAGAATGCTGCGCATGACGACTTGAAGAGCACCGGCCGGGCGGCAGCACTGGATCAAGGTCGCGACCTGGGACACGGTCAGGGACGGTGATGGCCGAATCTGTGCTGCCTGCAGGACAGAAGTCCGCTCCTATCAGTTCCGTCTCTATCCGCCCGAGTCCTCGATGTTTGAGCGGTGCGTCGGCTTGGCATGGTGCTCCGGGTGCCGGATCTACTCCGGTGCGATGGTCCACATTCCCCGAACACGTGTCCTCGCCGACGCACTAGGGTCCCTGCCTGAGGACGAGTCTGTTCGACTGCGTCGCAGCGAGGCGAAACTGGTCGACTATCTCGATCGCCAGGGTCGCCGGAAGCCATGATCCGCATCCAGAGGGTGACCGGTCATCTGTGAGGGCTACTTCTTCGCCTGCTGCTTGGCCTTGGTCTGGGCGAGGCGGTAGGACTCGGTGCCGGTCTCGATGATGGTGCCGTTGAAGGTGAGCCGGTCGACGATGGCCGCGCAGAGCCGCGGGTCAGTGAACGTCTTGGTCCAGCCTCCGAACGACTCGTTCGAAGCGATGGCCACGCTGTTCTTCTCCTCCCTCTCGGTCAGTACCTGGAACAGCATCTCGGCTCCCCGCCGGTCAAGCTCGAGATAGCCCAGCTCATCAATGCAGAGAAGATCGACGCGCCCGTAACGGGCGATCGTCTTCGACAGCTGCTTCTCATCGGCGGCCTCGACGAGCTCGTTGACGAGCTTGGCGGCCAGGGCATAGCGGACGCGGCAGCCGGCCATGGCCGCAGCCGTCCCGAGGCCGATCAGCAGGTGGGACTTGCCGGTGCCGGAGTCCCCGATCAGGCAGAGCGGCTCGCCCTTCTTGACCCAGTCGCAGGTGGCGAGGTTGTTGACCACAGCCGGGACGACGTTGGGGTTGGCGCTGTAGTCGAAGTCGGAGAGCCACTTCTGGCGGGGGAAGCCGGCCGCCCGGATCCGTCGCTCCGAGCGTCGCCGGTCGCGGTCCTCGCACTCGGACATCAGCAGCTCGGCCAGGAACCCTCGGTAGGAGAGCTGTTCGCGTTCGGCGCGGGCGACGAGGTAGGGGAACTGGGCTCGCATCGTGGGCAGCCGCAGGACCCGGCAGGCGGTGTCGATCGCCGCGTCGGAGGCGGTCTCGGTCAGGTTGTGGTGCAGGCCGGTCATGGCGCGTCCTTCCTGGAGCGGTTCAAAAGCTGGTCCCAGCGATCGAGCGAGGGCAGAGGACGCTGGTCGTTGGGGAGGCGGACGGCCCGGCGGGCGTTCAGGCTGACCACCTCACTGGGTTCTGGCCCAGGCAGAGCTGGTGCCGGCCCGCTGACCGTCACGGTGGGGGAACGGCCATCGGCTTGAGCGGCCTTGCGGGCTTCGAGCGCGACGATGTCGGCGGCGTGGGAGCCGGCCGCGAGGGCGGATCGGATGCCAGCAATCACATCGCGGTGTTCGAGGTGGCGGTGCAGCAGGAGCACGTGGACCAACTGCTTGGTGCCCTCGGTGTCGCCTTCGGCCTTCTTCGCCGCAGCCCAGAACGCTTCGTGGGCGGCGGTGAACGTGCCCTCGCGGCGGGCCTGGTCCAGGGCTTCGGAGCCGGCCATGGCGCCGGGCTTGGCCAGAAGGACTTCGAGGAAGTGGTCCAGGACGACCCGCTCGGCGCCCTTCGCCGTCAGGCGGGGGTGACGGGCGATCTCGGTGCGGCCGTGGAAGACGATCAGGTCGCTCGAGCGGAGCACGACGCGGACGGTGCGGCCGATGAACCGGGCCGGGACGGAGTAGCGGCAGACCCGCACCGCGATCATCCCGTAGCGGTCCACCCGCGGGGTGAACACGAGGCCGGTCTCGAAGGAGTCCTGCGGCAGCGGCATCAGCAGCATGGACTCGTGGGCGAAGTCCTGGCCGATCGTGCGGATCCGCATCCCGATCCGCCGGCCTTCCTCTGCCCGCTCGAACTCGGCGAAGGACGCGTTCAGCTCATCCAGGGAGCCCACCCGGGGCACGGGCGTGAGGTAGTTGCGGCGGAAGTAGCCGACCTGGCCTTCCACTCCGCCCTTCTCATGGGCGCCGCGGAGTCCTGGCTCGCAGTAGAAGGGGGTGAGCCCGAAGTGCTGGCGGAACTCTGTCCACCTGGGGTGTTCGTCCCGTGACCGGCTCTTGTGGATCACCCGGGAGACCGCTGGGGAGAGGTTGTCGTAGCGGATCTGCCCGCCCGGGACGCCGCCCAGGGTGCGGAAGGCGTGAACGTGGCCGTCCAGGAATGCTTCCTGGCCGCATGAGGTGGTGATGCGGTGCACGGCCTTGCCCGAGTAGGCCAGACGCAGGGCGAAGACGAAGCACTTCGTCCTCTCGCCCGCCAGGTCCACCCATGCCTCGCCGAAGTCGACCTCGGCGTCCATGCCCGGCTGGTTGTGGCGGATGACGAACCCCGCCGCCGGTGCCGCCCCCGCAGCCTCGGCGATCTCCCGACGTCGGCGGGAGACGTAGTCCCAGACCGTGGTGTAGGCGATCTCCGCCCCGCACTCCTGCCGCAGCCGGTTCAAGATCCGCTGGACTGTGTGCCGCTGCTTCGGCGGTGCTTCCAGATCCCCCAGCAGCCACTCGTCGATCGTCTTCTTGAACGGATCCAACCTGGGCGAGGGCCGCACCGGCCTCTTCCGCGGCCTGGGCACCGGGGATGCCAGAGCCTCGCGTACGAGCCGGCGGTGCACGCCGTACTTGCGGGCCAGCGCCCGCATCGACAGCCCCTCCTGCCACGAGTCACGGCGGATCCGCAGGAACAGCTCTTCCCTGGACAACTCCATCCGGCATCGCCCCCACACGGTGGCCCACCACGACCGTCCCACCACCCGCCACCCGGTGGGGCCAGATCAGACCGGAACAACCCCCGAACGCTCCCGTACGCCCCCAGGGGTGGAGCCAACTCAGGCCGGAAAGTGGGGCCGATTCAGAGCGTTAATGCCACATTTATCTCGCCATGGCCATGCTCCTCCTCCGCCGCCTCGCGAGATCAGCCCGCTGACAGGCTTTCCAGACGCCCTCTACTGAGTTTTTCGTTAGTTCTGTGGGGGCAGGAGCTTCGGTGGTGTGAACATGTTGGTGTGTCTTCCCAGTCGCAGGCCGTTGTTTCCGACGTCTCCGTTCTGCCGTTGACGCGGCCGCAGTTGGCCGAGGCCCGTCGCATGCGGGCGGTCGAGTCGTTCGCGCAGGGACGTTCTACATCCGAGGTTGCACGGATGGTGGGGATGCACTCCGAGAGCGTGCGCCGGTGGAAACGCCTGTGGGAGCAGGGCGGGGCTCGGGCACTGCGGCGGCGCCCGGACACCGGTCGGCCGCCCAAGCTGGATGACGCCCAGGTCGAAGCGGTTCGGGCTGTGCTGGAGCAGGGCGCCCCGGCATACGAGTTCGAGGCGGATCTGTGGACGCTGGAACGGGTCGGCGTGGTGGTTGAGCGGGTGACCGGGGTGAAGTTGGCCCGGGCCTCGGTATGGCGCCTGCTGACCGGGCGGCTGGGGTGGAGTCTGCAGCGGCCCAGGCGCCAGGCCGTCGAGCGGGACGAGTCCGAGATCGCCCGATGGGTCGCCCAGGAGTGGCCGCGCATCAAAAGGGGGCGGTGAAGAAACGTGCCTGGATCGTGTTCTTCGACGAATCAGGCGTATCGCTGCTGCCCGAGGTGCGTCGCACCTACGCACCCCGCGGCCGCACTCCGCTCTTGCGGCACCGGCTGAACTGGAAACGAGCCGGGATGGCCGCCGCGCTGGGCTATCACGCCGCCGACCCCGAACGCGGCCCGCGGCTGTGCTTCCACCTCAAGCCGGGCAGCTACGACACCACTTCCCTGATCGAGGTGCTGGAACAGATCAAGACCTTCTACGCCGGTGAGTCGGTGGTGTTGGTATGGGATGGACTGTCCGCTCACTGGAGTCGGGGCATGCGGGCCTGGGTGGCCGGGCAGGACTGGCTCATCCTCGAGCGGCTGCCGGCCTGCGCACCCGAACTCAACCCGGTCGAACTGCTGTGGTCGGCCATCAAGACCCGCGGGCCGGCCAACCTCGCCGGCAACCACCTCGCCGATGTCGCTGACGCAGCCGAACGCGGCATCCGCCGAGTCTGCTCCAGCGAGCAACTCCCGTGGTCCTTCCTCACCCACACCGGCCTGACTATTCATCCCCAACCACCACAGAACTAACGAAAACCTCAGTAGAAGTCCATCACGATTCAACCCTTCTGTTGAATGTCCTTCAGCAGGAAATAAACGTTGAAGTTCACGTCGGTGTGGGACAACGGTTCCAGGTCGGTGAGGAGCTGTTCCAACTCGGCGACGGCTCGTTCGGTGTCACCCGCAAGGTGACGTGAGAACGCCAGCTCGCGGCGAGCGATGAGGGTGTTCCGGTGGTCAGACCCGAACACGCGCTCCATGTCCCAGAACAGTGCCTCGCGGGATGCCACCTGCTCGTCGACGGGCGAGAGCGGCGCCTGCAACCCAATGAGCTTATGACGGGCCGTGAGTGTACGTGGATGGTCGGGCCCCAGGGCGTCGATGCGGTGTGAGAGTAGGCCGCGCATGTACTCGGCTGCGGCTTCGGTGTCGCCGCGGTGGTGGGCCAAGTCGCTTCTCGTGCCGAGGATCTCGGGGTGGCCGGACCCGAGGATTTGGGCCTGGTCCTCCAGCAGTGCCTCGAATGCTCCGTTGATCTCGTCTTCGGTGCCGATTTCGCGCGTCAGATGGAGGATGTTTTCGCGTGTGGTGAGGATGTGAGCGTGGTCAGAACCCAGGACCCGGACCTCGTCGCCCAGCAGAGCTTGATGCTGCTCCAACGCTTCGAACGGATCCTCCTCCCAACTGGCCAGGTTGTTGCGGACAATCAGGACCTCACGGTGGTCGGGGCCGAGAACCCGGAGTTGATGCTCGAGGAGCTCCTCCAGAAGCCGGACAGCCTCCGCGACGTCTCCTGCCTCTCCCAGACATCGGGCGTGGTTCCCACGGGTGACGAGAGTCTGGATGTGATCAGGGCCGAGGACACGCATACGCACCGCGGCCAGCTCCGCGAACTCCTTCGCCGCTCCGGCTGGGTCTCCAGCCTCGCAGCGCCAGAACGCGTGTCCATGTCGCGCACTCAGGGTGTACGTGTCCTCAGGTTCGAACCAGTGGGCTGCTGTAGTTGCGAGCTCACCGAAGCGAGCGACGGCGTCGCTGACCTCACCGCTCTCGCCAAGGCTGCGACTGGCCTTGAGCAGGAACTGCGGATCGCAGTCGGGATCCCACAGATCCTCCTCTCCCACGGCTGACTCCAACCTGAAGGCACTGGTCAGCAGTGCCCTGGTGATGTCGCCATCGTGATTGTCCTCAGGCCATACCTCGGAGAGCGCGCCGCCGACAGTGCGCCCCAGAACGCCGTGCCATCCCCGCGGGATCGTGTCGTAGGCCGCGTGCTGGGTGAGCGCGTGGACGGCCACCAGGTCCTCGGAACGGTGGCCCGCAGCATGGCCGCGGACAGGGGAGAGGTTCACCAGGCTGAGGCGACTTAGCGTCCGCATTGCTTGGGTCACGTCGTCTGCGCGCACGTGCTCGGTCCAGGACCTCGAGTTATTGAGAGCAGTGGAGAGGTACGTGATGGCGCGCCAGGTTGTGAGCACGCTGGCTGGGAATCCGGACGGGTCGAGGAAGCTGGCAAGCTGCAAGATCGGCGTTGCCAGGCCGCTGGTGACCTCGTCGGCCCGCTCGAGGGAGAGCCCCAGCACTCTGGCGAGGGTTTCACTCTGGCCGTCAGGGAGAGCAGCCGGACTGGGAGAGAGCTCTGTGAGAGGGAGCCGTCGATTCAGCAGATCACGGTACCGGGCAACAGTCATCCCGGCGTCCGAGAGGTCGACCACATACGAGGCCGCTTGAGCCAGCGCAAGCGGTAGGTGACCGAGTTCCTCGGCCAGGCTGGCGATTTCTTCAGGCGGCTCGGACAGGCGATGCGTGGCAAACCGGCGACTGAGATATGCGCTCGACTGGCCAGGGGAGAACGGACCGAACTCAATAAGGTCCTGCATGGAGGAACGAAGGCCGGGATCGCGCCGACGGGTGGTAATCACCACCTGCCCGGCCTCACGCTTAGGAGGCCACAAGCCGCGCATGTCCAGTGGGTCACGGAGGTCGTCCAGGACGATGAGCCACCTGCACCCGGCAGTCCCGAGCCATTCCACGAACGCGGTTGGTGCGGTCTCGAGGTTGCCGGCTTCGACGGCGCCGACCATCGCTGCAGCCCTGCCGAAGGTCCCGCGGATACCCTCGACACTGGCGGCGTTGGCCCACACCACCAGATCCGTCTTCCCCTGCCTCAACAGCCAATCGGCATGATGGGCGGCGACCTGACTCTTACCAGTGCCACCCATTCCTGCCAGTACGTGGCTGTACACCTGCTGGCCGTCGGCCGTGGCCCCAGAGCGGAGGAGACCTTGCACAGCACGGCCCTGGAAGTCGTCAGCAAGCACCGGGATCAATCCGACCTGCAGCGGCAGGCCAGCGCTCCGGGCGCCCCCGGCACGGCCAGGAAGGTCCACCACGCCCACCCGCGCGCACAAGGCACCCAGTCCTGACCGGCGGATCTCTTCGGCTAGAAGAGAGAGAGTGATCCGCTTGCGGAGAATCTGTTCGGTCGGATCGGGAACCGCGACCATCGTGGGCCAGTTCGGTCCGGCACTGCCCTGCATAGCACGGTGCGTGAGCTGCAGAAGCCGCTCGTACAACGCATCGACCTGACCACCAGTCAGGTCAGGTGCCAGGTCCTGCAGCGCCTTCCAGTTTCGTAGCTCGAGCTCACCACGCCTAGGCAACTCCTCCATACGAACCAGGCCCAGAAACTCGACCAACAACGCACGATCCGAGACGTTCAAGTGGCTCCCGATCTGCTGGACCACCGCTGCACGACTACCACCCGAACCACTGGCCAGGGCTTTGACATCGTCACTCTTCTGAAGCTGCCCCTCCAGTCCCACCGTGAGTTGGTACGTGAGCCCGGAACCCTTGAGCGTCTGGTGCGTACGCCACAGACTGCGCAGAGGTTCGGCCTTGATGATCCGGGCCAGAGTCCACGACTCGTTACCATCGCGTGTCTTGATCTGTTGGAAGTCCCAGTGCATGGCCAGACCATCAGGGTCCGCCGAAGCCACCACGATGTCCTCGATGTGCTCACACGTCACATGCCTGACGCCCATTCCCCCAAGCATTTGAAGGACCGGTCGCAGCGCGGCGTGTGCCTGGAACTCGAAGCGCTGCTGAGTCATGGAGCCGGAATCATCCGGCGCCACGATGTTGATCGGATCGGTCACAAGATCCCCCCGAATGCGTGCGGCGTCGTTCAGCTTAGTGTTCAGCCTGTCCGCTGATGACTGGTGTGGTGGTCCCGTTCGTCAGACGCCATCCGCTTTCCGAACGTGATCGTTTGGTTCGGGCCGGGTGGGGGACTGTAAAACGTTCGGCTCTGTCTCACATTCGGTGGTGACAGAGCGTCATCATTGATGTACCTGGTCCGAGCTTCAAGGAGAGCAGTCGCAGACGCGCCATCGACCAGGGCAAGCACGGTGCTGACGATCACGTCACCCGCGCTGGCCTGGGAGTGTCACTACCGGCAACGACAACTACTTACCGTCACCACCGAATGTGAGGCAGAGCCAAACGTTCGGTGTAACTCCTGATCAAGGAAGATGCACCGATGACCAGTGAGAACGTGTCCGAGGCCCAGTTCGTCGAGATGCCTGAGCCGCAGCCGTCGAAGGCGGTGGACGACCAGCTCATCGACGAACTGGTGGGCCGGGCCCGGGCCGAGCCTGCAGCTGACGGGCGAGGGCGGGCTGTTGCAGCAGCTGACCAAGCGGTTGCTGGAGTCCGCCCTCGAGGGCGAGATCACCGACCACCTCGGCTATGACAAGCACGACCCGGCCGGCAAGAACGGCGGCAACTCCCGCAACGGCACCCGCGGCAAGACCGTGCTCACCGAGGTCGGACCGGTCGAGATATCCGTGCCCCGCGACCGGGACGGAACCTTCGAGCCGAAGATCGTGCGCAAGCGGCAAAAACGCCTGTCCGGCGTCGACGAGATGGTGATCTCTCTGTCCGCGAAGGGCCTGACGACCGGCGAGGTCCAGGCCCACCTCGCCGAGGTCTACGGGGCCGACGTCTCCAAGCAGACCATCTCCACCATCACCGACAAGGTCATGGACGGCATGGCCGAGTGGCAGAACCGGCCCCTCGACGTCGTCTACCCGGTGGTCTTTATCGACGCGATCCACGTGAAGATCCGCGACGGCGCCGTGGCCAACCGGCCGATCTACGTGGCCCTGGCCGTCACCGCGGAGGGCCGGCGGGACATCCTGGGCCTGTGGGCCGGCGACGGCGGTGAGGGCGCCAAGCACTGGATGCACATCCTCACCGAGATCAAGAACCGGGGTGTGAACGACGTCCTCATGCTCGTCTGCGACGGTCTCAGGGGTCTGCCCGAGGCGGTCGAGACGGTCTGGCCCAGGACGGTCGTGCAGACCTGTGTGGTCCACCTGCTGCGGAACTCCTTCCGCTATGCCGCCCGCCAGGACTGGGACAAGATCGCTCGTGTCCTCAAGCCCGTCTACACCGCGCCGACCGAAGAGGCCGCACTCGAGCGGTTCGCCGAGTTCGCCGATGTCTGGGGCAAGAAGTACCCGGCGATCGTCCGGCTCTGGGAGAACGCGTGGGAAGAGTTCACCCCGTTCCTCCGCTTCGATACCGAGATCCGCCGCATCGTCTGTACCACGAACGCGATCGAGTCCGTGAACGCCAGGATCCGGCGAGCGGTCAAGGCACGCGGGCACTTCCCGAACGAGACCGCCGCCTTGAAGTGCGTCTACATGGCCATCATGAGCCTGGACCCCACCGGCAAGGGCCAGGCCCGCTGGACCATGCGCTGGAAGACCGCCCTGAACGCCTTCGACATCACCTTCGACGGCCGACTCTCCGCAGCCCGTCAGTAACCCCAACCACCCTGGTTACACCGCTCGTTTGGCTCTGCCTCACATTCGGTGGTGACGGTAAGTAGTTGTCGTTGCCGGTAGTGACACTCCCAGGCCAGCGCGGGTGACGTGATCGTCAGCACCGTGCTTGCCCTGGTCGATGGCGCGTCTGCGACTGCTCTCCTTGAAGCTCGGACCAGGTACATCAATGATGACGCTCTGTCACCACCGAATGTGAGACAGAGCCGCTCGTTTGACAGACCCCGGGCAGGGGGCGGGCACCTGTAGACCTCGGCTCACGGGCGCCCGGTCGAGGTGCCCGTAGGTGCTGTGCGCGGCGCGCCGACAGCCGGGGCCGTCGCACCAGGTAACGCGGGTCGTGCCGGTTGTCGCACTCGACATGCTGGACAGAGGTGTCCCAGAGGACGCTCACGGCGCGGGCGTCGAGCGTGGCGTGCGAGGCGCCCCGGTGCATGAGAGCAAGCACGCTGCGGTGGCGACGGCACTCGTCACCCCGGCACCGGTGTCGCTGAGCTGCACTGAGTAGCCGTGCGTCGATCCGGGGCTGTTGGCCCCGTAGTCGCACCGGTCGTTCAAGTTGTGCACGACTGGGTTGTGTATACACCGCACCCCTCGGATATTGCGCGGGCAGTCGGCCGCAAATGGGTGTCACCTGGATGTAGCGTGACGCACGTCGTGTAGAAGTCGGTCCAGCTGTGCTTCTTCGTGAACGGCGAGGCCTCGTTGAGCCATCATGGCCTCAAGCCGCGGATCCCAGGGCGAGGGCGCAGGGGCCCCCGTCAGTGGGGTAAGCCGGTCGGCGGGTAGTTCTGCCAGTGCGTCGAGGTAGTCCGTGCTGTGCATGCGCCAGGGGCGAGCGCCCAGCCGGATCACCCGTTCGGCGATGGCGACGCCGGGCCAGTCGAAGTCGCCGTGGTAGGCGACGTTTGCCCCGCTGGCGACGAGCCGCCGCAGTAGTTCCCACCCCGCCGCAGACGGGTTGCCGCTGCCGCACACCAGGACGCCGGGCAGGCCATACCGCGCGGCTGCCTGAAGCACTTGCGGGTTCTCGCAGACATACACGGTTGCCCCCGGCACTGTCAGAGCGACATCGGAGACAGTGCGCAGCTCTTGAAGGGTCAGGTGCGTCACCAGCGACAGATCGTTGCGCGTGCGCATCATCATCGCCCAGGGATGGATTCCGGGCGGGTCCAGCTTCCACACCATGACGGTCCCGGACAGGGTGTCTGTGCTGACGCCGACCCGCTCCCACAGCAGCCGGCGGCTTGCGCCTGAGTCGGGCGAGGGCAGTGTGCAGGCTGCCGCGATGGCCTTAAGGACCAGGATGCTGGTGAGACGGCTCTCGTCGAGTCCGTGGGCGTCGCCGGTCGTGTGTGCGGCGAGCTCGCTCAGTTCCCACTGCTTCACAGCCTCTGCTCCGGTGCCGGCCGAGGTGTGAAGGGGCGTGTTCGTAAGTGTGGCGATGGTGCGCACGGCGCTACTGAGGGCCGTAGCGGCCGCTTCGATGCCGGCCCGGGTGAGAATGCCGGTGCTCCTCAACTCCCCGATCCATTCGGCGATCCAGCCCGCGTGGGCCAGGTCTGCACCGGTGAGGTCGCCATCCAGCTGCTGCCATAGCGCCGTCCACGCTGTCTGCCGCGCCTCTTTGGCCGACATCCGGTCCTGTAGGGGCCGGCCGGTCAGCTCCGCCACGACACTGACGAGGCCGCATTGGGCGGCCGATGCCCTCAAGGCCACGTCCAGGGCGCCCAGTTGGATGCGGCGCAGGCCGGGCTCGAGCCGGGTGCCGAGCAGTCCTCCGAGTCGCTTGGCGCCTTCGGTGTCGAGCTGGGCCTGCACGGTGCCGGTGGGGGCCAGGCGGTTGCGCTCCAGCCGTTTACGGGCCGCCGCCCACAGCGCGGTGAGGCTGGGGTCGTCGAGGTAGCTGCGGACGGGGGCGGGGAGCTGGGGGAGGAGATGGAGGCTCATGATGCGGCGCGCAGGTGGCGGTTGCGACCGTCCCAGTGGACGTGGGTGGTCACGGCCGCGGTGCCTTCGGCGCGCCGCACTTCGTAGATGTCCAGAGCGGGAACCTCGGCGAAGAATCCCCACAGGGCGTGGCCGGTCATGACGAAGTCGAGGTCCAGGCGGACCAGAAGCGCCATCAGTTCACCGATGGTGCGGTGGTCGACTTTGGCGAATGCGTCGTCCAGGAGGATCAGCCGCAGGGCGCGGCCGGTGTCGGGCAGGCTGCTGAGGTAGGCATCGGCGGCGGCGAACAGGGTCACGTAGGACACGAAGCGGGTCTCGCCCTGCGAGAGCTTGGCCCGGCGGCTGATCTTGCGTTCCTGGCCGGGTTCGGGACCGGTGATGAAGGCGTCCACGACGTGCCAGCCCCGGTAGTCGAGAGCCGTGTGCAGGTGGGTGGCGTATCCGGCCTGGGGGTCGTCGCTGTAGGCGGTGTCCACGAGTGCCTTGAGCCGACTGATGAGTTCTTCGGATTCCGCTTCACGCAGCACATGGACGTCGCGTTTCATCAGCTCTTTGATCCGCGTGATGTGCTCGTTGGCCGAATCGGCAAGGCGCCAGCGGATCTTGACGCCGATGCCGTGGCTTGTGGTGATGGGCTGAAGCGAGGCGTTCATCGCCTTGATCAGTTCTTCAGCCTCGAGGATGCGGTTGCGTAGTTCTTCGGCCATCCCGCCCAGGACGAAGTTGTGAAAGGCCGTGCGCTCACGCTGGGTCAGTGCGCTGCGTCCGCGGTCGCGCCGTTCCCGCAGTTCGGCTGCGGCATCGGCGATGTGGCGCCGTCCGCTGGCATCCGTCAGTTCTACGACATGCAGGTCGTCCTCGATCGTGACGGTCACGTCGTAGGCGCCCGCGGTGTTGCGTTCCAGTACCGACTGGGCACGTACCAGCGCGGTGGCATCGGCGGTGCTGTCCGGCCGCTGCACCGCTGCCCTCACCTCGCGCACCGCCGCCAGGACATCGTCCGCACCGGGGCTCGCCGACAGCAGTACCGCAGGAGCAACCATGCCCGGCACCAGAGCCACGGCCTGAGCCGGATGGCTCAGGCGCCGGTGCAGCGCCTTAGCTTGCTGGACGAGGGCCCCCGTGCCTCTTGCGCTTTCTCCCGGGCGCCCTGCGCCTTCTCCTTGGCCGTGGCCACCTGGCCGGTCAGGTCGAGTACCTGGCTGTTGGTGCGCTGCAGGACCGCCTTGGTCTGCTTCAGCTCCCGTTCGGCTGCCTCAAGACGGTCGTGCACCTCCTGCGGGCTGGAGCCGAGGCTCTCGCGCAATGCGGCCAGCGCCGAGGCCTCCCGCGACCAGTCCAGGCCTGCCGACTCGGCGTGCCCCTCCGCCTCACTGCGCCGGTCGCGGACGGTGCGCAGGCGTGCCAGCAGGAGCTGACGACGGGCGAGATGCTTCTTGACTGCTTCGCCGGAGCGGTCCACATCCCGGCACATGGTCTGCGACCGCTCCGCACAGGCCTGCGTGGTCCGCAGACCCTCTGCGTCGTCGGGCATTCCCAGGGCCGCACAGACCTCGCGGTGGCTGTGCTGGCGGGCCGTCCAGGCCCGCTGCGTCCGCTGGGCCTCCTCCGCGAGCGCGCCTGCTTGCCGGCGGGCGGCGACTGCGTTCGTGCGGGCTGAGGCGGCCTGCAGGCGCAGCGTCGCGAGCTGCACGGAGCGCGGAGCCTCCACCAGGTGGCTCTCCAGGTCCCGCAGCCCGGCCTCCAGGGTGTCCTGCTGCTCGCTGCGCTCCTGTGCCGCCTGCTGCAACTGTTCGAGCAGGACGTCGATCTCGGCGAGACGGGCCGCGCGGGCGGCCGCCCGCGCCCTGGCGCCGATGTAGCGGGCGCTTGCGGGCAGGTGGCGTCCTCTCAGAGGACCGTTGCCCCACGAGCCGTCGGGCACCACCCAGGTGGGGTGCCCCGGACTCAGGGCGATCTGATCCAGGACGGCGTTGACGCGCGCCACCTCCCTGCTGTCGCTCCCGGCCGGGACCAGCAGCGTGCGCAGTGAGCGCAGCGCCGGGGGACCGCCGGTCCCCAGCAGCAGCTGCCCTCTTTCGGCGACCACGTCGCCATCCTGTGTGAGGACGCCGTACAGCAGCCCCGAGGCCAGCAGGGCGCCCTCCACGCCGGTCCGCACCCCCGCGTCGACCTCGGGACGGAACTCCAGCAGCTGCCACAGCGCCGGTGCGTCGGTAGGCGGGCTGTCCAGCCAGTCCGGCATCGACGGCGGCACATCGCGCTCCCGGCGCAGTTCCCCGGCTTCGGCCAGCAACTGCTCACGTTGGGCATTGTCCTGCTGTGCCTGTGCGGCCAATGCGGCCGTCTGCTGGGCGTGCAGGGCCCGGGCAGGCGCGGCCACCTGATGGGCGAGGGCGTCCAGGCGGGCCAGTTCCCGGTCGGCGTCCGGGCCGGCCGACACGTCACCAGCGAGGGCTTCGACATCGTCCAGGAGAGCGGCGACGGCCGTGCCGTGCCAGTCGACGTCGCCCAGCAGGCGCTGCGAGCGCGCAGATGCCGTCCAGGTCCGCCAGTCCACGGCCAGCTTCACTGCCGCTTCATCGCGTCTGGCTTCCGCCTGCTCTGCTTTGT
Source organism: Streptomyces sp. NPDC004051 (assembly GCF_053604275.1). Lineage (NCBI taxonomy): Bacteria > Bacillati > Actinomycetota > Actinomycetes > Kitasatosporales > Streptomycetaceae > Streptomyces > Streptomyces sp. NPDC004051. The sequence continues at coordinate 23,386 of NZ_JBSGHG010000054.1, read as the reverse complement.
CTTCAGCCTCGACGGCGTCTTCGGCGGCGTCTTCGGCCCGGTCCTGTGCGCGCCGTACTTTCTCGAGAGCGGAGACCAGTTCTCGGGCCTCGCCGGCCCGTGCGGCTGCCTGCTGGGCTCGGGTGGCCGCAGCCGAGCCCAGCGCGGGGATCGCCGCGAGCAGCGCGTCGATGGTCACGGCGATGTCGTCCGGGGCGGGGACGAGGCGCAGTGCCGCCGGGCGGCTGACGGGCTCCGGGTCGGCATCCGCTGTGGTGCGCACCGGCTCCACCACGGGCTCCGGCTCCCGCACCTCGACGTGCGGGGCAGCGGGAAGCGGAGTGTTGAGACCTGCCCCCGCCAGGAGTTCACCGACCTGCTGGACGATCCGGGCCGCCTCCTCTGCCGCGCTCTTGACGTCCTGGGCCGCTTCGTTGCACGCGTCGGCGGTGCGCTGTTCTTCGTCACGGGCACCCTCAGCGGTGGCCATGGCGTTGCGGGCGGACGCTTCCAGAGCCTGCAGGGTGCTGAGACGTTCGCTGAGCTCCCGGGCGGCCCGGTACTCGCTGGACTGCCGGATTCCGGCGACGGTTGCTTCCAACTCGTCGCGATAGCCGTCCAGTTCGCGGACCTCGGCTACGGCGTCGGCATGGTCGCGGACGAGCTGGAGGTGTGTCTTCTCCCGCTGTGCGGCCCTCGTTTCGGTGTCCCGGGCCAGGACGGCCGCAGCCTGGGTGCGGTCACCGGCGGCGATACAGACGCCCGTGGCGTAACGGGTGTAGACCCTGAGGAAGTCGGCGACGTGACCGTAGGCGGTTTCCAGCCGGGCCAGCGCGGCCCGGGTCTCTTCCAGCCCGTCGAGTTCCTCACCCGCTGTGGCGATGGCCTTGTCGGACAGCGGGGGCAGGGCGTCGGAAAGGATCTGAGGCAGGCGGCCTTCGTCGATGCGGTTGCCCACGTCGGGCGAGCGCAGCGTGCGCAGCAGCTGCAGCAGTCCCGTATACCGCTCGCGTCCTTGGTCGCCGTGGAGCCCGAAGACGGCCGTGCGTACCCGGTCGCGGTGGACGTCGGGAGATGAGGTCAGACGGTCCGCTCCGATGACGGCGGCCAGGCCTTCTTTCGACAGCGGGACCCGGCTGGTGTCGAGCAGGACCAGGTCCTCGTCGACCCGCAGGGGGGTGAGGAAGTACCAGGCCTTCGCCTCCGCGGCGCTGTGCGAGAAGCGGATCAGGGCGCCCGCGGTCAGGAACTCTGTGCGCTGCTCGCCGTCGGCGTCCTCCACGTCACGGGTGAGCTCCAGCCACACGTACCCGAGCCGGTTGGCCTGGCCGTCGCCGCCCGCCCGCATCAGGTCCTCCAGCCGGACCTTGCCGGAACCGGTGGCATCCATGCGGCGCCGGTCGGCGTCCAGGACGAACGGCAGCAGCATCTCCAGGGCCCGGGACTTGCCGGACCCGTTCGATCCCCGCAGCACCAGGCGGCCGCCCGACAGATCGAAGCGCTGGTCGAAGTAGAACCAGACGTTGACGATTCCCGCCCGGTTCAGCCGCCACCGGTAGGGATGGGTCGCGCGGGCGGGCGCTTGCCCGCCCGCGCGGCTGTCGGGTGTGCGCGGGCCGGGAAAGACGAGGGCACTCACAATGCCTCCCTGAGGAAGGACTCGGTGAACAGCACGTCGGACGGCGGCGCGGCGTCAGCAGCATCGGGCGGTGTACCGGCCAACCGCCGTGCGGCACGCGTCGGCTGGGCTTGTGGTTCGGGCCGGTAGCGGGCCGCTGCCGGATGCAGCACCAGTCCTTCGGGCAGGCTGCGGGCCAGTGACATGGATTCCAGCAGGGCCACGACCTCCTTCTGTAGGCGGGCCGGATCGGCGATGTAGGCACCGGCCCAGGCCTTGGCGTAGCGCGAGGCCAGGCCATCCAGTTCACCGCGGACCGTGTCCCACGGCGTCAGCAGGCCCGGCACATCTGCCGCAGTCCCCGGGACGTGGTGACCCGCCGCTGGCCGGGCCAGATCGGTCAGTGCATCGGTCAGCAACAGCGCTGCCTGGCGCACGGTACCCGGGCCCGGATAGGCCACATCGCTGAGGGTTCCTTCGGTGTCGTAGGCCAAAGCCCCCTCCGCTCTGACCTTCAGCGTCAGCCCGAAGTGCTCCTCCATAAGGCGCGTCAGCTCCGAGCGTTCCCGGGAGAGGACATCACGCTCGTCCTCCGGGAGCTCTTCCCGCTTCACCAGCGGGTTCTCCACCAGACGGCGCCGCAGACTACGCCGGGGCTCGGACGCCCCGCTCGGCAGCCGATCCGCCAGGTCGGCGAGGGAGGCCACATTGCGCAACGGGCGGAGCAGCACGTGCGGCAGCAGGGGGCGGTGGATCTGCAGCACCCCCTCCTCGCGCCGTTCACTCCAGGCGGACAGCGATCCGTCGGTCTCGGTCAGCACACCCCAGTCGATAAGAAGCCCGACGGCCTGGACCAGGCGGCGGTTTTCCGAGGGAGTGTCGCGCAGTTCGACACCGGCCGAGGCGGCATCGGCCCGTACCTGCTCGACCAGCGAGGAGATCAGCAGCCACTCCCCGGTACCGGGCGTGAGCAACGCGGCACAGGCCAGCGAGAACAGCGCATAGGTCTGCGGGGTGAAGGGCGGGCTGTCTCCCTGCTGGACGGGCCGCAGCGGACCGTCCGGGCTCGGAGGCGTCTTCACCAGCCGGGCAAAGGAGGTCTCGACGATGAGGTGATACCCCAGGAGCTTGGCGAAGGTGGAGCGCAGCGCGGCGGAATGCCTGCGGACCACGGCCAGCTCGTCCGGCTGCCGGTGCGACGTCAGCACCGGGCGGGCCAGCAGGGTACGGGCTGCCAGACGCCGCTCCGCCGCCTCGTGCTGAGCGGTGGAGCCGGCCGGCCTGTTGTCCACACTCACCGGACGCCTCCTGCCGCCGAGGGCGGCTGCCGGTCCCCGCCCGTGCCGACGGTGAGTTCGTCTGCCGCACCCGCTGCATCACCGGGGCGGGCCCCGTCGGCGGCCGAGGCTTTGAGAGCCAGACGCAAGAAGGTCGTGTCGCCGTCGTCCGATCTGATCACGGTGTCGGTGTCCGACTCCGCGACGTCTACGGCGACATGGAGATCGATGTCCTCCACGCGCACGGCTTGTGACGGGCTGAGTTCCTTGGCCAGCGCCATGGACACCAGTTCCAGCAGCAGATCACGGGCCGCCGGAGTGAGGCGCGCTCCGTCCAGCACACCGGCAGCGGCGAGTTCGGCCCCGGCCGTCTGGCGGGCCGCGAGTTCCTGCGCGGCCTCTTCCTGCAGACGGGTGATGTCCATGCCCGGGTCGGGCACCCGCGCGGTGCGTCCGCGCGCGGTGCGGTCGCCGCGCTCCCGCAAGGAGACCGGGACATCCACCGGGCCGGCGTCCCACCACGACGTCGAAGCGGTGTCGCGGGGGTCGGCCTCCTCGGGCCCGAAACTCACATGACGCGCGGGGTAGGCGCCGAAGGCGGCCGAGAAGCCGCGGTGGGCCTCTTCGACACGGGCCTGCGCGAACAGGCCCGCCAGGTGCATCAGGTCGCTGCGCCTGGCTCCTCCGGTGCCGCCGGGGGTGAGCATGCGCCGTGCGTTGGTGAGCAGCTGCCCCAGAGCGGACTCGGCCGCGGCCCGCAGCTGAGCCGGGCCGGACAGGCCGCCCTCGCCGCCGCTGTACCAGGCCTGCAGTTCCGCCCAGTCGTTGTACTGCCGTCCAGGCAGCCGCTCGACGGGGGCGCCGTCCGCGGAAGCCAGGCCCGGCAGGCTGTCCAGGGCGTTCAGGACGTGGTCCAGGACCGGCTGGAGGTCATCCAGGCATTTCAGGACCGCGGGGGAGTGCCGGGAGACGTCGGTGTCGATGAGGTGGACGTATTCCAGCAGCAGGCCCTTGAACGACGCGTACTCCTCACCGGCCAGGTCATAGCGGACCAGCACGGACGACAGGTAGGCGTAGAAGTCGCGGATGCTGTCGGCGAAGTACGCCTGGTTGGTGAAGACGGTCGTGACATCGGCCGCCAGGGCCTCGGCGTCGATGGTGCGGGGATGGCGTGCCTGGCGGAGGATCTTCGACAGCAACGCTGCCATGCTGCCGAGCAGTTCGCGGGCCACCTCCCGCGCACCGTCGCGCATCTTCAGGACCTTGGTGACCTGCCGGTGGACCGTGCCGCCGAGCCGGGTGACCTGGAAACGGGCCCGGGTGTGGCGCAGCGCGGCGACTGTGGGGACACGGGGGTCGCGTGCGGAGGGCATGAGGTTCTTCCAGCGGACCAGGCTGGCGCAGCGGGCCTCCGCATCCTCCGGGGACAGGGCGATACCGCGTTTCGCCAGTGCCTCGCTGACCTCCGCGGCGGACAGATCGGTCAGCAGTGTCTGCGTGAACTGGTCCATGATGGCGAGGTATTCGGCCGCATTATCGACATTGTCGACCGTCACATACCTGAAGAGATCGCGCCGCTCGTCTGACTCGTCTTCGGAGCCGTCTTCGCCCCCGAAGTAGCCCTCCTCCACTCCCGTCCCCCTCTGGCTCCGGGCCGCAGGGGCCAGGAAGGTACCGACGGCCAGATTAGGGCGGGAAGACTCTGTTTCCCGGCGATCGATCACCAAGGACCGAAAATGATCGCCTTTTGACAGAGTGCCAGCCAGGGGCGGCTAGCGGAAGCCGTCCGCCGGCGCCAGTGTCTCCGGCCCTTGCGCTGTGCACAGCCCTCAAGCCTGCCCCGATTTCTCTCTGCTATCGACAAAACCCCTCGCAGCAGGCATCCCGTTAGTTACGGTCTGTACTCGTAGATACCATCCGATGTTTCGGCGCCCCGCTTGGTGTTCACCGCCAGCCGGCAGCGTCCGACACCGCAAGACCGATACAGGGAACGGCCGATGACCGACACCGACTCCGAGCCCCGCGGCGCTGACAGCGCCGTATTCGGCCGCAGTTTTGCACCCGCGACCGGCCGGCAGCCGTCCGCGGGCGGCCTCCTCACCAGCAGCGAGGACGAACAGGAGGTGGGGAAGGTCGCGGGTACCGAGGACTCCACTCCCTTGAAGTTCCATGTTGCGCTTTCCCCGAATGCCTATCTGCAGCTCGACGACGTGGTCAGCACCCGGCGAGAGATCCCCGGCCGCGGCACGATCGTCACCTCCGGTGTGGTCACCGAGGTGGTTGCCCGCCACGAAGGTGCCGCGTTTGGCTCAGACGTGTTCCTCATCGCCGACGGAATCCTGCCGGCGAACGTGCAGGAGATCGCCGAGGTCACGACCACTCGTGTCGACCCCGAGTGCTACGTCCCGCCACGCCCCGGCGAAGTCGCCATCCGGGCCGCAGGCGCTGCCCGGGACGCCGCCCTGTACTTCGACCGGATGGACGCGCGCGTCCCCGCCGGCATCGGCCGTGACGGCGAACCGATCTATCTCAACCTCGAATTCCTTGACGGCACCCGCGGCGCCCACGTATCGATCTCGGGCATCTCAGGGGTGGCAACCAAGACCAGCTTCGCGCTGTTTTTGCTGCACTCGCTGTTCACCTCGGGCGCCCTGGGCGCCCGCGCGGTCAACGCCAAGGCCCTGATCTTCTCGGTCAAGGGCGAGGACCTGCTGTTCGTCGACCAGCCCAACGCCCGCCTCGACGACACTCTACGTGCCGCCTACGCCCAACTCGGCCTGCCCGCCCAGCCCTTCGCCTCGGCTGGCTTTTACGCCCCGCCACTGCCCGGCGACACTACCGGCCGCCCCCACGTCACCGGCAGGACCAGCGGCGTCACCGCCTTCTGGTGGACCCTGCATGAGTTCTGCGAACGCGAGTTCCTGCCCTACGTGTTCGCGGACGTCGAGGACGAGAAGAACCAGTACACGATCGTCGTGCACCAGGTCACCAGTCGGCTGCGCCGCGAGGCCCAGGCCGCTGGGAACGACGGCGCGGTCACCATCGACGGGAACACCCTCCGCACTTGGCCGGACCTGGTCGACTTCATCTGCGACAAGGTCACCGACGACGTCACCCGCGCGGACTGGGCGGGCCCGGCCATCGGCCTGGGCACGGTGAATGCGTTCGTGCGACGGTTGCGGTCGTCCCAGAGGCCGCTCGGGCCCTTGCTGCGCGGCGACCTGAGCACGGTCACCGACCGCCCGGTTGCGCACTCCATCGACACTTCGCAGCAGCAGGTCACCGTGGTGGACCTGCATAACCTGCCGGAGCGGGCCCAGCGGTTCGTCGTCGGTGTCGTGCTGGCCGCAGAGACCGACCGCAAGGAGCAAGCCGGCCCGGGCGGGCTGCTGTTCACGATGGTCGACGAGCTCAACAAATACGCGCCCCGCGAGGGATCCTCCCCGATCAAGGACGTACTGCTGGACATCGCCGAACGCGGCCGCTCGCTCGGCATCATCCTCATCGGCGCCCAGCAGACCGCCTCTGAGGTGGAGCGGCGCATCGTGTCGAACTCCTCGATCAAAATCGTCGGCCGGCTCGACGCGGCCGAGGCCGGCCGCCCCGAGTACGGCTTCCTGCCCGCCTCTCAGCGTCAGCGCGCCACGCTCGCCAGGCCCGGCACCATGTTCATCTCCCAACCGGAGATCCCGGTACCGCTGGCCGTCGAATTCCCCTTCCCCGCCTGGGCCACCCGGCTCTCCGAGGTCGCCGACCCCACCTTCACCACCCGCGCAGCCGGCCAGGGCACCGGCAGCACGGTGCGACCGGACCCATTCAGCAGGCTGCCCCAGGCCGAGAGCGATCCGTGGCCCGACGACACCGACGACGGCGCCATCGACGAGCCGCCTTACTGACGCCCGCCCCACCTCCCTCCTCGGTGCGCTAACGCGCCACGCTGCTCTGCCCAGCCACCCGAAAAGGACCCACGCCGTGAAGTTCCTTCACACCTCCGACTGGCACGTCGGTAAAACCCTCAAGGGCCGCAACCGGCTCGAGGAACAGACACGCGTCCTGCGAGAGATCACCCAGATCGCGATCGACAACGACGTCGACGCCGTCCTCATAGCCGGCGACATCTACGAAAACGCCGCGCCGACCGCGGACGCCCAGAAGCTGATCGTGCGTACCCTGCTGCACCTGGCCAAACAGAACATCGAAGTCGTCGTCATCGCCGGCAACCACGACCACGGCGCCACATTCGAGGCCTACCGGCCGCTGATGGACGTCGCCGGCATCCACGTCTACGGACAGGCCAGACCGGCCACCAAGGGCGGCGTGCACACCTTCCGCGCCAAGTCCACCAACGAGGCCGTCAACGTCGCCGTCCTGCCGTTCCTCTCCCAGCGCTACGCCGTCCGTGCCGCGGAGATCATTGCCAACACCCCGTCGCAGAACGTCGGCGCTTACGACCAACTCGTCCGCGATGTCCTCGCCAATCTGACCGGGGCGTTCACCCCGGACGCCGTCAACATCATCATGGCCCACCTGACCTGCACCGGCGGTGCCTTCGGCGGCGGCGAGCGACCCGCCCAATCAATCATGGAATACCACGTGCCCGCCGCCATCTTCCCCGTCGAGGCCCACTACGTGGCCCTGGGGCACTTGCACCGCCGCCAGCACATCCCCGCCGCCTGCCCGGTGCACTACAGCGGCTCCCCCTACGCCATCGACTTCGGCGAGCAGAACAACACCCACGTCGTCTGCCTCGTCGAGGCAACCCCCGGCACCCCCGCAGAGATCACCGACATCCCCGTCACGACCGGCCGCCGACTGCGCACCGTCGAGGGAACCGTCGCCCAGCTGACCGCCGACCCCGCCGGCTACGACGAGGACTACCTCAGACTTGTCGTCACCCAGCCCGCCTACGCCGGCATGCGCGACGACCTGTACGAAGCCCTTCCCAACGCCCTTCAGATCCTCATCCACCCCGATCATGCGAGCACCGGCGCCACGGCAGGAATCGGCGTCGACCAGCCGGTCAAGACGCCTGCGCAGCTGTTTGCCGACTACTGCCACAGTGTCGGTGTCAGCGACGACCGGGTCACGGCTTTGTTCAACCAGCTGCACGACGACCTCACTCGCTCGACCACCCGACCCTGAGGCCCCAGGCCTGCACCCGCCCGAAGGAATCCTCAGATGCGTCCCGTTCGTCTGGAGCTCAACGGCTTTGCCGGCTTCCGTGCCCCCACCGTGGTCGACTTCACCGACACCGACTACTTCGCCCTCGTCGGTCCCACCGGTTCAGGCAAGTCCACCATCCTCGACGCGCTGACGTTCGCCCTGTACGGCTCGGCCTACCGGTGGGGACGCAGCAACGCCATCTCCTACGCACTCGCCCCCACGAGCAACCGCTGCACGGTCTCACTCACCTTCGACGTCGGATCACAGCGCTACCAGGTCGCCCGCGAGGTCCGCCGCACCGGCCAGCAGATCCAGCAGAAGGCCGTCAGCCTGGTGCAGTTCACCGACCCCACCGCAGTCGCCGTCGAGGCAGACGGACCACAGCCGGAAGTACTGGCCGGGGAGATCAAAGAACTAAATCCCGCCATCGAGCAGTTGCTCGGACTGTCCTTCGACGACTTCTGCCAGTGCGTCGTCCTGCCCCAGGGCGACTTCGCCCGGTTCCTGTCCGCCAGCGCCCGCGACCGCCAGCAAATCCTGCTCAAACTCCTCGGCGCCGCCCAATACGAAGGCATCGGCAAACGCGCCGGCGCCCAGGCAGACCAAGCAGCCAGAGAGATCGAGGTCCTCAACGACCAGCTGAGCCGCCACGCCGACGCCACTCCAGAAGCTGAGGCCACCGCACAGGCGCGTGTCGAGACGCTCGAACATCTGGCCGTCACCGTCGACCAACTCGTGCCCCGTGTCACCGAGGCACACACCCGCGCACACGATGCCGACGCCCGAGCCGACAAGCTGCGCAGCGAGACCGATCTGCTGACCTCCATCCACACCCCCGATGGCATCGAAGAGCTGCAACGCCATGCCACACAGGCACAGATAGAGGCCCGGCAGACCCGTGACGCCGCCGACGCAGCCGCTCAGACCCTCTCCGACGCCACCAAAGAGGCTCAGTCCGGCCCCCAGCGCACCGACCTGACCTTCACCCGCGACCGGTACACCGAGAAGGCAGGCCTGGTCGCGCGCCGCGACGACGTGATCGCCGATGCCCAGCGCGCCCAAGACGAGCTAGCGCAATGCGAAGACCGGCGGAAGGCAGCGGCGGACGCCGTCTCCAAGGCCCGGCGCAGTACCGAGGAAACCCGTGAGCGCCGCGATCAGATCCGGCAGACGCACGAAAAACTGCAGCAACGCCAGCAACTGCTGGCCGCCGTCCGCACCCCCGACGGCGTCACCGACCTGACCAGCCGCGCAGCAGCTCGCTCCAGCGAGGCCGAAGCCGCCGCCGGGGAGCTGGCCGAGGCCCGGGACCGGCACGAACAGGCCTCCCGCGCGCTTACCACCGCCGGCGACGGCAGCCGGCTCACGGACGCACACCACACACTCGACGAACTCCTCGACGTCATCGCCTTGCTCACGGACGCCACCAGCGAGCTGGACGACTGTGCCGAGGTGACCAGCCGAGCTGAAGAGTCGGTGGCTGGCGCACAAGCGCGCCTGGACGCGGCCACAGCCACGCTCGAGAAGGCTCAAGCCCTTGCCGGTGCCGCGCAGCTGCGCCCCCAGCTTCAGGTGGGCCACGCCTGCCTGGTCTGCGAGCAGAACGTCACCACCCTCCCGCCCCCGCTGTCCGACCCCGCTCTCCACGCAGCCCAGGCGGCGCGTGCCGTTGCCGCAGACGAACACCGTGACCTGCTGAACCGATACGAGGACGCCAAGGCCACGGTCGCCGACAAACAGCGGGCCATGGACGGACTGACCACGCAGCGCACCCTGCACGACAAGAGGCTGAGCACGCTGCTGCCCGACCGCCCCGCCGACACCGACCGCGACTGCGACGCCGACCGCGCCCACCTCGACAAACTCACCACATATCGCGACCAGCTGACTGCCAATGAGCAGCAGGCGCGTGACGCAGTACAGAAAGCCGAGACCGCGCACGCGTCCGCCGCGTCGGCGGCTGCCGCACTGCAGCGAGAACTCGACCGGGCCCGCAGCACCCTGCACTCGACGCTGGGCACGGTGGCCGCTCTCGATCCGCCGGCCCTCGACACCGACGACCTGACCGCGGCCTGGACCGATCTGGAGACCTGGGCCCGCACCCAGACCGCCACCGCAGACCACGACCTCGCAGCCGCCGCAGCCGAAACTACCGACGCCGAAATGGCCCACTCGGACGCGACCAATGCGCTGGATGCAGCCGACCGTGCGCAGGTCGCCGCCCAGGCTGCCCACACCGCAGCCGTTCGGGACGCCGCAACCGCCGACCTCGCGCAGACCACCCTGACCGACCGCCTGAGCGAACTGGACACACTCCTGGGACAGGCGCCGCCCGAAGACAAGCTGCCGGCTCTCTTCAAGGAATGCACCCGCCTCGAAGAGGCCGTGAAGGCAGCCACCACCGAGGCCGGCCGCACGCGCGACACGGCCAAGACAGCGGCGGCCGAGCAGGAACAGTGGCAAGAGCGCACCACGAGTGCCCGATCCGCATTGACGGCCGCCCGGGACGCGGTGGCGGCACTCAACCCACCGAGCCTCGACACCGCCGACCTCGCCGCCGCCTGGGCCACCCTGACAGGCTGGGCCGACCGTGGGGTCAGCGACCGGCAGGCCGCCACCGTGCGTGCAGATACCGACGCCCAGACCGCCCATGACGAAGCTGACCAGCTCCTGGGCCGCCTGGAGGCTCTCCTGCGCGATAACGGCCTGGATCCCCACGACCTCGGCGACGGCCCGGGGCGTGCCGCACAGGCTCCGCGAGTCGTGGCGGTCGCAGCCGAACGCTCCCGGGGCCAGGTGGAAATGATCCAACGCAGCCTCAACGACGCCGCCTCGATGCGAGACAAGATCGACGCCGCCCGCACCCGGCAACAAGTGGCCGCCGAGCTGGCCCGGCTGATGCGGTCCACCAAGTTCCCCCAGTGGCTCGCCAACTCAGCCCTCGACACCTTGGTCGCCGGCGCCTCCCAGTCACTACGCCAGCTGTCAGCCGACCGCTTCGACCTCAGCCACCAAAAGGGCGAGTTCTACGTCATCGACCACTTCGATGCTGATTCCTCGCGCTCGGTGCGCACCCTGTCCGGCGGCGAAACATTCCAGGCCAGCCTGGCCCTCGCACTGGCCCTCTCCGACCAGCTGGCCGGCCTGGGCGGCGCTACGAAACTGGAGTCCATCTTCCTCGACGAAGGGTTCGGCACCCTCGATGCCGAGTCGCTCCAGACCGTCGCCGACACCCTGCAGAACCTCTCTCTGGGAGAGCGGATGGTCGGAGTGATCACCCACGTCACTGCACTCGCCGAACAGATCCCGGTCCAGTTCCACGTCCAGCGCGACACCCGCACCTCCACCGTCACCCGGCAGGGCACATGACCAGCGCAGCACAGGCTTCCCGCATGCGGTTCCACGTCGACGGCTGGGACCCCACCTACGGCTCCAGCGTCGAGAACGCCGAGAACGGCATCGCCGACTCCACCGCCAAGGTCACTCCCCACATCGAACTTGCCCCGGCCGACTGGAAGCCCGTCTCGCCCTCCCAGGTATCTGCCCCAGGTGCGGTCTTGTTCGTCGACGGCGTCCGTCGCGTCGAGGCCCGCATCTGGATCGAACAGCCCCCCTCCGCCGAACCGGCCACCAGCCCCGGCAACGCGGTCCGGGACGCCCGGATGGCGCTGTGCGCCTCCTACGCGGCAGGCGCCGTGTGCTGCTGCCCCGACCGCGGCGCACATCTGCTGACCATCGGCTACCGGCGTGGTCTGTTCACCACCGCCACCAACGCCGCCGACGTGCCCACCACCGCCGGAACCTACAAGGCCACCATCACCCCCGACGACCAAGAACAGAACCTCGCCGTGCTGCTCTCGACGGCGCTGCAACGCCAACTCACCGAACTCGAGGTCCTCGTCGCCACCCACGCCCGCACGGCCCTGACCGACCACGGCGTCCCCGAAGAATCGGACCTCCTGGTCGTGGACGGCCCCCTGCGCGGACGCACCCACCTACCGCGCGCACTGGGATTCATCAAGTCCCACCGCACCGCCTACCTGCCACCCGACCTGCACGCCATGATCGCCACCCTGGCCCCCGGCGAACGCAGCCCGGTGTTCTTGATGGGCACTTCCTGGCACCGCCACGCCTGGTACCTGCGACTCCCGTGCACCCCCGGCGCCCCATGGGCCGGGATCGTGCGACTGGAATGCGCCGCCGACATCCCCGCGGCCGCGGCGATCGAGCTGGCCAACCTCTCCCAGGTACTCCTGCCGCGATACGCCAGCATTGAGTACAAAGACACCCGGGCCCCGCAGAACCTGGTGCCGGTCGCCGGACTGGAGAGAGAACTACGCCGCCACCTGGGCAACCCCATCCTGCTCAGCCGCGCCCTACGCGTGGCATCGGCAAGCTGAACCGCAGCTCCCCACCCGCAAAACCATTGCCCACATCGCCGAAAAGATCTCCCTGCAACGCCCCATGACCGCCTCAACAGTTCATGTCCGGAGCGGCACCTCTCCATGGCCACCACACCCCTCGAACTGCGCCCCCACCAAAGGGAAGCCGTCTCGGCGACCACCCGTGTCCTCGGCAACCATCCCCGTGCCAGCGTGATCGCGGCCTGTGGCACCGGCAAGACCCTGATCGCTGCCCGCGCCACCGCCCGTATCGCCCCCCGCGGCCGCGTCCTGGTACTCCTGCCGACCCTGGACCTGCTCGTGCAGACGATCCGCTCCTGGCGGACCGCGGGACGCAAAGGCACTTCCATCGCGGTGTGCTCGGCACGCCAGGCCCTCGACCACGAGCCGCTCGGCGCCGACATCCCCCTGACCACCGACTCCGGCGAGCTGACCGCCCTCGCCACCCCACCCCGCTCCGGCCCGGTCACCGCCTACGCCACCTACGCCTCCCTGCCCGCCGTCATCGCCGCCCACCGCGACCACCACCTGCCCCCCTGGGACCTGGTGGTCGTCGACGAGGCCCACCGCACCGCCGGCCGCCTCGGCAAAGCCTGGGCCGCCGTCCACCACGACGACCAGGTCCCCGCCGCCCGTCGCCTCTACCTGTCGGCAACCCCCCGTATCTGGGACCCCGACGACGCCCCGGACACCGACGGCGCAGAGACAGTGGCCTCGATGGACGACGAGAACCTGTTCGGCCCCGTCGCCTACCACCTCAACCTCTCCGACGCCATCGACCTCGGCCTGCTCGCCGACTACCAGATCCTCGTCCCCGTCGTCACCGACCAAGACCTGCGCGACTGGCTCGCCACCGGCCCCGGCGCCGGCGTCGACGGACTGCGCCTGGCCGGCCGCCAGGTCGCCGCCCTGCGCGCCATCCACGACCACCGGCTACGCCGCATCCTCACCTTCCACCACCGCGTCGCCGACGCCCGCGCCTTCGCCACCACCCTGGCGGACACCGCCACCACCCTCCCCACAGAGCTGCGGCCCGAAGGGCTGTGGGCGGACTGGATCAGCGGCCACCACACCCCCCAGGTCCGCCGCCGCCTCCTGCTCGAGTTCGCCTCCCACACCACCCCCCACACCCCGGCCGTGCTGTCCAACGCCCGCGTCCTGGGGGAGGGCATCGACGTGCCCGCCATCGACGCCGTCGTCTTCGCCGACCCCAAGAACAGCCCCGTCGACACCGTCCAGGCCGTCGGCCGCGCCCTGCGCCAAACCCCCGGCGCTGGCAAGAAAGCCACCCTCGTCGTCCCCGTCTACCTCACCCCCGACGAAGACCCCGACGACCTCCTCGGCGCCGACGCCTACACCCCGCTGTGGCGCACCATCCAGGCCCTGCGCGCCCACGACGACCGCCTCGACGCCCGCCTCTCCGACCCCCGCACCCACCGCCCCACCATGCCCGGCGAGGACCCCGAAGCCTGGCTCCGCTTCGACCGCCCCACCCAGGCCGAAGAAGTCGCCCTCGCCCTCTCCCTGCGCGTCCTTGCCCCCAAGAGCGCCGAATGGCGCCGCGGCCTCGCCGCAGCCCGCAGCTACCGCAACACCCACCACCACCTCGACGTCCCCCAGGCCTACGAGGACCCCACCGGCTACCCCCTGGGTCGCTGGCTCACCTGGCAGCGCCACCTGCACACCAAGAACACCCTCGACACCGTGCGTGTCCATGCCCTCGAGCGCCTCGGCATCATCTGGGACCCCCGCCAGCAGGCCTTCGAACGGGCACTGGCCCACGCCGCCGCCTATGCCGCCCGCCACGGCCACCTCGCCGCACCCGTCGAGGAAGTCCATGACGGCTTCCCCCTGGGCCGCTGGCTGGCCACTCAGCGCACCCGGGCCGAGACCCTCACCGAGCAGCGCGCCGCTGCCCTCACTGCCCTGGACCAGTGGTGGAACCCGCCCTGGCCGATCACCTGGCAGCGGACCTACCACGCCGCCCGCCAGAGCCTGGCACACAACGGGACGGCCTCCCAGACAGAGAAGTGGCTCGAGGCCCAGCGCGCCCGATCCGACCGCCTTCACCCCGAACAGAAGCGCCTGCTGAAGGAGCTGGGACTCGTCGACCTGCCCGGCACGTCCGCCTCCCCGGCGGAAGAGAGCCACCTGCCGGCGCGCGAGCGTGCCTTCCAGCGCGGGCTGGCCGCCGCACAGGCATTCCGCGCGCGGGAAGGACATCTCAACGTCCCCCAGCGCCACATCGAGAAGATCGACGGCGACCCCGTACGCCTGGGCCAGTGGCTGAGCAACCTGCGCCGCCGCCGCTCCAGCCTCAGCCCGCACAGGCAAGCAGCACTGGCCGAACTCGGCCTGTAAGCAGGCGAGCTCACCTCCTCGAAGGAGGAACGGTTGACGCCGGGAGCCGGCAGAGGGACGAGAGGTTCAAGCCAATGGCCTGAATTGCGCCCTGGCGGAGTCGCTCGGCATGCCCACACTGCACAGCAGGGAGAAACCCATACCGGCCGGTGCAAGAGGGGGCATACATGGCGGCCAAACGCAAGAGCAGAACTGCCCGCAGACGCCACACCACCCGATACAAGGCGGCAGCAGGCGGACTCGCCGCACTCGCCCTGCTGGCCCTGCTGCGCCCGGCGATCTGGCTGTATATCGGCGCAGTCCTCGCCGTCGCAGGAGTCGGCTGGAGGGTGTGGCGACTATGGCGCACCGACAGACAACTGCGCAGCTCGGACGCCGCCTGGAGACGACGGGAGGAGATCGCAGCGGGACAGCGGACACTGGCTGCGATCGACACCATGTCCGGCACTCAGTTCGAGGAAGTGGTCGCTGAGCTATGCCGCCGCGACGGCTGCACACAGGTGCGCACGGTAGGCGGGACCGGAGACAACGGAGCCGATGTGCTCGGCCGGCTACCAGACGGCCGGACCATGGTGATCCAGTGCAAGCGATACGCACCCCACCGGACGATCGCCAGCCGCGAAGTACGCGATCTGCTGGGAGCCCAGGTGCATTTCGCCGCGGATGTGGCCATCTTCGTCGCCACCACACGATTCAGCCGCCAGGCCGAAGCGTTCGCCCTCGACCACCACATCCTCACCCTGCACCGAGACTTCGTCGGCCTGTGGAACAACGGGACACCGCTGCTGTCGCTGGCCGAAGTCAACGGACGCGGACAAGGCGAAGCCCGCCACCGAGCACGCTGGAAACAGACCTACGCCAAGTGACCTCATACCGGGCCGTGAGAGGCGAGGCGGGTAACACACAGAACGCCCGCCCCGCCCCACCAAGCCCGGGCGGGACCAGCCAGCCATCAGCTGCGCCGGCACGAGCCTGGAAACCGACGCGCGCCACAATCGCGCCTACTCGCCGAACCCTTCCTGATCGACGAAGCCGGGATGCTTCTCATCGGCGCTCTTGGCGAGATGCAGGGGCGCAGGAAGGTTGGTGCGCCCATCCCACATGGCGGCCTGCTCGCAGATCCGCGCGGCAAGACCGACCAGCTGCTCCTCGCGCCAGCCACCATGGCGAGCGACTACGTACTCGGTGCGGGTCATGGCGTGGAAGGGAGCACCCATCTGAGCCAGTTGCCCACTGGGCAGCGTGCGGCGCGTGTACTGGGTGCCGGTGCGCTGGCCGCCGACGTGCTGGCGGGATTGTCCCGCAAACAGCCAGGACACCACGCCCCCGTGATCGTGACGGTAGAGGATCTTCTCCGGCATGACCGGCTGCATCGGGTTGGCCGGCAGCCTGCTCACGCCGCCGGTGCGCCGTGACGGCTGGGGTGTGCCCTGTCCGTTGCCGACCCTGACGACCGCCACATCCCACCCCTGGGCGATCAGGCTCTGCCCGGGAACGTGGCCCTCGTCGAGCCGGTCGTTGCACAGACCGGGCCAGATCCGCTCACGCTCCTCGGCGAAGACGATGATCGGAAACCGGTCACCGAGCGCGGCCAGAGCCCGGTCCGCATAGGTGCGGACGTTGTCCGGGCCCCCGTGGTCCTCCCGCAGGTGATGCCCCTTCTTGCCGATAGGACCGGCATGATGCAAAACGCGTGCCTGGGCCAGGGGGCGCCAGCCCTGGTCGCTGTACATGAGGGTGGGCCAGTAGGCGTCCTCGCCGAGCGGGATCCGCATGGCGACCAGCGTGATGGCCAGCACGGCGGGTTTGCGGGGACGGCCGGGACGTTCGTCGTAACGGTGGTAGCGGGTCCACAGCCCCACCGCCACAGCCTCCCGGTCAAGGGCGGTGTCCTTGGCGTTGCGGTGGAAGGCGGTGGCGGCCAGACGGTTGTCGATGATGCCGGAGTCGGAGTGCAGACTGCCAAGCGCGATCTGCACCGCATGGTCGTCCTTGTAGGCGACGTCCGGCTCCGGCAGACCGGCGTTGCGGGCCCTGGCCCGCGCGACCTTCTCGGGCGTGTTGAGCCGGTACGGGTCGCCAGGGTCGGAGTCCATGGTGATGAACTGCGAGGGGATGCCGCGCTCGGCAAAGAGCACCTTGAGCGCGTGCTTGGCATCCGTCACCCCAGCCTCCTTCTCCTGCTCGCTGGGGTAGCGCGTCTCGCACAGCGCGGTGACCAGGGCCCGCCCGGCACCGGATTTGAACCAGGGCAGCGTGTTCAGGATCAGGCTGCGGTCGTGACCGCCGTGACGGACAAGCTCCGGCAGCCGCACCGCCACGAGCTCATACCCGGGCGCCAGGACCACCGGCTGTTCGTCGGGCAGATCAGCCAGGTCGGGCCGCGCGTAGTCGCGAGCCAGCTGCCCCAGCACCCGCGCGCGCCACTCGGCCGACTCGTACAACACCACGGTCCGCACCGCGTCGAGCTGGGCGCCTGCCATGGCGCCGGCCATCTTGCCGGCCGGCACGTAGGGCGGCAGGCTTCCGCCCGGCTTGCTGATCTTGATGGATGTCCCGGTGTAGATGACGGGCTCCTGACCAAGGACGCGCCCGGCGTGTTCCTCGAGCCGGGCCTGGAACATCGCCCCGACGCCCTTGTCGATCGGGTGCTTGCCCGTGCGGTGCACCCCGCGCACCTCTGCCAGCTCGTCCAGCCCCGTCAGGGGCGGCTGGGGCAGGCGGCCGACGCCGCAGGCCTCGACGATCTGTGCCGTCGCCCCGCGGTAGCGGACGGCCGCGGGCTGCATGAATCCGTCCGGGCCCTTCTCCCACCGGGTGGTGATCGGGGCCTTGAGGATGATGTCCGCATTGACGGGATGGCGCAGCAGGACGTTGCGGATGCCCTTGTAGTGGGTGGCGACGCGCGAGATACGCGCCGACAGATGCGCAAGAAGACCCTTCCCGCCGGGGGCGGGCTCGACCTCGATGTGGATACGTTCCATGGCGTAGCCGGCGATGCGCCGGCGTTTGCCGCTCTCCTCGTCGATCCACGTTCGCTCGTGGACCAGCGGGGCCTGCCACGCCAGCAGGTCGCCCTCGCTGTCGAGGTGGAACCGCAGCGCCGGCAGCGACTCGTCGAGCCCGAGGGGCTGGGCAGCCAGCATGCTCGCCAGCCGCCACCCGGCCACCCGAAATGCCCAGCGGGGACCGGTGATCCGCCCAGCATTGTCGCGGTGCAGCAGCGAACTGAGCGGCTGGGGCCCGTCGTCGGACAGCCGCAGCAGAGCGGCGAGGGTGTCACGGCCGTCATGCCCGTCCAGCCGCGTCTCCCACTCCCGCATCAAAGTGCGCACCACGGCCCCGTCCAGCGGCCCGGGCGTGACGATCACGCTCCGCCCGGCCCATCGGCCGGTCCTGGCGGGTCGGTCGGGGTTGGTGAACACCAGCCGCTCACCGGTCACGGCCCGCGCCGCCGTCTGCAGGGACGCGATCGGCTGCACGGCGTCCTTGCCCCGCGGCCTCGGCAGCCGCCGCCAGGCCGGCGCGAACGCCTCGTCCTGCGGATAGACGTGCACCGTGCCCAGCAGCCGGTCATCCAGCGCGAAGGACAGGGTGAACAGGCGGCCGCGGTCGTCACTCACCATTCGCCCATCTCCTCTTCCTCATATCCGGTGGGGGAGTGCTCCGCCAAGCCCAGCAGAGCGTCGGTCATGGTGGTGCGGTAGACGGCGTCGATCAGCGGCATGTGGTCCTCGTCCCGCCACTTCCCACGCAACTGCTTCAGGAGGGCGGGCAGGGTGGAGTCGGCGGCGGTATAGGTGAAGGCGGCGTCCAGCAGCCGCAGCCGCCCCGGGTCCCCGCCGCGGCGGGTACGCCCGCCCAGCTGGATCAGCCGGGTCAGGATCTCCGCGACCACGGCGAGTTTGACGTCCTCGCCCAGCGACTTGAAGTACCCCTGGCCGCTGCGGATGTCGTCGAAGATCTGGCCCGCTGTGATCCGCAGCCGCTCCAGCTCCCCGGCCGGATCGGGGCCCGGCCGCCGCTGGCGGTAGGCGAGAGAGTTGACCAGGGACAGCAGCACCGGGGGGTCCTCCATCACAGGAATGGGCCGGTTGACCAGACAGGCCACATGCAGCAGGGAGCGCCCGTCACGGTCGACGATGTTCAGACCACGCTCGACCCGCGCCATGGGGGCGATCAGGTACCGGCACCGGCCGTGACCCACGGCGTGGGGGAACTGCTCGAGCCGGTTGCTGGGAATGGGCACCCAGCCGGGCGGCATCCGCTCCAGCGCAGCCATCTCCTGCGGCCGCACCGCCACACAGATCTCCGACGCCGCGACCCCCACGTCAATCATGCCGCGGGCGAGCGCAGGACCGGCGTCGTAGGCGGTCGGCGCAAGCAGCGCATACGCACGGTGCGCGGTCGCCGGATCGGTGGCCACCGCGTCGAGCTGCGCGGGGAGGTCCTGACCGACGCTGCGTCCCATGGCCGTATAGGCGCGCTTCCGGTTCACTCCGTCGGTGCCGGACACCACGATGCCTGCCCCGTTGTCCTGGCCGGCCTGCAGCTCGACGGTGAGGCTTCCGTTGACGTCGTCCGGCACGTACCAGGCCAGCTCCGGCAGAAGGTGATGACGCGGCGCGTACGGCATGAACGCCGTGGCAGACATCCCGATCACCGCCCGGCGGGTGCCGGTATGGGCGAGCGCGGTCACCTCGCCCAGGTAGGCCAGGTGAGCGTGCGGATCCCCGACATAGGACTTCAGCCGCAGCGCCGTCTGGTGCCGGTCGCCAGGATCGAACGTCTCGGAGAACGCGAACAGCGCACGCCCCAAAGGACCATAGGGGGCAGCCCGCCACGGCACGTGCGAGGCCAGGGCATCCACCAGGTCATTGCCGGCGGAGATCCCCGCCCCCTGCAACGGTGCAGCGACACCGACGATGCGGTGCAGGATGCTGCGCATCTCCTCCAGATACGCCCGCCGGGCTGCCAGCAGCGCCAGCGAGGACAGCCGCTTCTCGTCCGTCTCACCGGTGATCGCCGAAAACGCTTTTCCGATCCGCTTCAAGGTGGCGTGGGTGAGCCGGTCCGACCCACCGGCCAGATCCGTGACCGAGGACAAAAGCTCCCTCAGCTCGGCCAGCCCCTCGACCTCATCGGCGAACTCCAGCGGCCCCTCCCGCTTGTAGAGCTGGTTGACCGCCTGCATCTGCTGCTCCGTGGGCCGCTCCCCAGCCTCCAGCCCAAAGATCCGGGAGGCGAACATCCCATCCCAGCGGCGCGGCACCACCATGCTGCGCCGCTCCCGGTCGGGATGGATGACCCCGCCGACGAGGTGGGACACATAGGACTCGGCCAGCCATACCAGGTGGTTGATCAGCGGTCGCAGGTACTGCTCAAGGCTCATCGGCAGCCGGTAGCAGTGCCGCCGGAACTGGCTGTCGAGCTCGCGTACCGGGGTGCGCTCCGCACCGTCCTGGGCCAGCAGCACCTGACGGGCCGCCTGGTCGAAGGCCTGCGCCTGCAGGGCATCGGCCTCGTCGATGATGACCAGATGACTGCGGTGCAGCAGCAGCTGCTCGGTGGTCATCCGCCGTCCCGGGGCAGGCCGCCCCGCCACCGGCGCGTGGATGTGCCCGGTGAGGAAGTTCGCATGGTTGGTGACGAGGATGTCCGCCGACGCCGAGGCCCGGTGGTGGCGAAACTTCCCGCAGCCGCCGCGCCACGGGCAGGCCAGGGCCTTGTCCGCTCTCGGCCCGTTGGGCTTGAGCTGGTCGCACGGCTCCTTGCCCGGCGTCCACGTGTCCACCGCTTCGGAGGAGGTGGTGGCATGTCCGGTCAGGGGGCAGCTGTAAGACATCTCCCGGTACACCCAGGTCCGAAAGTCCGCATTGTCCTGCGGATTGCCGGCCGTCTGCTCGGCCAGATCCATCATGGAGGCGGGGGAGACGACCGGCGTGACCTGCGCGGAGACCCCCAGGTCGACCAGATCCTGCCGCAGCCGGTACACCGTGGCCAGGACCTGCGCGCTCTGCGGAACGACCAGCGAGATCACCCGGCCCCGCTGGGCACACCACACCGCGACGAGTTCACTCAGGACGTTCTTGCCCATCCCGGTGGGGGCGTGGAAGACCCGCAGCGGCCCGGCCTGGACGCGCAGAAGCTCGCCCACGTCCGTGCCGTCGCGGCCGCGGGCGTGCCGCCTGATGTCCGCGACCGCCTTGCGCCGGTAGTCCTGCCCGCGCAGCTCATCGAGCCAGCCCGCGATCTCGTCCAGCTCGGCGAAGGGGATCACCACCTCGTCCGCGACCGGGGCGTCGCCCAGTTCCTGCACCACGCTGGGAGCAGGGGGCCCTTGGTAGTCGAGGTCGTAGAAGACGTCCACCACCCGGCCGGAAGGGCTGAGCGGATCCCTGATCCGCAGGTCGCTGACGTAGGAGCCGGGCGGCGCAGGCTTGGGCAGCAACTGCCCCTTGGCCGCGTTGTCCTCAAGCTCGTCCAGCAAGGCATCGATGAGGGCTTCCTCGTCGCCCACGGGCAGGATCAGCACCTGCTCCTCCCCGTCGGCCGGGGCGAACTCGACCGCCTCACCACCGTCCAGGACCGCTGCCGTCTCCGTGACAAACACCGAACGGGAGGCAAGGACAGCCGGCCGCTGCCGCAGCATCCGCGTGATCCGCACCTGATCGGGCAGCGCCAGAGCAGACCAGCCGTCCCACAGATGCATCTGCCCCGTGGCCAGGAAGTGCGCATCAGCAAGATCCACCACACGCCGCCACGACGCCTGCTCCTCCAGCGCCCGGTTGGGGAACACCCGCGCGGCCAGCAGGATCACCGCCCGCAGCGTCAGCGGCACGCTGACGGAATACCTCGCGTTCTTCGGCGACGTCATGCGCCCATCCCCTTCAACCGCCGGGTCACGGCCGCCTTGAACCGGCTGACCGTGAACACGCTGTAGCGCTGCCCGTCAGCAGTCCGCAGCGCATCGAGCCCGGACTGCAGCTGATTGACCTGGCTGCGCCGGTAGTTGGGCACGACCACCGTCTCCCCGGCAGGCGGCCGGTCAATGATCGTCTGCGCGTCCTGGTGATCCTTGACGTCCACCCGCCAGCAATGCCCGTCCACCAGGTAGACGCCGACATCCCACTCGTCCAGGTTCTCCCAACGCTCTACCCGCACCCCCTCCTGCTTCTCCAGCCACTGCATCAGGCCCACCTCACTCAGCCCGGGACAGGTGATGTACCGCCATACCCCCCAGTCCAGGTACAACACGCCCTCCGCCGGCTCCGCAGCCGTCGCCAACCGGCCCCGCCCACCGGTCAGTACAGGCGGCCCACCCCGCTTGCCACCGCCCGGGACAAGGCCGAACCGGCTCTGATGCGGCGGATACTCACACCGCAACTGCCCACCCCGCAGCACCATCGGATACCGGCACTGCGGACACGGCCACAACCACGACGACGCCCCCGCCCACACCCGGTCCGAGGGAACAGGCCGATACACGTCCATCCGTGCCGCGCCACGCCGCGAATACTCCTCGACCAGTGCCCGCTCCGTGCCGTACGGCACCTCGGTCAGCATGGTCCGCGCCGCCACATAACCGGCCTGCCCATCGGAGCGGATGTGCCGAAAGGCAGCCCGCTCCGTCTGCTCAGCCGTCTGCCGAACCCACGCCGGAAGCCACGTCCCACCGAGATCGAAGTATCCGTCGTCCCCGTACAGGGCCTCCAGATAGTTCATCCCCGCCTCGAAGGCCTCCTCGGTCAGCTCACCGTTGTCCGTCAGGACAACCAAATCCCCCATGACAGAAGGAAGTTCGTCCCACGCCAACGGCACCCATTCCCGCAAGCGCACCGGCAGCAAATCGATCATCTCGGCAGGCGTCGAAGGGCCTGCCCCCACCGGCAGACTCGACAAGAGCACCCCGTGCATACGAGACAGCTCCCGCCACGCACGAGGCTCCTCAACCCGGTTGATCCACGCAGCACCAGCCCGCAGAGCAGCGGTAATGATCCTCCGAGCGGCAACATGTTGGCTGACAGGCACAGCTCATCACCCCTCCACGCCCCACCAGTGGTATTCGGGGCTCATTCCAGACGGGCCAACAACTTCCGGAACATACAGACTGGGTCTGACAATGCACTCCAAAACCGACGAAGACGTGCCCCCGCGGCAGCGGGGGCACTACAAGAAACCGCACATGCCGGCAGGCACGCCCCGCAGCCCCGTTCTGTTGGCCCGCCAGGGCCAAAGCGCACCCACCCAGGTACGCCAGAGGGGGAGAGGAACCGGATAACTGTCTAAAAAACTCTTACGACATCACGGCGCCGTAGGCGCCGAGACGCATCGTCCCCGAACCTGCCCGGCAGGGCAGGGAACCCGAACCCACCCGACACCCCACCGTCATGCCGCCAGGCATGACACCTGAGCATGCGACAGCGGGGCCGCCAGGCCCCGCTCCTCTTTCCCTGCTGGCCCGTCAGGGCCAGCCCAGCCGACACACAGTCATGCCGTCAGGCATGACGACGCGCCACCTTACGGGCCGTCAGGCCCGTAGTTGGCCGCCAGGCCAACTGAAGAGCCGACAGGCTCTCCGCCCC
>NZ_JBSGHG010000053.1:0-38017 GCF_053604275.1 Streptomyces sp. NPDC004051 | reverse complement strand
GGGCGGCGGGGCGGACCGGCTGCGGCCGCCGCCCCGCCGCCCGCTGCGACGCGGAGGGCTCGACGGGGGCGGAGGCGCGAATGGCGTGCTCGTTGTCCGTGAGGAACCGCTGCCAGACCTCGTCCGGCAGGGGCGGGGCGCCGTCCCCGCCCTCTGGCGTCTCGCCGTTCTCCGGTCGCTGCGCGGTCACGTCCGTTCGTTCCTCTCCGGTGCGGGAGCCCGCCGACGACACCACAGCCGACTCGCACCAGGACCCCGGCAGGATCATTGCACAGTGAAAAATTCGAGGACCAGGGGCCCGACGGCCGACGTTTTCGCACTTTCCTTCCTCCCTTCGCCCCGCCGGACGCACACGCCGCACCCGTGGCACGGGCCGGGAGACCCGGCACACACCGGACCCCGGAGGCGCTGCGCGGAAACCGGCTCGCCGCACCGTCCCCCGAGACGTCAAATATGCATGCTAGGTTCCCATTTGAGAGGCCCCCGCGCACAGGACGGTGACACCCGATGACGGCAGACGGCGACAACGCCACCGAGCGCGACGGCGACCTCCCGCTGCCGCGGAGGCTGTGCGACACGGCGGAGTTGGCGGCGCTGGAGGACGCGCCGGCCGGCGCCCTGTGGCGGCTCGCGGAACCGGGACGGCAGCTCGACGCCAACGTCGTACGCATCCCGCCCGGCCGACGGGTCGACACCCACCGCGAGCCCGACCTCGACGTCCTCCTGCTCGTCCTGTCGGGCGAGGGCTCGCTGACCGCGCCCGACGGCACGCAGCCCCTGCGCGCGGGCGCCCTGATCTGGCTGCCGCACGGCTCCACCCGGAGTCTCGCCGCCGGCGGCGAGGGACTGACCTGTCTGACCGTGCACCGGCGCCGCCCCGGCCTGCGGATCACGTCGCCGGGCGCCGCGGGCCCTTCGGACGGCCCTCCCCGGCAGCGGTGACGAGATGAAGCCGACACCAACAAAGTAATAACAACAGACAACTTCTCGGCGCTTCAGGCTGTCTAGTCCGCCATGAAGATCTCTTTCCTGATCCACAACGCTTACGGGATCGGAGGAACGATCACCACCACGTTCAACCTCGCGGCGGCACTGACCGAGCGTCACGACGTGGAGATCGTCTCCGTGTTACGGCACCGGGAGCATCCCCACCTCACCCCGCACCCCGGAGTGAGGCTGCGGGCCCTGGTGGACCTCAGGCGGGAACAGGACGACCCCCGGCACCGCAGACCGGCGAAGGTGTTCCCCTCGGCCGAGTACCGCTACCACCAGTACAGCGAGTTGACCGACCAGCGGATCGCCGAGTGCCTGGAGGGCATCGACGCCGACGTGGTCGTCGGGACCCGGCCGGGACTCAACGTGCACCTCGCGCTCCAGGCCCCGCAGCACGTCGTACGCATCGGTCAGGAACACCTCACCCTCGACAACCACCCGCCGAGACTGCGCACCGTCCTGCGCCGTGCCTACCGGCGGCTCGACGTGCTCACCACCGTCACGGAGGCGGACGCCGACGCCTACCGGCGCAAGATGCGGCTGCCCGGAGTACGGGTGGAGGCCCTCCCGAACAGCGTCCCCGACCCCGGGCTGCCCGCCGCGGACGGCACCGCCAAGCTGGTGATCGCGGCCGGCCGGCTGGTCCCCGTGAAGCGGTACGACCTGATCATCGAGGCGTTCGCCCGGATCGCGGCCGAGTACCCGGACTGGCAGCTGCGCATCTACGGAAAGGGTGAGGAACAGGCCGGACTGCGGCGCCTGATCGAGTCGCTCGGCCTGTGGAACAACGTCTTCCTCATGGGTGCGACGACCCCCATGGAGGCGGAATGGGTCAAGGGCTCGATCGGCGTGGCCGCGTCCAACTTCGAGCCGTTCGGCATGACGATCGTCGAGGCGATGCGGTGCGGACTGCCCGTCGTCAGCACCGACTGCCCCTACGGGCCCGGTGAGATCATCAAGGACGGAGTCGACGGCAGACTGGTGCCGGTCGGGGACGCCACCGCCCTCGGCGCGGCCCTGCTGGATCTCGTCCGCGACGACGAACTGCGCCGCCGCATGGGCAGGACGGCCCTCGAGAACGCCCGCCGTTACGCACCCGGCCCCGTCGTGGCGCAGGCGGAACGCCTGGCCCGGGAAGCAGTGGCGGCCCGAAGCACCGGACAGCGCCTCGCCCCGGAGGACGGCCGCACCCACCGTGCCCTGACCGGTCGGGGCCACGCCGCCGCCGACCTCGCCCGTGCCGCCGCATCCGACGCGCTGCGCACCCTTCGGAAGGGACGCCCATGAGCACCCGGCAGGACACGGACGACCTGCGCGCCCACTGCACCGTCGACACCGACGGCCGGATCACCTTCCGCCTCCGGCCCGGACCGTCCGGCCGCCCCCGACTGGCGCTGGTGCCACGGCCGCAGAAGAACCGGCCGGAGCAACCGGAGCACCTCCTCGACCTCGAACCCCACGGTGACGACGGAGAGGTCCGGGCAGTGCTCGCACCGCGACCGGAACTCCCGGAGGGCCGCTGGGACGCGTATCTGCTGAGGGAGCCGGACACCGGACGGGAACGGCTGCGCCCCGGCCTGCGGGACCTGCGCGCCCTCGTCGACGGAACGTTCCGGGCGGGACCGTCCCCGGTGGCGGTCCGGGTGCCCTATGTCACGAAGGCCGGCTTCCTCGCGATCCGGACCTGGCTGCGTACCGCCCACGCGGAGGCCGGCCGGCTCGACCTCGCCGACGGTGCGATGACGGTCCGCGCGCGCCTGTACGGCGCCGAACTCACCGACGGCGCCGAGGTGGTGCTCCGGCTGCGGGGCGACCAGAGCACCGTGCGCGGCTGCCGGCCGCGGAACCGGGACGACGCGTTCGACTTCTCCGTCCCCTTCGCGGAGCTGGCGGCCGCGGCGGCCGGAAACCAGGTCTGGGACGTCTTCCTGAGGCCCGCCGCCGACGCCCCGCTGATCCGGATCAGCCGGCTCCTCGACGACATGGCCGACCGCAAGGCGGTGTGCGCGTACCCGCGGTCCACGGTCGGCGGAGCCGTCCTGCGCCCCTACTACACCGTCGACAACGACCTCTCCGTCGAGGTGACCGCGCCGGAGAGGCCGCGGTGACCGAGCGATCGCCATGAAGGCCGTTCGGCGCCCTGTACGGCGGGCGCCGAACGGCCTTCGGCGGTGCGGGCGCCCGGTGGACGTGTGACCGTTCCGCCTGCCCTGATCGCTCTATTGACCGTTCGCTGGCCGGGCGTCGACGATTCCTGTGTCCCGAACGGTTGTGTCTCCGACACGCAGGAGCCGCAGGAGGCATTTTGGCCGAGCATCCGCCGGCCTCCGCCTCCCGGCCCGCGCCGCGCCGGTCCTGGACCCGGGCGTCGCCTCGGCCGTGCTCGCCGGTGTCGACCTGCTGATCACGGGCTGGGGCTGGGCGGCCTCCTGTCACCGGCCGGTGTTCGTCGACGGCCCGCCGATGGTGCCGGGCCTGCGGGTGGAGAGCGTCACGGTGGCCCACGGCCGCCACGAGCTGCGAGTGCACCGGGTGGTGGGGGCGCCGGTGGACTCCCGAGTCACCCACACCGGCAGGGCCACCGGCCCCGACGAGCCGCTGTTCTCGCTCCTGCACGGTCTGTACGGCTGGGACGATCACGCCCCGGCCCTGGTCCGTGCTCCCCGGGGCACGGCCTTCATCCACTGGGCGCGGGTACCGCGGCTGACCGGCCGGGCCGGCGGTACGTCCGTCCACGTCAGCCTGGCGAGCCCGACCGCCGCGCCGGACCCCGGGCCCTTGGCGGAGGCGGTCCGGGAGATCCGGGTGGACGGGGCGGCGGTCGAGGTCGGGCGGGCCGGCGGAGGAGCCCGTACCCGCATCACGTTCGACCCGGTGAAGGACGGCCACACCCGGCGGTGACGTCCACTGCGCCGAACGGCCCCGTCACCTGGCGGTCCGTCCCGGAGTCCTGGAGAGTCGTCCCGACCGGCGCGTGGACCGCCGACCGGCCGGCACACACCGCGACGCGCCGGGCCGGGCACGGGTCTTACAACTATGGCCGCGATTGCGGAATCCTGCCGGAGGGATTCTGAGCCCATGAGCAAGGAGCGGAACAGTGGCGGTGCACAGTACGTCGGAATCGATCGAGTCGGAAAGTTACGAGGACGAACTCCCGGTCCGACGGAGGCGCCCCGGAAAAGTCGTCGTCTCATGGCTGACCACAACTGACCACAAGACCATCGGCACGCTCTATCTCACGACATCATTCGTATTCTTTATTCTCGGTGGCATCCTGGCCCTGGTCATCCGCGCGGAACTCGCCCGCCCCGGTCTGCAGATCGTGTCGAACGAGCAGTACAACCAGGCGTTCACGATGCACGGCACGCTCATGCTGCTGATGTTCGCGACGCCGCTGTTCATCGGTTTCGCGAACTGGATCATGCCGCTGCAGATCGGCGCGCCCGACGTGGCGTTCCCCCGGCTGAACATGCTCGCCTACTGGCTCTTCCTGTTCGGCTCGCTGATCGCGATCAGCGGTTTCCTCACCCCGGACGGGCCCGCCAGCTTCGGCTGGACCGGCTACAGCCCGCTGGCGAACGCGGTCCGCTCGCCGGGCCTCGGCTCCGACCTGTGGATCATGGGCCTGGG
This sequence comes from Streptomyces sp. NPDC004051, assembly GCF_053604275.1. Taxonomy (NCBI): domain Bacteria; kingdom Bacillati; phylum Actinomycetota; class Actinomycetes; order Kitasatosporales; family Streptomycetaceae; genus Streptomyces; species Streptomyces sp. NPDC004051. Next base: position 33,394 of record NZ_JBSGHG010000053.1, on the reverse strand, counting down.
CTTCCAGGGCTTCGGCACCATCCTGGGCTCGGTCAACTTCATCACCACGATCATCTGCATGCGCGCCCCGGGCATGACGATGTTCCGCATGCCGATCTTCACCTGGAACGTGCTGCTGACCGCCCTTTTGGTCCTGCTGGCCTTCCCGGTGCTGGCCGCCGCGCTCCTGACACTCGAATACGACCGGAAGTTCGGCGGACTGATCTTCGAGGCGCCCAACGGCGGGCCCATTCTCTGGCAGCACCTGTTCTGGTTCTTCGGCCACCCCGAGGTCTACATCATCGCGCTGCCGTTCTTCGGCATCGTCTCCGAGGTGATCCCGGTCTTCTCCCGTAAACCGATCTTCGGCTATCTCGGCCTGATCGGTGCGACGATCGCCATCGCGGGTCTGTCGGTGACGGTGTGGGCGCACCACATGTTCGCCACCGGCGCGGTGCTGCTGCCGTTCTTCTCCTTCATGACCTTCCTGATCGCCATTCCCACCGGGGTGAAGTTCTTCAACTGGATCGGCACCATGTGGAAGGGCAGTCTCTCGTTCGAGACCCCGATGCTCTGGTCCGTCGGCTTCCTGGTGACCTTCCTGTTCGGTGGTCTGACCGGTGTCATCCTGGCCTCGCCGCCGCTGGACTTCCACGTGACCGACTCGTACTTCGTGGTGGCGCACTTCCACTACGTGGTGTTCGGCACCGTGGTCTTCGCGATGTTCGCCGGCTTCCACTTCTGGTGGCCGAAGTTCACCGGCAAGATGCTCGACGAGCGGCTCGGCAAGATCACCTTCTGGACGCTGTTCACCGGCTTCCACGGCACCTTCCTGGTCCAGCACTGGCTGGGCGCCGAGGGCATGCCCCGCCGCTACGTGGACTACCTGGCGGCCGACGGCTTCACCGGGCTGAACACGTTCTCCACGATCGCCTCGTTCCTGCTCGGCATGTCCATGCTGCCGTTCTTCTACAACGTGTGGAAGACGGCCAAGTACGGCCAGAAGATCGAGGTCGACGACCCGTGGGGCTACGGCCGCTCCCTGGAGTGGGCCACCTCGTGCCCGCCCCCGCGGCACAACTTCCTCACCCTGCCCCGCGTCCGCAGCGAATCCCCGGCCTTCGACCTGCACCACCCGGCGGTCGCGGCGTACGACCGGGAGGTCAACCGTCCGGAGACCTCCGCGATCCAGCCTCCCGGGGACATGCAGAAGTGATCTCACAGCCCAGTGTGGAGGAGCATGTGAACCCCATCCAGGACAGTGCTCGAGGCCTCGACCAACTCGAGGGGTACCTGCTGTGGGCGGCCGAGGTCGAGGAGGCCCGGCGGCAGGCCGGCCGATTCACCGAGCAACTTCCGTGGCTGACGTCCGCACAGCGCGAGGACGTGGAGCACCTCTACACCGCCGAGCGGATCGCGGCCTCCCGTGCCGCACTCACTCGGATCTGCGACCGTGCGGTCGAGCTCCGGGGCGAGTACGAGGAGCGCTACCGGCAGCTGCGGGTGCGCTGCGTGGCCGCGGCGGTGGTGGGCGCGGCCGGTGGCGTGGGCGCGGCGATCGTCGCGATCCTCACCGGGTCATGACCGACCGCAGCGGCGCAGACGGGGGACGTTGCCCGGACTCGCGCGGGGTGCGAGGCGTTTCGACGAAGTCGAAGTCAGGCTGAACCCCATGGCTTCATCGATCCCCATGGCTTCATCGATCGACGGTCCGCCCCACGGACGTTCCCGGGTCCCCTTCCGGGGCGGCCGACGGTCCGCCGGTCTCATCCGGGTGCGTGGGCGGCTGCGGATGTCGGCCGTCGTGCTCCTGGCGACGGCGGTCCTCACCGGCTGCGGGGCGATCAGCGGCAGCACGGCCGGGGAGGCCCCGACCGCCTCCCCGGCCGCCACGCCGGAGGCCGCGCCGCCGGTGGCCGCGCCGCCGGTGGCCGCGCCGCCGGTGGCCGGTCCGCCGGTGGCCGGACCGTCGAAGACCGGATCCCCGGAGCACCAGGCCCCCGACGCCGGCAGCACCGCACAGGGCAGATCCGGGGTCGGCGCGGAGACGCCCGCCCCGCTCGGCGGTCTCGGCCCACGGACGCTGGCGCTGATTCCCGGGAAAACCCGACAGGTCGTCGTCGTCACCGGCGCGGGCAGGGACGCGAACCACTCCGAGGCCGTGCTGTACCGGCGTACCGCCTCGGGGTGGAAGGCGGGCACTGCGTGGCCCGCCCGCAACGCCCTCAACGGCTGGACCGACGACCACCGGGTGGGCGACCTCCGCTCGCCGATCGGCGTGTTCACCCTCAGCGACGCGGGAGGCCTGCTGCCGGACCCGGGCACCTTGCTGCCGTACGACGAGTCACCGGGATTCGCCATCAGCGGCACGGGCTTCGTGGGGGAGCCGCTCGCCGGCTCCTTCGACTACGTCATCGCGATCGACTACAACCGCGTCCCGGGCACCTCACCGCTCGACCGGACCCGGCCGCTCGGCGCCAACCGGGGCGGCGGCATCTGGCTGCACGTGGACCACCGAGGGCCCACCCAGGGCTGTGTGAGCCTGGAGGAACCGCATATGAGACAGCTGCTGCGGGCGCTCGACCCCGCGCAGCACCCGGTGATCGTCATGGGGGACGCCGGGTCACTGCGCAGGTGAACGCGATCCCGGTGAACCGGTGCCGTGCTCTCCCGTGCCGCGTCGGACGGTCCACTCGTCCGTTTCGTCAGTACCAGACGGTGATCAGAACTCAAATGCACGGGCCGGTTCCGCGGAACCGGGAGCGGGCGGATGGAACGCGAGTGCCGGGACGCGCCGGTGGAGACCCTAGGCTGTGCTCATGGAGCAGCGCGAGATCATGCAGCGGGGTGTCGGCATCCTCACCGAGGCCCTCGAGATGCGGCGGCAACTGCGAGAGAACCCGGACGCCGAGGTGGCGAGGAGCGGGGCCGTCTCCAAGCTGCTCGAAGAGATGCTGCCGCACATCCAGTTGCCGGCCGACGCGAACGCCCGCGAGGTGGCGGAGATCGTCACCGAGAAGCTGGGGCCCGCCATCGTGCACATCACCTCCGCGCTGACCTTCGCCTTCGTGCAGCTCGCCGAAGTGCACGACGCGGGCCGCACGGACGTGTCCTCCGCGGACGTCCTGCGCTCCATCTCGCTGCGCTACGAATCCGGGCCCGAGCGGTGACCGGCAAGCGGTGACCGGCAAGCGGTGACCGACAGGGGCGTTCGTCCGGACTCTTGACTCCCTACGCGCCGGTAGCCATGCTCGGCGCATACCTTGTACCGGCCATGACAATCGGATGGGCCTGGGTCGTCGGTCCGGGCCGCCCGGCGGGACGGCCGTGCCGCTGACGGAGGGACGTGGGCCGTGATCACCGCTCGACGCCGGTACGGCGGTGGACGCCGCCGAGTCGCTCTCGTAACGCTGCTTCTGCTCGTGCTCACCGTGATGTCCCTCGGCCCCACCCCCAGTTCCGCGGCCGACGGCGACTGGTGGGAGCCGACCGCGCGGCCGGCGCCGGACTCCGGGATCGGCGTCACCGGCGAGCCGTTCACCGGCACCGACGCGCGCGGAGAGGTCCGCGGGTTCGTCGACGCGCACAACCACATCATGTCCAACGAGGCCTTCGGCGGCCGGCTCATCTGCGGCAAGCCCTTCTCCGGGAAGGGGATCGCCGACGCCCTCAAGGACTGCCCCGAGCACTACCCCGACGGCTCGCTCGCGATCTTCGACTTCATCACCAACGGCGGTGACGGCAGGCACGACCCCGTCGGCTGGCCCACCTTCGAGGACTGGCCGGCCCACGACTCGATGACCCACCAGCAGAACTACTACGCCTGGATCGAGCGGGCCTGGCGCGGCGGGCAGCGGGTCCTGGTGAACGACCTCGTCACCAACGGCGTGATCTGCTCCGTGTACTTCTTCAAGGACCGCGGCTGCGACGAGATGACGTCGATCCGGCTGCAGGCGAAGCTGACCTACGACATGCAGGCCTACGTCGACAGGATGTACGGCGGCACGGGCAAGGGCTGGTTCCGGATCGTCACCGACAGCGCCCAGGCCCGTCGGGTGGTAGAGCAGGGCAAGCTCGCGGTCGTCCTGGGCGTGGAGACCTCCGAGCCGTTCGGCTGCAAGCAGGTCCTGGACGTCGCCCAGTGCGACAAGGCCGACATCGACGCCGGGCTGGACGAGTTGTACGACCTCGGCGTGCGCAGCATGTTCCTGTGCCACAAGTTCGACAACGCCCTGTGCGGGGTGCGCTTCGACGAGGGCGCGCTCGGCACCGCCATCAACGTCGGGCAGTTCCTGTCGACGGGCACCTTCTGGCGGACCGAGAAGTGCAGGGGCCCCCAGCACGACAACCCGATCGGCCTGGCCGCCGCGCCCGGAGCCGAGGAGGAACTGCCGGCGGGCGTCGAGGTCCCCGCCTACGACGAGGACGCCCGGTGCAACGTACGGGGCCTCACGGACCTCGGCGAGTACGCGGTGCGCGGCATGATGAAACGCAACATGATGCTCGAGATCGACCACATGAGCGTCAAGGCCGCCGGCAGGGTGCTCGACCTCTTCGAGGCCGAGTCGTACCCCGGAGTGCTCTCCTCGCACAGCTGGATGGACCTGAACTGGACCGGGCGCGTCTACGGCCTCGGCGGCTTCGTCGCCCAGTACATGCACGGCTCCGAGGACTTCGTCGAGGAGGCGCGGCGCACAGAGGCGGTGCGCGACGAGTACGGCGCGGGCTACGGCTACGGCACCGACATGAACGGCGTCGGAGGCTGGCCCGCACCGCGCGGCGCCGACGCGCCCCGCCCCGTCACCTATCCCTTCCGCAGTGTGGACGGCGGGTCCGTCATCGACCGGCAGACCACCGGCGAGCGCACCTGGGACCTGAACACCGACGGAGCCGCGCACCACGGACTCGTCCCCGACTGGATCGAGGACATCCGGCGCGTCGGCGGCGAGGACGTGGTGGACGACCTCTTCCGGGGCGCCGAGTCCTATCTCGGCACCTGGAGCGCCTCCGAACGGCACCGGGCGGACGTCAACCTCGCCGAGGGCGCCCGGGCGACCGCCAGTTCGACCGAGTGGAGCCTGTTCACCAGCTATGCCCCCGGCCGGGCGGTGGACGGTGACCGGGGCACCCGCTGGGCCAGCGACTGGAGCGACGACCAGTGGCTCCGGATCGACCTCGGCGCCACCCGGGAGGTCGGGCGCGTCACGCTCGACTGGGAGCGTGCGTACGGGACTTCGTACCGCATCGAGCTCTCCGCCGACGGCGAGAACTGGCGGACCGTCTGGTCCACGGCTTCGGGGGACGGCGGCCTCGACACGGCCCGCTTCACCCCGGAACCGGCCCGCCACATCCGCCTTCGGTTCCTGGAGCGGGGGACCGACTGGGGCTACTCCCTGCACGAGGTCGGCGTCCACCGGAGGTGACGGCGGCCCCCGCCCACCCGGGACGGGGCACCTCTCAACTCCGGTGCGGCGGGGTGCCGTCCAGGACTTCGCGGACGGCGGGGAGCGCCGCCGCGCGGTCGGCGGGGACGAGACCGATGCGGGTGCGGCGGTCGAGCAGGTCGCTCTCGTCGAGCGCTCCCTCGTGGCGCAGGGCCCACAGCAGTTCGGCCCCGGTGACCGGGTGCCCGGGCAGCACGGGCTCGCCCAGCCGGGCGTCCCGCGCGCCGAGGGCGTGGACGGCCGGCGCCTCCGTCCCGTAGCGCCGCACCAGGCGGCGGGGTGCGGGCAGGGTGCTGAGGACGTGCGGCGGCGCGGCCCCCACGAGCGGGAGGGACGCGGTGCGGGACGGGCCGGCCGGCAGCCGGCGGACGCGGACGGCGGCGTCGACGGCGTCCTCGGCCATGCGCCGGTACGTGGTGAGCTTGCCGCCGACGACGGTGACGACCCCCTCGGACGAGGTCAGCACCGCGTGCCGTCGTGAGACGTCGGCGGTCCTCGTCGCCGCACCGGCGCCGGCCGGCGCGGTGTCCAGCAGGGGGCGCAGCCCGGCGAAGGCCCCGACGACGTCGTCCCGGTGCAGCGGGACCTCCAGGACGGAGCACAGGACGTCGAGGAGGAAGCCGATGTCCGTCTCGGGTGCCTCGGGGACCTCGGGGACGCCGCCGTCCACGGGTTCGTCGGTGAGCCCGACGTAGACCCGACCGTCGTCCTGGGGCAGCACGAGGACGAAGCGGTTGTTCTCCCCGGGGATCGGGATGTGCAGGCCGGCCGGGAGCGGGCCGAGGACGGCCGGGCGCAGCACGAGGTGGGTCCCGCGTGAGGGGCGGATCCGGATGCCGTCGACGAGACCGCCGGCCCAGACACCGGACGCGTTGATCACCGCACGGGCGCGGATCTCGCCCTCCTCGCCGGTGAGTTCGTCGCGTACCCGGGCGCCGGACGCGGTCAGCTCCAGGGCCCGGAGCCGGGTGAGGACACGAGCCCCGTGCGCGGCGGCGGTGCGGGCGAGGGCGGTCACCAGGCGGGCGTCGTCGGTGAGCCGGCCGTCCCACGACAGCAGGCCGCCCCGCAGCCCGTCACCCCGTACCGCGGGGGCCAGGTGACGGGTCTCGGTCACCGAGATCCGGCGCGGCGCGGGCAGGGTCGCCCGCGCCGTGCGGGCGGCCAGCCGCAGGGCGTCCCCGGCCCGGAAACCGACGCGGGCCAGAGCGGCCTGACCGCGGGAGACCAGGGGGGTGAGGGGCAGGACGAAGGGCTGGGCGTGCACCAGATGGGGGGCGGTGCGCTGCATCAGCACCCCGCGTTCGACCGCGCTCTCGTGGGCGACGTCCAGCTGGGCGGAGGCGAGGTAGCGCAGCCCGCCGTGGATGAGTTTGCTGCTGAAGCGGGAGGTGCCGAAGGCCAGGTCGTGGGCGTCGACGGCCACCACGCTCAGACCGCGGGCCGCTGCGTCCAGAGCGGTCCCGGCGCCGGTGGCGCCGAGACCGACGACCAGGACGTCGACGGCCGGGCCGCCCACGGTCCCGGTCAGCTCACGGGTGCGGCGCCCGGCGGACAGGGACGAGGCGGAGGCCGGTCCGGTGAGGGCGTTCACGGGGCGAGGGTCCTCTCCAGGATGTCGCGCAGTTCCGCGAGGAGCGCCTCGGAGGTGAGGTCGGGGTCGTCCTCGTCGGTCATGGTGCGCAGGGACAGGGCGAAGGACTGGACGATCAGGAGTACCGAGCGCGCCTGCCGTTCGGGATGGCCGGTGCGCACCGATCCGTCGGCGTGTCCCTCGCGCACGCTGTCGGCCAGCAGCTCCAGCAGCGCCACCTGGCTCGCTCCGCGACGGTCCAGCACGTAGGGCAGGAGCAGTTCGGGATCCACGTCGACGATCTTCCGGAAGAGCGGATGCCCGCCGAAGGCGCGCACCCCCGCCACCAGTCCCTCGACCATGCGGTCCCGGCCGGTGACGTCCGAGGAGCGCTCGGGGAGCGCGCCGGTGGCCACGTCGATCCATTCCCGGGTCATGAGGTCCCCGACCAGCGAGCGCACGTCGGGCCATCGCCGGTACAGCGTCATCCGGGAGACCCCGGCGCGGCGGGCCACATCGGTCAGCGTGGTGCGGCGGACCCCGACGGCCAGAACGCAGTCGCGCACCGCGTCGAGCACCGCGTCGTTGTCCGAATGGTTGTGACGAATAGGCGTCATGTGTCACAGTGTAACGGCCAGCGGGGCCGTCGGCGACGGCATCGCCCATATCGACGCTCGAACCGACCGGTGAGGACGACAGTGATGGACATGCTGTGGAGCGGCTGGGGCGACCCGGCCAGGGCGACGCCGCTGCCCGACACGGTGATCGGGCTGCTGCGCGATCTGCTCGGCGTCACGCCGCGCGAGGCCGGACCGGTAACCCTCGAGGAAGTGGCCGTGCCCGAGCCCCGGTTGGCGTCCGCCGCGCACCGCGCGCTGGCCGAGGCGCTGGGCGGTGAGGAGCATGTGCGCACCGACCCGGCGACGCGGATCCGGCACACGCGCGGCAAGTCCACCCCCGACCTGCTGCGGATCCGGCACGGTGACGTCACCGACATCCCGGCGGCCGTCCTGTTCCCCGCCGGCCACGACGAGGTGCTCGCCGTCCTGCGCGTCTGCGCCGAACAGAGCCTGTCCGTGGTGCCGTTCGGCGGCGGCACCTCCGTGGTCGGCGGTCTCGCCCCCGGCCGGCAGGGCACCTTCGTCGCCCTGGACCTGCGGCGCATGGACGCCCTGCTCGCCCTCGACCCGGTCTCCCGCACCGCCACCCTGCAACCCGGCCTGCGCGCCCCGCAGGCCGAGGCGCTGCTCGCCGCACACGGCTTCACCCTCGGCCACTTCCCCCAGTCCTACGAGTGGGCGACCATCGGCGGCTTCGCCGCGACCCGCTCCAGCGGCCAGGCGTCCGCCGGATACGGCCGCTTCGACGAGATGGTGCTCTCCCTCACCCTCGCCACCCCCGAAGGCACCCTCGACACCGGCCGGGCCCCGCGCTCGGCGGCCGGGCCCGACCTGCGCCAGCTCGTCCTGGGGTCCGAGGGGGCCTTCGGCGTCATCACGTCGGTGACCGTCCGGATCCGCCCTCTCCCGCAGGCCCGCCTCTACGAGGGCTGGCGGTTCGACTCCTTCGAGGAGGGCGCCGCCGCGCTGCGCCGCCTCGCCCAGGACGGGCCGCGTCCCACCGTGCTGCGGCTGTCCGACGAGACCGAGACGCTGGTCGGCCTCGCCCAGCCGGACGCGATCGGCTCCGGCGCCCCGCGGTCCGCCGGATGCACGGCCGTCGCCGGCTACGAGGGCACGGAGGAGGACACCGCGTACCGCAGGGAGAGGGCCGCGGCCGTCCTGCGCGCGTGCGGTGGGACACCGATGGGGGAGGAGCCCGGACGCCGCTGGGTCCACGGCCGCTACTCGGCCCCCTACCTGCGCGACTCCCTGCTCGACGCCGGGGCCCTGGCCGAGACGCTGGAGACCGCGACGTTCTGGTCCAAGATCCCCGGGCTGTACACCGCGGTACGCGACGCGCTCACCGCCACGCTCACCGAGGCCGGCACCCCGCCCCTGGTGATGTGCCACATCTCCCACGTCTACGAGAACGGCGCCTCCCTGTACTTCACCGTGGTCTCGGCGCAGGGCGACGGAGACCCGGTGGCGCATTGGACGCGCGCCAAGCACGCCGCGAACGAGGCGATCCTCGCCGCCGGCGGCACCATCAGCCACCACCACGGTGTCGGCACCGACCACCGGGACTGGTACCTCCGCGAGGCCGGCCCGCTGGGCGCCGACGCCCTGCGCGCGGTCAAGCGGTGCCTGGACCCGGCCGGAGTGCTCAGCCCCGGCGTTCTCCTGCCCGCCGACTGAACCGAAGCGCCGTCACCCACAGAGGACCGTCCCGCTCCATCCCGTCGGCCCGCCCGGAGGCAACCCGATGCGACAGTTCACCGCCGTCGTCAACCCCACCGCGGGCGGATCCACCGGAGCGGCCGCGATGCTCGCTCTCGCGCGACGGCTCCGGGAGGCCGGGGCCGAACTGCACACGGAGTACAGCCGCAGTCTGGCCCACGCGCAGGAGCTGGCCCGGGACGCCGGCCGGCGGGGGCGGGTGGTGCTGGCCGTCGGCGGGGACGGCATCGCCGGAGGCATCGGCGGCGCCCTCAGCGGGACCGGCGCCGTGCTCGGCCTCGTACCGGCCGGCCGCGGCAACGACTTCGCACGGGCCCTGGAACTGCCCACCGAACCGGCGGCCCTGGCCCGGATCCTGCTGGAGGGCGAACCGCGGCACGTCGACACCATCGAGGTCGAATCGGCCGTCCACGACCGCACCGTCGTCCTGGGCAGCGTGTACGCCGGAGTGGACGCGCTCGCCAACCGCCACGCCAACCGCAGCAGGCTGCTGCGGGGCGCCGCCTCCTACTACGCCGGCGGACTGCGGGCGGCCGCCACCTGGCGACCGGCCCGCTACCGGGTCACGATCGACGGGGAGGAGCACCCGCACACCGGCTACACCGTGGTGGCCGCCAACTCCGGCTACTACGGCTCCGGCCGTGTCATCGCGCCCGACGCCCGGGTGGACGACGGACTGCTGGACGTCGTGATGATCGAGGACGCGCCCCGGCGCCTGTTCTTCGCCCTGATGAACGACCTGAGGACGGGCGCCCACGTCCACCGGCCCCAGGTGCGGGTGGAGCGGGGCCGGGAGATCCGTGTCGCCGCCGACCGCGACGTCCCCTACGGTGCGGACGGTGAGGTCGACGCCCTGCTCCCCGTGACGCTCAGGGTCCTGCCCGGAGCGCTGCGCGTGCTGTGCCGACCTCAGGCCCGGGAGCCGTGGTAGCGCTGGGCGAGCCGGGCGAGCGCGACCGCACCGAGGAGCAGGCCGAAGTCGCGCAGGGCGATGTCGTAGTAGCCGGGGACGGTGAGGAGACTGACGATGATCCCGGCCAGCCAGCCGGCGACCAGCCAGCCCCCGAAGCGCGGCGCGAGCGCCACCACGACGCCGGCCACGATCTCGATGACCCCCACGGCGTACATGGCCGACTGACCGCTGCCCGGGACGAGGCCGTTGATCCACGGAGCGAGGTAGGCGGGCCAGTCGACGAGCAGGTTGGCGAACTTGTCCAGGCCGAACAGGATCGGGGCCACGGTGAAACCGGTGCGCAGGATCACGAAGGCCTGGTAGCCGGGGTCGGCGAGCGCGGCCCGCCGAGACGCGACCGAGGTACTGCTGGAACCGGAGGTACTGGGGGCGGCCATGGCCCCTCCTTCTGTCGTCCCGTGGAACTTCTATCGACAACTTCCATTTTCTATAGAAGCTCCGTCTCCTTCTTCAGTCAATGCCTGTGGGTTTTACACTGGTGTTCGTGGACGACACGGACGAAGTACGGGACCGGCCGGACGACACGCGTGACCAGGACGTCTCGGCCATCGCCGCCCTCGACGAGCCCACCCGCCGGAGGCTCTACGACTACGTGGTGCGCGAGCCGGAACCGGTGAGCCGGGACGACGCCGCCGCAGCCCTGGGGCTGGCCCGGCAGACCGCGGCCTTCCACCTGGACCGGCTGGCCGACGAGTCCCTGCTCGACGTGGTCTACGCGCGGCGCAGCGGACGCACCGGCCCGGGCGCGGGCAGACCGGCCAAGCTCTACCGCCGCTCGGCGAAGCAGATCGCCGTCAGCCTCCCGGACCGGCGCTACGAACTCGCCGGGCGGCTCCTCGCCCACGCCGTGGAGGAGTCCGGCGCCACCGGGGAGCCGGTGCGTGACGTCCTGCACCGCGCGGCACGGGAATGCGGCGCGCGGGCGGGCGCCGACGGCCACGAAGACGGCCACGAAGAGGTCTTCCCCTTGTTGGAGCGGTACGGCTTCGAGCCGCGGTACGAGGGCGACGCCGTCGTCCTGGGCAACTGCCCCTTCCACACGCTGGCCCGCGCGCACACCCGGACGGTCTGCGGGATGAACCTCCACCTGCTGCGCGGTGTCCTCGACGGCCTCGGCGACACCGGCTTCGAAGCACATCTGGCGCCGGAACCCGGCCGCTGCTGCGTCCGCCTGGAACCCGCGGCCTGAGGGGCACTCACCTCACTCGGCGAGGAAGGACAGAAGCGCCCGGTTGACCTCTTCGGCGTGCGTCCACAGCAGGCCGTGCGGAGCGTCCTCGACCTCCACGTACTTCGCGCTCGGCAGCGCCCGGTGGAACGGGCGCCCGGTCGAGTCGATGGGCAGGATGTTGTCCGCCGTCCCGTGCAGGATCAGGGCGGGCACGTCGACGGCGGAGATGTCCCCCCGGAAGTCGGTGAACCACGTCATCGGCGCGGCCGCCGCGGCGAAGGACCCACCCGCCGCGGCCGTGTGCCAGCTGTTGCGGACGGATTCCGGACTGATGCGGCTGCCGAGATTCTCGTCGAGGTTGTAGAAGTCCTTGAAGAACGACGTGTAGTACGCGTACCGGTCGGCCTTCACCGCCGTGGAGATGCCCTCGAAGAACGCGCGGGGCGCCGCGCCGTCCGGGTTGTCGTCGCTCTTCAGCAGGCAGGGCTCCAGCGAGGCGAGGAAGGCCGCCTTCGCGACGCGCTCCGTCCCGAACCTGCTGACGCAGCGGGCCACTTCACCGGTGCCCATGGAGAACCCGACGAGCACGGTGTCCGAGACGTCGAGGGTCTCCAGGACCATGTTCAGATCGGAGGCGAAGGTGTCGTAGTCGTATCCCGTCGTGGGCTGACCCGACTGTCCGAATCCGCGCCGGTCGTAGGTGATCACGCGGTACCCCGCGTCGAGCAGCGCGGCGGACTGCTTCTCCCAGGAGTGGCCGTCGAGGGGGTACCCATGGATGAGGACCACGGCCTGCCCGGTCCCGTGATCCTCGTAGTAGAGCTCGATGTCGGTGGAGTTCTCGCGTCCCACGGTGATGTACGGCATTGCGGTTCTGTCTTTCCTCGGCTCGATGGCGGGCAACCCGGATCGCACGGCCGCGCCGGGTCGGAACCTGGCGATGTCTCCAGGTTCCCGCGCCGTGCGCGACCCCGCATCCGGTCGACGGCGCGTACGAGATCGCCGAAGAGGGCCTGGCGCAGCATCCCTCTCCATGATCTTGGGCATGCATGGGGCGTTCGACGGCCCCCCACAAGGAGTGATCCGCTCGATGAGCGCCACGACGAGACCGTCCGCCCCGCCTCCGACCGCTCCCGGCAGCCTGCCGCTGATCGGTCACGCCCACCGGCTCGCCCGGGACCCCCTTCCGTTCATCACCTCACTGCGCCGGTACGGAAGCGTCGTCCGGATACGCATAGGCCCGAGCCCCGCCTACGTCGTCACCGACCCCGCACTGACCCGCCGGGTCCTGGTGACCGAGGCCGCCCACTTCCCGAAGGGCGGCAGGATCATCGACGCCCTCCGCCTCTTCTTCGGCGACGGCCTCGCCACCATCGCCGACGGCGAGGCGCACCTGCGCAATCGCCGGCTGATGCAACCCATGTTCAACAAGTCGCACATCGCCGACCGCGGCGACGCCATGATCCGTCAGGTGCGCGCCATGGTCGAGGCGTGGCCGCAGGGCACGCCGCGGGACGTGTACGCCGACATGAACGCGACCACCCTCGCCGCGTTCCTCGTCGCCCTCTTCGGCACGGACCTGCCCGACCGGCTGGAGAGCGAGTTCACCTCGCTGATGCCCGAGATCATGAAGGGAACGATCCGGCAGACGATCCTTCCCTCCTGGATCACCGGACTGCCGCTGCCCGCGAACCGCGCCCACGCCGCCCGCGTCGCCCGCCTGCGGGCCCTGATCGACCGGGCCGTCGACCACCACGTCCGCCGGACCGCACACCCGGGGACGGACGAGAGCGGTGCGGCGCCGGCGCAGTGCCCGCACGCGCCGGCACCACCGACGCGGCAGGCGGGCCTGTTCGCCGCCCTGCTCACGGCCGAGACCCCGCTCAGCCGCCGGCAGGTGCAGGACGAGGTCATCACCCTGCTGACCGGCGCGATCGAAACCACCGGCACCACCCTCGCCTGGGCCCTGTACGAGATCTCGAGGGACCCCGGGACCGAGCGGCTCCTCCGGGACGAACTCGCCCTCGTGTGCGCCGGCCGTCCCCTGCGCCACGAGGACCTGGACCGGCTCGTCCACGCCCGGCGGGTCCTCCAGGAGGCGATCCGGAAGTACGGACCGGCCTGGATGGTGACGCGCACCGCGAGCCGCGACATCGAACTCGGAGGGCACCGCATCCCCGAGGGCGCCGACGTCGTCTGGAGCCCCTACCTGCACCAGCACGACCCGGAGGTGTTCCCCGCCCCGGACGTCTTCGACCCGGACCGCTGGGCCCCCGAGCGCTCGCAGGCCACCCGCGGCTCCTTCCTGGCGTTCGGCGACGGCCGCCGCAAGTGCATCGGCGAGAACTTCGCCTGGACGGAACTCCAGATCATCCTGGCCACCATCCTCCAGACCTGGCCCCGGATCGGCGTCACCTCCGCCGCACCGAGCGCCCAGGCGGTGGTCACCGTCAAGCCGGACAAGCTGACGATGACCTTCTCCTCCGGGACTTCCGGCTGAAGACGGACCGGCCGGACCGGTCGCGGCAGGCGCACCGGCCCGGCCGATCCGGCCGTGAACGGCGAAGAACAGCCAAGTGCGGTCAGAAATCAGCACCTTCAGTGGCCGGTGACGGGTTAATGTCGGTGTCAGGGAGCAGAATGATCAGTGAAAGAGATCAACACCGGCGCCGTGCTGGGTAGACGGTCTCGAGTCCCGGCTCCGGAAAGGCCCAGCGATGCTCATCACCATCAACCAGATGCAGGACCGTCCGCGCGCCGGACGGGTGACCACCGGGCTCCGGGCGGCCCCCGAGAGTCCGTTCGCCCCGGCCGGCACCGGCAACCCCGACGTCCTGCGCATCATCGCCGACCCGCGTACCCCCACCTTCGTCACGGTGTACGCGAACGGCCGCCGCAGATACAGCTACTGGCGTCCGCTCGACTCCAGCACCGGCCAGGGCGGCTGCTACGCGGCCCTGCCCACCCCGGACTGCGACGAGCTGCACGCGGCCGGGAAGATCGAACTCGGGGACCCCGTCGAGGACCCGAACCGGACGACATACCGGGTCAGCGCGTCCCCCCGGCTCGCTCCCGCGCCGATACGCTCGGCCCGGGAGCGCCCCCGCGTGGTGCGCACCGCCCGCGTGGCCTGAGCCGACCGCCGGGGCGCGCTCCCGTGCCGCGCGAGGTGTGCGAGACGCGGCACGGGAAGGCCGAACGGCGACGTCGAAAGCCGGGCAGAGCCCCGGGGATGCGCGGGAACAGCATGGGCACGGAGGCGACGGCACACCGGGCGGGGACGACGCGGCCGCGAGGGACGGCCGCGCTCCGGGCGCTCGCCGCGCTGACGGTCGGCGCGCTGACGGTCGGCGCGCTGGCCGGCTGCGGCGGCCCGGGCGGCGTGGGCGCGCAGTCCCCGGACGGCGACCGGGCGCCGGAGCCCCGCTCTGTCTGGACGCGGTGGTCGGTGTCGGCCGCGGACGGGCGCGACCCGGCCGCCTGCTCGGACGGGAACTGCGAGATCGCGGTCCTCGAGCCGGTGACCGTCCGCTTCGACGGGCCGGCCGGCACAACGACCCTGTCCGTGACCGAGGTCGGCCCGAACCGGATCGAGTACGTACTGAAGTCCGGCAACAACCGGTCCAGGAACGGGGTCGAAGGCCCCGGGCAGGTCTGCCTCACCGTGCTGCGTTCCCACGGCTCCAGCACCTCGTGCGGCGGCCGGGGCGACGGGCGGCCGCCCGCCGCCCGGCCCGGCGCCGTCGTCGTCCAGGCGGCGACGGGGGAGGACGGGACGGCTCTGCTGCACATCGTGTCGGGCTGACGGGCCGCCAGGCGATGGAGGCCGGAACGACGGCGGACACCGCGAGGCCGCAGGAGACCGTCAGGT
The DNA here is from genome assembly GCF_053604275.1 of Streptomyces sp. NPDC004051. Classification (NCBI taxonomy): domain Bacteria; kingdom Bacillati; phylum Actinomycetota; class Actinomycetes; order Kitasatosporales; family Streptomycetaceae; genus Streptomyces; species Streptomyces sp. NPDC004051. The sequence goes on along the minus strand of NZ_JBSGHG010000053.1, from coordinate 18,044 downwards.
CTCCCCGCCCGCTTCCTCGCCGATGTCGTCCCAGCGGGCCACGAAGCGGGCGGATCCGCCGGTGACGCGGTAGAGGAAGGCACCGCCGTCGTCGTTCGCCTCGAAGAAGAGGTCGGGGCGCACGGCCGGTTCACGGATGAAGGCAGCTGCCGTACTCCGCGTCCTCGGCGCCCGGTCCTCCGCCACGGTGTACGCCTCGTCCGCCGGTGAGGCGCTCGGGGAGGGCGACGGCGACCGGCTCGCGGACGCCTCGCCGCTCCTGCCCGCCCGCTCCTCGGATGCCGTCAGGGGAGGAGGGACCCCGCCCTCTGCCTCGAACGGTCGGTTCCGTCGTGGTAGGCGGTGTGGCGTACGGGGAGCGCATCGGGCAGCAACTGGGCGTGAGGCATTGCTACTTGGCGTGAGGCATTGCTGCTTGATGTTCGAATGGGGTGGTGGCAGGCGTCTGCGGGCGGCGGCTGGGCGTCTGTGGGCCGTTGGTCCGTACCAGAGTGTTGACGCCTTTTGGCCCATGCCTTAAATCAAGGAGCGAAGCACTTGCCCCCCACACCCTCGGTCGGCGCGCCCGTGGACGCGGGCCGCCGCACGGAAGGGAGAGCCATGTCCTCTCCGCGCACGCTCCGCAGATGGCTGACGGCCGTCCTGTCCGCGGCCCTGGTCGCCTCCGCCGCCGTCGGGACCGCCCGGGCGGAACCGGTGGACGGCACCGCCGCCGCGGCTCCCGCGGCCGTGACGTTCTCGGACCACTTCGACGGGCCCGCCGGCGCGGCCGTCGACTCCTCCAAGTGGCACATCGAGACCGGCGACAACGTCAACAACCACGAGCGGCAGTACTACACCTCCGGCAACAAGAACGCCGCCCTGGACGGCCAGGGCCACCTGGTGATCACCGCCCGCAAGGAGAACCCGGCCAACTACCAGTGCTGGTACGGCACGTGCCAGTACACCTCGGCCCGACTGAACACCTCCGGAAAGTTCACCGCGCAGTACGGGCACGTCGAGGCGCGGATGAAGGTTCCGCGCGGTCAGGGCATGTGGCCCGCCTTCTGGATGCTGGGCACTCCGGTCAACTGGCCGGACTCGGGCGAGATCGACATCATGGAGAACGTCGGCTTCGAGCCCTCCACCGTCCACGGCACCCTCCACGGTCCTGGTTACTCCGGCGCGGGCGGCATCGGCGCCGGTTACACACTGCCCGGTGGCCAGGTCTTCGCGGACGGCTTCCACACCTTCGCCGTCGACTGGGCGCCCGACTCGATCACCTGGTCGGTGGACGGAAACGTCTACCAGCGGCGGACCCCCGCCGACCTGGGCGGGAAGCAGTGGGTGTTCAACAGGCCCTACTTCCTGATCCTCAATCTGGCGGTGGGCGGCTACTGGCCCGGGGACCCGGACGGCTCGACCGTCTTCCCGCAGCAACTCGTGGTCGACCACGTGTCGGTGACGACGAGTGACGCGCCGGCCGGCGGCGCGATCCGCGGTCTGGCGGGCAAGTGCGTCGACGTCGCCGGGGCGAACACGGCCAACGGCACCCCGGTGCAGCTCTACGACTGCAACGGCACCTCCGCCCAGCGGTGGTCGGTGGGCGGTGACGGCACGATCCGGGCGCTCGGCAAGTGCCTGGACGTCGCTTCGGGCGGCACGGCGGACGGCACCCCCGTCCAGTTGTGGGACTGCAACGGCACCGCGGCCCAGAGGTGGGTCGTCACCGGCGCCCGCGACATCGTCAACCCCCAGGCCGACAAGTGCCTGGACGTGACCGGCAACAACGCGGCCAACGCCACCCGGCTGCAGATCTGGACCTGCACGGGCGCCGCGAACCAGAAGTGGACGGTGGGCTGATCCCCGACCGGATCCGGCGGGACCGCGACCCCGGTGGCGGTCCCGCCGGCCACTACGCTCGCCGGATGCGCACTCCCCGCTCAGCCTCGGGCTGGACCATGGCCGTCTTCGGAGCACTCGCCGCCGCGCTGGGCGCGGTGGGCCTGATCGCGCCGGCCGCGCAGTTGACGCTGCTGGGCCTCGCGGCCCCGGGCGGGCGGGGCGGCAGCGGCGACCTCACGCCGGCCTTCGTGACGGCGTCCTCGATGGCGGCGTTCAACATGGGCGTGTACTACATGCTGGCGGCGCTCGCCGACTGGCGTGCCTTCTTCCGGTGGACGGTCCCGTTCCGGCTGCTGACGTGCACGGTGTTCACGGTCGCCGTGTTCACCGGGCGGGCGCCCGGGGCGTTCATCGGCGTCGCTGTGTGGGAGGGCCTCGGCGCGGTCGCGACCGGTGCGGCGCTGCGGTCCGAACGGCGCACCGCCGCAGCGGGCGACCCCGACGGGGGTGCGGCGGCCCCGGCCCCGCGGACCGTGCCGAAGCCCGAGTCCGAGGCATCGGGCCGCTAAAAATATTTTTACCTTTCTTTTGTTGTCCGGGAACGCGTCCGCCCTCGCACCCGTTGACCGGTCGGACCGCGAGATCCGGGACCGACGACCGGTACCGGGAAGACAGCGACACAAGACAGCAACAGAAGCCGAGGTGGAACCAGTGGCGATGTGGGACCGTGTCAAGGACCAGGCCAGGGCGCTGCAACAGTCCCAGGGCGCGCGGGCGGGAGGCGGGCGGTACGGGGACCCCGGACCGGCGCCGGCCGGCGGCCCCGCGCGCGGTTCGTCCTCCGGCGGCTCCAGGGCCCAGCTGATGAGCCTGCTGAAGTCCCAGCTGGCCTCGGCGAAGGCGGAGCTCAAGAGCGGCGCCTACCGGGACGCCAGCATGGCGATGTGCGCGCTGGTCGCGGCCGCCGACGGGCGGGTGGACCCGACGGAGCGGCAGCGCGTGGAGGAGCTGATCGTCTCCAACGACGTCCTGCAGAACTTCCCGCCGGACCAGCTCCGCAAGCGGTTCAACGAGCACGTGGACCAGCTCGTGGCCGACTTCGAGGTGGGCAGGGCGCGGGCGTTGCAGGACATCGCCAAGGCGGCGAAGAAGCCCGTCGAGGCACGCGCGGTCGTCCAGACCGGCATGGTCATCGCCGGTGCCGACGGCACCTTCGAGGCGTCCGAGCAGTACGCCATCCGTGAGGCCTGCGCGGCCCTGAACGTCTCCCCGACGGAATTCGGGCTCTGAGGGCCGCGCAGATCTCTTCGGTCACACCGCCGGAGCGTTTTTGACGGTGTGACCGAGCAGGTGCAGCGGGGCGGCCGACACACCGGCCAGCTCCACGGCCTCCCAGTAGGCCAGGGACGTCTCGGCGTCCACCAGGCCGTGCACCAACGGCAGTTCGTGACCGGCAGCGTGCAGCAGGGACTCGGTGCGACAGGACGCCAGAGTGCCCTCGATCCAGGACTGGGCGAGGTAGCCGGCCGCCGCCACGGTCGGCAGGTCCTCGGCGACCTCCCGGTCGGTGCGGCCGACATGCAGCAGCCCGCCGCCCAGCACCAGCACGTCGTTCTGTTCCCGCATGCGGGCAAGGGCCCGCTCGGTGTCGAAGCAGTGCGGGAAGGAGTCGTCGACCACGACGGCTCCCGGCCGCAGCCGGTCGACGTCGAGCACCGCGGTGGCGCCGCTCACCGCCGTCACCAGCAGGTCCGCACCGTGGACCGCGTCCGGCAGCACCCGCTCCGACTCCGCCACCTCGACGCCGCCCGCACCGACCAGCCCACGTTCCCGCAACCGCCGTCCCAGCGCGGCCAGTCGTGGCCCGCTGCCCCGCACGTCGCACAGCAGCAGACGCCGGGGAGGCCGGGCGGCCAGGGACAGCAGCAGCTCCAGGGAGGAGGCGCCGATCGAACCCAGTCCGGCGAACGCCACGTCGAGATCCGAGAGATCCCGGCCCGTGGCCCCGAGCGCCGCGTGCACCGTCCTGACCACCGCCACCACCGTCGCCGCGTGCCCCGTCGTCACGGCCGCCGGATGGCTCCCGGACCGCAGGACGTCGAAGCCGTATCCGGTCAGCGACGGAATCATCCCCGCCAGGGACACACAGCGCGCCCCCCGCGCGGCGGCGAGCGACACGGCACGGGCGGTGTGTCCCACCAGCCCGCCGTCCGCCGCGAGTTCGTCGGCGAAGAGCGGAACGCAGACGAAACCGGACCGGCCCAGGGGCGTACGGACCGTCTCCAGCAGACGCGGGGCTCCGTCGGGGAACAGCAGGTCGCGCAGCTCCGCCCGCGGCAGTGCCGACCCGGGCAGACCCGCCAGACGCGCCAGGTGGCCGGGGGCGGGCAAGTAGCCGACCAGGGCCGCGTCCATCGCGTCCCGCGTCCCGGACCCAGGACGGCCACCCGAAACGGCCCGGGTGAGACGCCGGCGCACCGAGTCGGCGAAACGGTCGAGCGTGCCCGGTGCGAACGCCGCAGCCGAGCCCCGGACCGTGACCCGCACCCCGTCCGCCTCGGGCCGTACCGCCATGAACACGTCCGTCGTGGCGGCGGGCGGCAGGAACGTACTGTCGCCCGACTCCCACGCCAAGCGCAGCGTCCCCCCCTCCGCGGGGGCCAGCGCGGAGAAGTCGAGGAAGGTGAAGAAGAACTGCGAGGTCAGGGGGAGCCCGTCGGCGCTGCGGGGGACCACGTCCTCATGGGCACGTGCCTCCTCCGCCTCCGCCGCGATGCGGCGGAGCGCCCCGCCGAAGTCCCCTTCGGCGAGGGGCCCGTCGAGGGCCGGCCGTACGGGTACGGCCGTGGCGAACGGGCCGAAGACCCGGTGCGCGTCGGGCAGCGTTCCGTCCCGGCCGCTCACCGCCAGCCCCACGATCAGGTCCGGTCGGCCGGTCAGCGCCGCGAGCTCCTGGTAGTAGGCGGCCAGCAACGGCGCGTAGAGGGTGGTCCGCGTGCGTGCGGCGAGCGCGCGCAGTGCCGCCGTCGAAGAGGCTCCGAGGGTGAACTCCGCGGAGCGGAACACGACGTCGCCGTGGACCCCGGCGCGCTCCTCCGCGCCGCTGCCGCTGGTCCGCAGCACCGGCGGCCGGTACGGGGCGCACACCCGGGCCCGGCGCCGCTCCCGGGCCCGCCCGGCGGCACCGGTCTGGTGCCCGGCCTGCGTCGAGGACCGGACGTGGTCACGGAAGTCACCGCGCAGCGGCGGGAGCGGGGGAGCGGAGCTGCCGCCGGTCAGCCGGTCGTACACCTCGGTCAGTTCCTGCATCAGCAGCGCCGCACTGTATCCGTCGCCGATGACATGGTGCGCGTGCACCAGCAGGACGTGCTCCTGCGGGGCCAGGCTCAGCACCTGAAGCCGCACCAGCGGCCAGGCCCAGGGCTCGAGGCGCCGTGCCGCCTCGGCCGCGGCCCGTTCGTCCACTTCGGCCGGGGTCGCGACCGTCGTGAAGGTGACCGGCAGACGCAGCGACGGCGGCAGTTCCTGCTGCACGGGCGGGCGGGCACCGGCCGGGAAGACGGTGCGCAGCATGCCGTGACGTTCCACCAGCAGATCGACCGCGGCCTGGAAGGCGTCGGGGTCCAGCGGTCCGGACAGCCGAAGCCGCGCCAGCCAGGTACCGCCGCCCGGCGAGAGAGCCTCCGCGAGCAGGAAGCCGCGCTGACCGGGCGTGACGGGGAACGGGACCGTGCGGTCGTCCGCTGCCGGGGGAAGGGGAAGAGCAAGGGAGGGGGAGGGGGAAGCAGGACGCGACTTCACCGCATCGGCGTCGACGGCGGCGGCGTCGACGGCGGCGGAGAGTGCCGAGAGGGTGCGGTGACGGTAGATCACGGTCGGCCGGGGCAGCGGCGCTTCGAGCTCCGCGAGCCGGGAGAAGACCCTCAGGACGAGCAGCGAGTCACCGCCCAGGTCGAAGAAGTCGTCCTCCCGGCGTACCGAGGCCACCTGAAGCACGTCGGACCAGATCTCCGCCATGCGCCGTTCGGTCGCTGTGGCCGGGGGAGTCCCGCCACCGTCCGGCAACGCCGGACCTGCGGGGGCGTCGCCCTGGACCGCCGTCGCGCCGGAGCCGGGGGCCGGGTCGGTCAGTGCGAGGCGGTCGACCTTGCCGGTGCCGGTGAGGGGCAACGCGTCGAGACAGGTGATCCGGGCCGGAAGCATGTACGACGGCAGGAGACCGGCCAGATACCGGCGCACCTCCCGGGTGTCCGGCCGAGCCGCCGCGGACCGGGGGGTGACGAAGGCGAGCAGCCGCCCCTCCCGCGCGATCACCGCCGCCCGTGCGACGCCGGGACATCCCTGGAGCGCCGCCTCGACCTCTCCCGGCTCCACCCGGTTCCCACGGATCTTCACCTGGTCGTCGATCCGGCCGAGGAACTCCACGGTGCCGTCGGCCGACCGGCGGACCCGGTCTCCGCTGCGGTACCAGCGCCGCCCCGCCCGCAGGATGAACGCCCGCCCGGTCAGCTCCGGTTCACCCAGGTAACCGGGGGTCAGACCGACGCCCGCGATGAGCAGTTCCCCCGGCTCGTCCGGCTCGCAGAGGGTGCCGTCGGCGCGGACCACCTCCAGGTCGGTGCCGGCCACGGGGCGTCCGATCGGCAGCTGCCGCACCTCGTCGCCGGGGCGGGAGTCGATGACGTGGCAGGTGGCGTTGACGGTCGACTCGGTGGGCCCGTACAGATTGGCGATGCGCGCGCCGGTCCCGAACAGGTCGAACCAGCGGCGCACGTGATCCACGGGCAGCGCCTCCCCGCCGACATGGACCCACCGCAGCGCGGTCAGGTCCGGCAGACCCGCCCCGCTCCGCGCCCTCGCCTCGGCGGCGGACAGCAACTGCTCCCACAGCGTCGGCACGGAACTCCACACGGTCACCCGCGCCCGCTCCACGTGTGTGAGCAGCAGTTCGGGATCCCGCAGCAGGGCCCGCCCCACGGTCACCACGGTGCCGCCGACCAGGAGAGGGGCGAGCAACTGGCGCACCGAGGCGTCGAAGCAGGGCGAGGCGGTCTGCGCGAGGCGGTCGCCGGCACCGTACCCGAAGGTGGCGACGGCCCAGTCGAGGTAGTTCTCCATCGCCCGGTGAGTGATGGGTACCGCCTTGGGCCGTCCCGTGGAACCGGAGGTGAAGATGACATACGCGATCGCCTCGGCGCCGGGCGGCGCGGCAGGAGCGGCAGGGGGTTCCGGCGCGGTCACCGGGACGCCGCCTTCCACCGGTGCGTCCCCGAGGACGGGAACCGCCCGGACGGCCGTGAGGGCGTCGGCGGTCTGCCGGGTGGCGGCGTGGCACACCACGGTGGTGGCGCCCGTGCGGACCAGCTGGTCGCTCAGGCGTGCGACGGGGTGCTCCGGGTCGAGCGGGACCCAGCCGGCCCCGGCGCGCAGGATGCCCACCACACCGACGACGGTGTCGGCACCCGGCTCGGTGAGCAGGCCCACCAGATCGCCCGGGCGTACGCCGAGGGCACGCAGGCGCGCGGCGAGCAGGGCGGAGGCGCGATCGAGAGTCCCGTAGTCGAGCGACGCACCCACGGCGTCCACCGCGACCGCGTCGGGCCGCTCCCGGAACCGGTCGAGCAGCCGCGCGACCAGCGAAGACGGCACGGGGGACGGCGCCGGGCGGACGGCGCCGGCATCCGGCGAGGGCGGTGCGCCCAGCATCGCGGTCAGTTCGGCGCGGAACTCCCGGTCCAGCCGTGCCACGGTGGCCCGCCGGAACAGCGGCTCCGGGAAGTTCCACGACCAGCGCAGGAGCGGGCCGTCCGCCCAGCACAGCAGAGTCAGCCGGGTCGCGGCCGACCCGGTGCCGGCCGCGGTCGCCCGTACCTCCACCGGGCAGTTTGCGGCCGCGCTCACCGGGAAACGGGCGAAGCTGAAGCCCGCCGGACTCACCGTCCGGGGGCCGGATCCGGCACCGGGCGCGGCACCGGGAAGCAGCGCGGCCAGGTCCAGACTGCTCAGCCCCGCGTGCCGTTCACTCTGCAGCCAGATCCGGCGCAACCGCTCCGCCAGGGGCAGAACCCCCTCGTCGTCGGCCGTCCGGCACAGCAGAGGAAGGGTGTCGGCGAGCGGGCCGACCAGCCGGTCCACACCCTCGAAGCGGTCCTCGCGGCGGGCCCTGGCCACGTTCACGGCGACGTCCCGGCCCCTCGACCACCGGGCCAGGCAGCGCACATACGTGGCGAGCAGCAGATGGAACAGGGAGACGCCGTGCGCGGCGGCCAGCCGTTCCAGGCCGGCGGTGAGTTCCGCGTCGAGCTCACCGTAGTGCTGCACGATCGGACCGGACGGACCGGACGCGTCGGGATCACTGTCGTACGGCAGCCGCAGCGGTTCGCCCCGTGCGGCGAGGCGCTCGGACCAGTAGCGCCGGTCGGCACGCCGACCGGCGGATCCGGACGGCGGCAGACTCGACGCGTACCGCGCGAAGTCCGGTGCCGCGAGAGCCTGTTGCGGACGGTCTCCGTGGCACAGAGCGGTGTACGTGTCCCACAGTTCCCCGGCGAGGAGGTTCAGGCTGTAGCCGTCCGCCGCCACGTGGTGCACCACCAGCAGCAGATGGGCGAGCGCCGGCTCCCGGCGGAGCAGCACGGCCCGGATCGGTGGCAGTGCCGCCAGGTCGAACGGCCGGTTGCACACGGCCGTTTCGGCGGCGTCCACCTCGCCGTCGGCGCAGTCGCGCACCTCGTACCAGTCCGACAGCGGCACCGGCCGCGCCGTGCGCTGTGCCGGCAGCCCGGCTGGTTCAGGCACGTCGTCCACCCGCAGCCGCAGCATGCCGTGCCGCTCGGCCAGTGCCGCCAGCGCCCGGCCGAGCAGACCGGTGTCGAGCGGATTGCGGACCGTCAGCCGCAGATGACCCCGTGCCGGGACGTCCGGGTGCAGCCTGCTGCTGGTGTACAGCGCGAGTTGCACGGGAGTCAGGGCGAAGGGCTGCTCGTTCCCGCCGCCGGACCCGGCATCGAAGCCCTCACCCGGCCCGGGCTCGTTCGTGGCCGGTACGGAGGGCCCGCCGGGGTGCTCCTCCTCCAGGTGGGCGGCGAGTTCACGCACCGTCCGGTACTCGAAGAAGAGCGTGGCGGGCAGGTGCCGTCCGAGCCTCCGCTCCAGCCGCTTGACCAGGTCGACGGCGCCCAGTGAGTCCAGGCCGAGCTGCAGGAACGGCGTGTCGTCGTCGACGGCGGACGCCGGGACACCGAGCGACTGCGCCAGCAGTTCCCGCAGCACGGCAGCGGTGTCCGACGGCACCGCGGACCGGCGTCCGCCGGCGTCGTCCGTGTCACCGGACCGCTCGACGGCCACGGGCCGCGCGGGACGCCGCGGCACGGCGGCAGACCGTGGCGTCGAAACCGGCGCCGACGGCACGGACAGGTCGGCGAGGACCAGCTGAGCGGCGTCGGTGCCGCACGCCGTGCGCAACGCCGCGAGCGCGGGCGCGGTGGCCAGGGGCCGGCCTCCGCCGCCCGCGTCGGCCGTGCGGCCCCCGGCGCCGTCGAATGCTCCGAGGCCCGCGGCGACCGCGAGGCCCGTCTCGGCGAACGGACCCAGGTTCACCGACAGCCAGGGCCGGCCCGCCAGGCGCTCCGCCCCGGCGAAGGAGTCGAGGAAGGCGTTGGCAGCCGCGTAACCGCCCAGCGCGCCGGCCAGGCCGGGCAGGACCGACGCGACCGACGAGAACGCGACACACACCCCCGGGCGCTGCCCGTGCCGCTGCAACGCACCGGCCAGCAGGACCGTGCCCAGGGTCTTCGCCCCCAGCGCCTCCACCGTCTCCCGCACGTCCGTCCCGCGCAGGCTGCCGGGCCGTACCACGCCCGCCGCGTGGAACACGGCATCCAGCGGCGGCAGCCCGTGAACGAGCCGCTTCACGTCGTCGGGCGCCGTCAGGTCGGCCATGACATAGCGTGCGTCGGCACCGAGGCCGCTGAGCTCCTTCAGCAGATTCGAGGGCGGGTTCGGGGACCGCCCCGCCAGCACCAGGACCGGCCGGCCCCGGCCCGCCAGGTCCCGGGCCAGCGCCGACCCGATGCCTCCGGCACCGCCCGTGACGAGGTACGCACCGTCGACCGGCAGCCGGTCCTCGCCGACCGGCGTGCCCGCTGTTCCCGGCTCGCCGGCCCCTCCCGCCGCGACGGACCGTACGAGGCGCCGCCCTCCCCTCCAGGCCACGGCCCCCGCCGCCTGCGGCGCCGTCAACTCGGCGACCAGGTCGCGCAGCCGCCCCTCGCCACCGGGGGAGCCGGGTGCGTCGTGGGACGAGAGGTCGACCCAGTTCGCGACCACCCCGGCCGACTCCTCCGGTACGGCGAGCGCCAGACCGCCCAGGACCGCACGCCCCGGCACCGCCTGCTCCACACCGTGCCCGGTGACGTGTGCGTCCTCGGTCACGACCAGCAGGCGGCGGGCTCCGGACCGGTCGAGCAGGGCCAGGGCGTCCTGGAACGCCGTGACGGCCTGCCGCAGGTCTCCTTCGAGGCCCTCCGCCGGGTTCGGCCGGGACCGCCCACCGAGGAGGAGCACCGTCTGCGGACGGGCCTCACCGTCGTCGGCCGTGACGGCCCGCACCCCGGCGGCGGCGAACCCGTCCGCCAGGCGGCGCACCGCCACCGGGTCCGCTCCGGTCACCAGCACGGGGCCGGGAGGACCGTCGCCGGGCAGCGGCGCGGGCCGCCAGTCGACGCGGTGCAGCAGTCCGCGCGCGTCGGGTTCGGGCCAGTACCTGCGCCGCCGGTACGGGTACGGCGGCAACTGCACCCGGCGGTGGCCCGCGTCGAGCGCCGTACGGTCCAGCGGCACCCCGCGCACCCACAGCCGCGCCACCGTCTCCATCAACTCCCGCGCCCCGCCCGGCGCGGCCCCGGCACCGGACGGCTGCACGGGGGCGGACACCACGAGGGCGCCGTCATGACCGCCGTCACGAGTGCCGTCATGGGCACCACCGGAACGCCTTCGGCGGGCGGCCACCGCACGGATGGGACCCGCGAGGTTCTCCCCCGGGCCCAGCTCCACGAACGTGTCGTAGCCCTCCTCCAGCAGACGGTCCACGGCCCGGCCGAACAGGACCGGCCGCAGCGCGTGTTCGCGCAGATGGTCCGGTTCCAGGCGTGGCTGCCACTCGGCGGTGAGCGTGCTCATCACCGCGAGTGCGGGCGCCGAGGGGTTCAGCAGCCTGCGCGCCGCATCGCTCACCCCGGACGCGACCGGTGCCATCAGCGGCGAGTGGAAGGCGCGCGGCACCCGCAGCGCACGGACCGTCGCGCCCCGCGCGGTGAGCAGCTCCGACGCCCTCCGCACCGCCTCGGGGGTGCCGGAGATCACCAGCCGGCCGGGACCGTTGTACGCCGCCACCGCGAGGTCGCCGGGGGAGGCCGCCACCAGGTCCTCCACCGCCCGCTCGTCGGCGCCCCGCACCGCCGCCATGGCGCCCGGCGCGGTCGACCCGCCCATCAGCCGCCCTCGTTCCGCGGCGAACAGCACGGCCTCGGACAACGACAGCATGCCGCCGACACAGGCGGCCGCCAGCTCCCCGACACTGTGCCCGACGACCGCGTCGGGCCGTACCCCCCAAGCCGTCAACTGCCGGGCGAGCGCGACACCGTGCGCTACCAGCAGCGGCTGCGCCACCTCGGTCGCGACCAGCGCGGAGGCGTCGGCTCCGCCGTCGACGCACCAGGCCGTCAGCTCCCGCCCGTGCACGGCTCCCACCAGCGCCGAGGCCTCGTCGAGCGTCGTACGGTAAACAGGCGCCGTGTCGTACAACTCCCGGCCCTGCCCCGGTCGCAGGCCGCCCTGACCGGGCAGCACGAAGACGGTCCGGGGCCGGTGCGTCACCGTCCCGGCGACCGCGCCCGGCACGGGCGCCCCGTCGGCGGCGCGCACCGAGGCGAGCCGCTCCCGCAGGTCGCCGTCGGCCACGACGGCGAGCCGGTGCGGCCGTTCGTCGCGTGCGGCGCCCGCCGACAGACAGACGTCGCCCTCCGTGAACTCCGGGTGGTCGCGCAACCGCTCCGAGACCCGCGCCGTCCACGCGTCGAGCCCGGCGGCGCTGCCCGCCGACAGGGTGAGCAGGTTCGGTCCGCGGGCGTCCCCGACCGGCGGCAGGGCACGGCAGGGCGGTGCCTGCTCCAGTACGGCGTGCGCGTTGGTGCCGCCGAAACCGAAGGAGTTGATCCCCGCCCTGCGCGGCCCGGACGACTCCCAGGACGTCGTTTCGGTGACCAGGGCGAACCCGGACCGCTCGACCGCGGGGGAGACCGGCGAGTGATGCAGGGAGGCCGGCAGCCGCCCGTGCCCGAGGGCCAGGACCACCTTCACCAGGGAGGGCAGTGCCGCAGCGTTCAGCAGGTGCCCGACGTTGGTCTTCACCGAGCCGAGCAGCCGGGGCCGGCCGTCCGGCCGGGCCGGGAAGGCATGGGCGAGGGACCGCAGTTCGATCGGATCCCCCACGGCGGTGCCCGTCCCGTGGGCCTCGACGTACGAGACCGACGCCGGATCGACGCCGCAGTACGCGTAGGCCCGGCCGATCACCTCGCGCTGCCGCAGCGGGTTGGGCGCCATCAGACTCAGCGACGTCCCGTCGTTGTTCACCGCGGTACCGCGGACGAGGGCCAGGACCACGTCCTCGTCCCGCCGGGCCTCCTCGAGCCGCCGCAGGACGAGGACCGCGCCGCCCTCACCCGGCACGAACCCGTCCGCCGCGGTGCTGAAGGCGCGGCTGCGCCCGGTCGGCGACAGGGCCTCGGCCGCCTCCAGAGCCTGGTGCGCGGAGGGGGTGAGGTGCAGGTTGACCCCGCCGACGACCGCGATGTCGCACTCGCCGTCCGCGAGACTGCGCCGGGCCAGGTGCAGCGCCACCAGACCCGAGGAGCACGCGGTGTCCACGGCCAGCGCCGGGCCGTCCAGGTCGAGGCAGTGGGCCACGCGTGCGGCGACCAGGTTGGGGAGATTGCCGGTCAGGGCCGTCGCGTCCGCCGCAGCGCCCGCGAAGCCCGCCTCGGCGAGGAGTCGCCGGTAGCCGCTGTCACCGACGGCGGCGAAGACCCCGGTCCGCAGGCCCCGCCGACGGGGCCCCGCGTAACCGGCGCGTTCCAGTGCCTCGTGGGCGAGTTCGAGGAAGACACGCGCCTGCGGATCCAGCGTGCGCGCCTCCTCGTCGCCGATGCCGAAGTGGCCGGCGTCGAAGGCGGCGGGGTCGTCGAGGAAGGCTCCCCAACGCGCCGGCCGCCCCGGCTCCGCGCGGCCGTCCGCGCTCCAGCGGCCCGGAGGCACCGCGGAGACGGCGTCGCGCCCTTCGACAAGCAGGTCCCAGAACTCCTCCGGCGTGTCGGCCCCGGGAAACCGGCAGGCCAGCCCCACCACGGCGGTCGCGGACGCACCGTCCGCACGGCCCGCGGCGGACGCGCCCTCCGGTCCGTGCGCCGCCGAGGCCCCCGTCTCCCCCGGCGCGGGCGTGCCCTCCACGACGTCCGTCCCGACGACGCCCATGAGGTGGTCGGTGAGCGTGGCGACCGTGTCGTTGCGCATCACCGCAGGTCCCAGAGCGACGCCCAGGGACCGTTCCAGCGCGGCGAGCGCCTCCATGGCCCTGATCGAGGTACCGCCCAGCTCGGCGAACCGCTCCCGGTCCCCGAAGGAGGCATGCGGCAGCCCCAGGACCCCGGCCCACGCCTCGCGCACCGCACGCCGGACCTCCCCACGGGAACGGGGAACCGGCCCGGCGGACGACGGCCGCGGCCGTTCCACCGGACCGCCGGACACCGCACCGGAACGCGCCGACGGCCGGTACGCCCCCTCCTCGAACCGGGAACGCATGAGCCGGCGTCGCACCTTTCCGCTCGTCGTGCGGGGGAAGGCGGACGGCGGCAGCGCGAGCACCCGTACGTCGTCGTGGCCCAGCGCCGCGCGGACCCGGCGCGCGACCCGGTCCAGCACCTCGGACGCGGTACGCGGCGGTCGCGCCCAGGCGACGAACACCACCACCCGCTCCCCGCCGTTCACCGGGTCGGTCGACCCGACCACCACCGTCGTACCGGGCGGCACCCCCGTCGTGCCCGCCGCCACCTCCTCCAGGTCCGGGGCGTGGAACGTACGGCCGTTGACGAACAGCACGTCCTTGTGCCGTCCGCTGACGCACAGCCGGCCGTCCCGGAGGAAGCCCAGGTCCCCGGTGCGCAGCCAGCCGTCCGCGAAGGTCCGCTCCGTCGCGTCCGGCAGACCGTGGTAGCCGCGCGCGATCTGCGGACCGCTCACCTCGATGTGCCCCACCCGCCGGTCGCCCAGCACCCGGCCCCCGTCGTCGGTGATGCGCACCGAGCACCCCGGCACCGGTACGCCGACATCCATCAACTCCACGGCGTCACCGCCGGGTTCCCGTTCCACCACGCGGCCCCGGCTGAGCGCGGCGCGCTCCACGGCCACCGGCACGGCCACCTCGCCCAGCGGCGGGAACGCGACGGCCAACGTCGCCTCGGCCAGCCCGTACACCGGCGTCGCCGCCCGCGGGTCCAGCCCCGCCGCCCGGGCCCTGGCGGTGAAGTCCCGCCACACCGCCGCCGATATCGGTTCGGCCCCCACCAGGACCAGCCGCACCGCGCTCAGGTCCAGCCCGGCGAACACCTCGGCGGGGACCCGGCGGAGGGTCAGGGCCAGCGCGAAGTTGGCCGCCGACAGGATCGTCGCGCGATGCGCGGCGGCCACGTCGAACCACAGCCGGGGATTCTTCGCGAACGACAGGGGACCGATCTTCACCTGCTTGGCCCGCGCGGCCAGCGGTGCCAGATGGGTGCCGATCAGGCCCATGTCGTGGAAGTACGGCATCCAGCTGACCACCACGTCGTGTTCCGTGAGGGCGGAGGCCTCGGTCAGCTGCCGCAGGTTCGCCAGGACGGCCGCGTGGGTCAGCTCCACGCCCTTGGGCGCACCCGTGCTGCCCGACGAGAACTGCAGGAAGGCCAGTCCGTCCGGGTCCGCTCCGGCGGGAGCGGCCAGGGGCGGGCACGCCCGCAGTGCGTCCAGCCGCAGGACCTCGGCGCCCTCGGGGAGTTCGGCGGCCACCGGAGCACAGGCCGCGTCCACGACGACCGGGGGCCGGCCGAGGTGCTCCCACACCGGCCGGACCCGCCGCGCGTCCGGCGCCAGCGGCACCGGTACCGAACCGGCCGCGAGCACGCCCCAGAACAGGGGCTGGAAGTCCGCGCTGTTCTCCGCGAGCACCGGGACGCAGGTGCCCGGCGCGACATGTGCCGCACGCAGACCGCCCGCGACGCGCAGCGCCCGGTCCACCAGTTCCCGGAAGGTGACGGCCACCTCGCCGCCGTCCCCCCGGACATGGACGATCACCTGGTCGGGGGACCGGTGGGCGGCATCGAGCAGGACGTCCAGCAGCGTCGCGGCGTTCATCTGTCCGTTCGTTCTTCGGTGAGGTGAGCGGTGAGGTGAGGTGAGGTGAGGTGAGGTGAGGTGAGGTGAGCCATGCGTTGTGTGGGACGGTCAAGAACCGGGACGGGTTGCTTCTGCCGACGCCGCCTTTCGCGGGGCGTACCTCCGCCGCACACGGTGCATGCGTGAGCCCTGTACGCGCCCCCGTGGCCGTACGGAGAATGCAGTGTCCGTGATCATGTGCGGAGTACCCGGTTCCTTCCGCCGAAGCAGAGGAAAGCAGGTCGACTGCCGTGCTGTTGCGTCTGCCCACGTCCCTGTCCGAAGCACAGAACTGTATGGCCGAGGGAGCGGTGCCCATCGGCGGGGCCACCCTCGTGTGGGCACTCTGGCAGCGGGACGGCTTCCCCGAGCAGGCGATGTCCCTGCGCAGCCTCCCGGAGGCCAACGTGCTCGAGCGCGAGACCCTGGGCGCGGCCGTTCTGCTGCACCGGATCGACGAGCGGGTGCCGGAGGTCCTGCGCGGCGCGGCCGCCACGGTGGGCACCGGCGCCGTGCGCCGCACGGCCACGGTCGGCGGCAACATCGTGGGCAGCACCCTGCGCTGCCTGCTGCCGGCGGCGCTCGTCCTGGACGCGCGCGCCACCGTGCTGGAGCGGGACGGAACCTACGAGACCGATCTGGCCGAGGTGGTGGCCAAACGACCCCTGCTGCTCAGCCTGCGCTGGCGCGACCCCGTGACGAGCGGGTACCACAAGGCGCCCGGCGAGGTGGGCGGACCGCCGCCGCTCGTCGTCGCCACCGCCGTGCACACCGAGGGTGACGGACAGCGCCGTGTCCGCGTCGCCGTCCGTGACGGCTACGAGGTGACCGGCGGGAGCGTGCGGTGCGCGGCCGACCCGGAGGAGGCGCTGGAGGCCCTGGCCCGCACGGACCTCGGTTCGCTCCCACCGGAAGCCCGGGACGCGATGCGCCGGGAGGTGTCCGGGGTCCTCGCCCGGTCCACCGACGGCTGACGGCGCCGACGGCTCACCGCTCCAGCCGGCCACGGGGGCGTGCCGGGCCCGTGTCAGTCGACGGGCCAGGTGTGCACCGGGGCGTTGAGGTGCATGTAGTCGATGTACACCTGCGTCATCCGCCGCAGGGCCTCATGGCGGCCGCAGCGGTCCGTGGCGTCGATGCGGTGGAACATCTCCTTCTGCCACACCGCCCCGTTGCGCCCGGTGACGCACCGCTGCTCGATGATGCCGAGCAGCGGCTCCCGCCAGACCTCGTCCATGCCGGAGAGCTCCAGCCCGCGGTGTGCCAGCGGCAGCAGCCGCCGCAGCACCAGCTCGGGCGCCGGCACCTCACCCATCCCGGGCCAGTACAGCCGTGCCTCGATGCCGTGCCGGGCCGCGGTGTGCAGGTTCTCCTCGGCGGCCGAGAACGACATCCGCGACCACACGGGCCGTTCCTCCTCCACCAGGGCACGGGTGAGCCCGTAGTAGAAGGCGCCGTTGGCCAGCGTGTCGGCCACGGTGGGGCCGGCCGGCAGCACCCGGTTCTCCACCCGGACGTGCGGCTTGTCGTGCGCGATGGCGTAGACCGGGCGGTTCCAGCGGTAGATGGTGCCGTTGTGCAGGGTCAGCTCGCCCAGTTCGGGGATGTCGCCGCGGTCCAGCGTCTCGGCGGGATCCTGCTCGTCGCACAGGGGGAGCAGCGCCGGGAAGTACCGCAGGTTCTCCTCGAAGAGGTCGAAGACGCTGTTGATCCACCGCTCCCCGAACCAGACCCGGGGGCGCACCCCCTGCACCTTGATCTCCTGCGGGCGGGTGTCGGTGGCCTGCTCGAACAGCGGGATGCGGGTCTCGTGCCACAGCTCCTTGCCGAAGAGGAAGGGCGAGTTGGCCGCCAGGGCGATCTGGACCCCCGCGATCGACTGCGCCGCGTTCCAGTAGTCGGCGAACTGCTCCGGATACACCTGGAGGTGGAACTGGGTGCTGGTGCACGCGGCCTCGGGGGTGATCGTGTCCGCGTAGGTCCGCAGCCGGTCGACGCCGTCCACCTCGATGTGCAGGTCCTCGCCCCGGGCCGCGAAGATCTGGTCGTTGAGCAGCCGGTAGCGCGGGTTCTCCGACAGCGCCGACTCGCCCACGTCCTCCTGCCGCAGGGTCGGCAGAATGCCGGTCATGATCAGATGGGTGCCGACCGACTTCGCGCGTCGCTCCGCGTGATTCAGCGCGGCGCGGATCTCGGATTCCCAGGAGTCCGGGCCGCCCGCCGTCAGCCGTCGGGGCGGCACGTTGATCTCCAGGTTGAACCGGCCCAGTTCCGTGGACCAGGCGGGGTCCGCGATCACTTCGAGCGCGTCGAGGTTGCGCATCGCCGGCTCCGCCCGGTCGTCGACCAGGTTCAGCTCGATCTCCAGCCCCACCTGGGGCCGTTCGGACTCGAACCGTTCCTCGCGCAGCATCTGCGCGAACGTGTCCAGACACTCCTGCATCTTGATCCGGTACCGGCGGCGGTCCTCACGGGTGAACACCAACGCCGGGACGTCGCGTCCCATCGCTCTGCCTCCCGCTGCCTCCCGGATTCCCGTCCTCGGACACCTCTCCACCCAGCGTCGCACCACCGGGCCCCTCCGACCAGACGGGACGGGACGCACCGTGGAATCCGGGTGCCCGGTACCCGTACGGGGTACCTCCGGCCTCCGGCCCCTCGCCCCCCATTACCTTTTTCGTGGCCCCGCAATGGGGCTCCCGGCCTCTGGAGCCGGCATGACTGGTCCCCCCTGTCGAACGCATGGCCCGGGGGGT
>NZ_JBSGHG010000052.1:0-41063 GCF_053604275.1 Streptomyces sp. NPDC004051 | reverse complement strand
TACCTGGACCGGCCGCGGCACGTGGAGACCCAGTGCCTGGCCGACACCCACGGCCACGTGGTGGTGGTCTCCACCCGGGACTGCTCGCTGCAGCGGCGCCACCAAAAACTGGTCGAGGAGGCCCCCGCCCCCTTCCTGTCCGAGGCGCAGACCGCGCAGCTGTACGCGGCGTCGAAGGCGATCCTCAAGGAGGCCGGCTACGTCGGCGCCGGCACCGTGGAGTTTTTGGTCGGCGCGGACGGCACCATCTCCTTTTTGGAGGTCAACACCCGGCTGCAGGTCGAGCACCCGGTCACCGAGGAGGTGGCCGGCCTGGACCTGGTGCGCGAGATGTTCCGCATCGCCGACGGCGAGGCGCTGGGCTACGACGACCCGCCGCTGCGCGGGCACTCCTTCGAGTTCCGGATCAACGGCGAGGACCCGGGCCGCAACTTCCTGCCCGCGCCGGGCACCGTCACCGCCTTCGCCCCGCCGTCCGGGCCCGGGGTGCGGCTGGACGCCGGGGTGGAGTCGGGCTCGGTGATCGGCCCGGCCTGGGACTCGCTGCTGGCCAAGCTGATCGTCACCGGCCGCACCCGGGCCGAGGCGCTGCAGCGCGCCGCCCGGGCGCTGGACGAGTTCCAGGTCGAAGGCATGGCCACCGCCATCCCCTTCCACCGCGCCGTCGTCACCGACCCCGCCTTCACTGCCGCCCCCTTCACCGTCCACACCCGCTGGATCGAGACCGGTTTCGCCAACACCATCGAGCCGTTCGTCCCGCCCGCTGAAGGACCCGGCATCGACGCGGAGTCCATTCGCGAACGGGTCGTCGTCGAAGTCGGCAGGCAGCGCCTCGAAGTGGTCCTCCCGTCCTTCCTCGCGCCGGCCCGGACCGCTCCCGCACCGGCCGGCCCCGCCAGGTCCCGCCCGCGCGGCGGAGGAACACGCACGACAGCGGTCTCCGGCGACACGCTCGCCTCCCCGATGCAGGGCACCGTCGTCAAGGCGGCCGTCGAGGAGGGCCAGCGGGTGGAGGAAGGCGACCTGATCGTCGTCCTGGAGGCCATGAAGATGGAACAGCCCCTCAACGCCCACCGCTCCGGCACCGTCAAGGGGCTGCTCGCCACCGGGTCCACCGTGAGCACGGGCGCCACCATCTGCGACATCAAGGACTGATGGCCCGTGGCCCCACTGACCTACACCGATGCCGTGAGCGGAGCGCTGGAGCGGCTGCGCGGAGTCGGCTTCGAGCACGGCCCCCGGTTCGTCAACCACGCGCCGATGGCGGCCGAGGCGTTGGCGTACATGGGATACGCGGACGACGTACCGCGCTGGGTCGACCACAACCTCCGCACGCACACGTACCACGACGTCCCCGAGGCCCGGTGGACGATCGAGGCGGCGGATGCGGATGACTGGCGGTCCGCGCTCGGCGAGTTCAGCCGGGTGGCCGACTGGACCGCGCTCTTCGAGCGTGAACTGGACCTCGCGCCCTGGCCGGAGGTGCTGGCCCGGTGGTGGCCGCGGCTGCTGCCCGGCATGTCGGGTGTCCTCACCCACGGGGTCATCCGGACGGCCCACGCGGTCCGGGCCATCTCCCGGGCGGTCCGGGGCGAGGACGACCGGCTGCTCCGCAACGAGCTCGCCCAGGGCCTGGGTTACTGGGCCGCGCGGTACGCGAGCCACGCGCACGGCATCCGGCCGGGCGACGCGGACCCGCGTACGGGCGACGGAGAAGGGGCGGCCGCCGCGCTCGACGGGCTGGTGGCCGAGTACTCCGGCATCTACGCCTCCGTACCGCAGCGCCACCCGGTCCCGTTGATCCACTCCATCACTGGCCCGGCGGCGGTTCGCCTGGTCGTCGAGCACCTGCCGGCCGACCAGCGCCACGCCTCGTACCTGGTCGCCCGGGACGTCAGCGCCTCGATGCTCGGCTGGTTCTCCGTACCCGCTCCACAGACCTTCGCCGACCACGAAGGGGTCCCGGACCTCGCGGAGGTCTTCGCCACCGCCGCCGCCATCGGTGACGAGCACGCCATCAAGCTGGCCGAGGTGGCCGTACGCCATCAGGAGCTCGCCCCCGATCCCCGTCACGCGGCGGCCGCCCATGCGGCGAACCGGGGGCTGGCCCGCTTCCGCAGGTGAACCGGACACCCCTGCACGCGCACCTCAGGACCCGTTCCCCGCCCATCAGCGGGATTTCACGAGGAGGACCGATGGACGCACAAGTGATCGTCGCGGGCGCGGGACCGGCCGGCATGATGCTGGCCGGTGAACTGCGCCTCGCGGGCGCCGATGTCATCGTGCTGGAGAAGCTGACGGCGCGCACCGGTGAGTCCCGCGGTCTGGGCTTCACCGCCCGGACCATGGAGATCTTCGACCAGCGCGGCCTGCTCTCCCGCTTCGGCGAGATCGAGCTGAGCAACGTGGGCCACTTCGGCGGTCTGCCCGTCGACTTCGGGGTCCTGAAGGGCGCGCACCAGGCGGCCAAGACGATCCCGCAGTCCGCCACCGAGACGGTGCTGGAGGAGTGGGCCACGCAGCTCGGCGCCGACATCCGGCGCAGCCACGAACTCCTCTCCGTCACCGACAAGGAGGACTGTGTCGAGGTCGAGGTGCGCGGTCCGTCGGGTGTCCACACCCTGCGCGCCGACTACCTGGTCGGCTGCGACGGCGGCCGGTCCACCGTGCGCAAGGCGGCCGGGTTCGACTTCCCCGGCACCGCCGCGACCATGGAGATGTTCCTCGCCGACGTCAAGGGCATCACCCTCGAACCGCGCATGATCGGCGAGACCCTGTCCGGCGGCATGGTGATGGTCGGCCCGCTGCCCGGCGGCACGACGCGCCTGATCGTCTGCGAGCGCGGCACCCCGCCGCAGCGCCGTGAGACGCCGCCGAGCTGGCAGGAGGTCGCGGCCGCCTGGCAGCGGCTCACCGGCGACGACATCTCGCACGCCGAGCCGGTCTGGGTCTCCTCGTTCGGCAACGCCACCCGGCACGCCACCGAGTACCGGCGCGGCCGGATCTTCCTCTCCGGCGACTCCGCGCACATCCACCTGCCGGCCGGCGGCCAGGGCATGAACACCAGCATCCAGGACTCGGTGAACCTCGGCTGGAAGCTGGCCGCGGTGGTCCGGGGCCGGGCCCCGGAGTCGCTGCTGGACACCTACCACGCCGAGCGCCACCCGGTCGGTAAGCGGCTGCTCATGAACACCCAGGCCCAGGGGCTGCTGTTCCTCAGCGGTGCGGAGATGCAGCCGCTGCGCGACGTCCTGCACGAGCTGATCCGCTATCCCGAGGTCAGCAAGCACTTCGCGGCCATGGTCGGCGGCCTGGACATCCGCTACGAACTCGACGGCGGCTCACACCCGTTGCTCGGCCTGCGGCTGCCGCACGTGCCGCTCGAAGGGGCCGGTCAGCCGGCGTCGAGCACCGAGGCGCTGCGCGCGGGCCGCGGCGTGCTGCTGGACCTTCAGGACAACGCCGAGCTGCGCCGCCGCGCCGCTCCCTGGACCGATCGCGTCGACCTCTTCACCGCCACCGTCCCCGGCCCCACCGCCGACTGCCTGGGCAACACCAGCGCTCTGCTGCTGCGCCCCGACGGCCATGTGGCGTGGGCCGCGCCGGGCAGCTTCGCCGATCTGCCGATGGCGCTGGACCGCTGGTTCGGCCCGGCACGCTGAACCGTCCATGGCCCTTCCCGGCCGCCCGATACCTTACGGAGACCCCATGCACAGCACGTTGATCGTGGCCCGGATGAACCCCGGCTCCAGCGAGGAGGTCGCCCGGCTCTTCCGTGACTTCGACAAAACCGAGATGCCGCATCTGATGGGCACCCGCCGCCGTCGGCTCTTCTCCTACCGGAACCTCTACTTCCACCTCCAGGACTTCGACACCGACAACGGCGGCGAGCTGATCGAGGCGGCCAAGACCGATCCGCGCTTCCAGCGGATCAGTGACGACCTCAAGCCGTTCATCGAGGCGTACGACCCGGCGACCTGGCGGTCCCCGGCCGACGCCCTCGCCACCCGTTTCTACGACTGGGAGGCCCGGGGATGAGCGCCAGACGCGTCGTCATCACCGGGGTCGGCGTCACTGCCCCCGACGGCATCGGAGCCAAGAACTTCTGGAGCCTGCTGAGCGAGGGCCGCACCGCGACCCGCGGCATCACCTTCTTCGACCCCTCCGCGTTCCGCTCCCGGGTCGCGGCCGAGATCGACTTCGATCCGGAGGCGCACGGGCTGAGCCCGCAGGAGATCCGCCGGATGGACCGGGCCGCGCAGCTGGCGGTCGTCACGGCGCGGGAGGCGGTCGCCGACAGCGGCCTGGACCTGAGCGCGCTGGACCCGTACCGCATGGGCGTCACCATCGGCAGCGCGGTCGGCGCGACGATGGGCCTGGACGAGGAGTACCGAGTGGTCAGCGACGGCGGCCGGCTCTCACACGTGGACCACACCTACGCGGTCCCGCACCTGTACAACTACCTGGTGCCCAGCTCGTTCGCCGCCGAGGTCGCCTGGACGGTCGGGGCGGAGGGCGCCGCCACCGTCGTATCGACCGGCTGCACCTCGGGCATCGACGCGGTGGGCCACGCGGTGGAGCTGATCCGCGAGGGCTCCGCCGATGTGATGGTGGCCGGAGCGACAGACGCGCCGATCTCGCCGATCACGTTGGCCTGCTTCGACGCCATCAAGGCCACTACTCCCCGCAACGACGACGCCGAGCACGCCTCCCGGCCCTTCGACGGCACCCGAAACGGGTTCGTGCTGGGCGAGGGGTCGGCGGTCTTCGTCCTGGAGGAGCTGGAGAGCGCACACAGGCGCGGGGCGCACATCTACGCGGAGATCGCCGGGTACGCCTCGCGCTGCAACGCCTTCCACATGACGGGGCTGCGCGCGGACGGGGCCGAGATGGCCGAGGCGATCACCAACGCGCTGCACGAGGCCCGGCTGAACGCCGAGTCCATCGACTACGTCAACGCGCACGGCTCCGGCACCAAGCAGAACGACCGCCACGAGACCGCCGCGCTGAAGAAGAGCCTCGGCGACCACGCGTACCGCACACCGGTCTCGTCCATCAAGTCGATGGTCGGGCACTCGCTGGGCGCGATCGGCTCGATCGAGATCGCCGCATCGGTCCTCGCCATGGAGCACAACGTGGTGCCTCCGACGGCCAACCTGCACACGCCGGACCCCGAATGCGACCTGGACTATGTGCCCCTGACGGCGCGTGAGCACCGTACGGACACGGTCCTGACCGTCGGCAGCGGCTTCGGCGGCTTCCAGAGCGCCATGGTGCTCGCCCGGCCGGAACGGAGAGAGGCATGAGCGCGACCACCCCGCGCGCGGTGGTGACGGGGATCGGCGTCACCGCCCCCAACGGGCTCGGGAACGACGCCTACTGGGCCGCGACCCGGGCCGGCAAGAGCGGCATCGGCCGGATCACCCGCTTCGACCCCTCGCAGTATCCGGCGCGGCTGGCCGGTGAGGTGCCCGGGTTCACCGCGTCCGAGCATCTGCCGAGCCGGCTGATGGCCCAGACCGACCACATGACCCGCCTCGCTCTCGTCGCCACCGACTGGGCGCTCGCGGACGCCGGGGTCGTGCCGGCCGAACTGCCCGCATACTCCATGGGCGTGGTCACCGCCAGCTCCTCCGGCGGCTTCGAGTTCGGCCAGGGCGAGCTGCAGAAGCTGTGGAGCGAAGGCAGCCAGTACGTCTCCGCGTACCAGTCCTTCGCCTGGTTCTACGCGGTCAACAGCGGCCAGATCTCGATCCGCAACGGCATGAAGGGCCCCAGCGGCGTCGTCGTGTCGGACCAGGCCGGAGGGCTCGACGCACTGGCCCAGGCCCGCCGGCAGATCCGCAAGGGCACCAGGCTGGTCGTCTCCGGTTCGGTGGACGCCTCGATCTGCCCGTGGGGCTGGGTTGCGCAGCTCGCCGGCGGCCGGCTGGCCACCGGCGACGACCCGGGCACCGCGTACGTCCCGTTCGACGCGGCCGCTGCCGGACATGTGCCCGGAGAGGGCGGCGCCATCCTCGTCATGGAGGACGAGGCGGCTGCCGCGGAGCGCGGTGCCGCGGTCTACGGACACATCGCCGGATACGGCTCCACCTTCGACCCCGCACCGGGCGGCGGCCGCCCGCCGGGTCTCCGCAAGGCCATCGAAATCGCGCTGGCCGACGCCGAGCTGAAGCCGGGCGACATCGACGTGGTGTTCGCCGACGCGGCGGCGGTCCCGGAGCTGGACCGGGCCGAGGCACAGGCGCTGAACGTCGTCTTCGGGCCGCGCGGAGTGCCGGTCACCGCGCCGAAGACGATGACCGGGCGCCTCTGCTCGGGTGCCGCTCCCCTCGACGTCGCGACCGCCTTCCTCGCCATGCGGGAGGGCCTCGTCCCGGCCACCGTCAACGTCGACCCGGACCCCGGTCACGATCTGGACCTGGTCACCGGGCAGCCCCGGATGCTCCCGGTCCGCAACGCCCTGGTGCTCGCCCGGGGCCACGGCGGCTTCAACTCGGCGGTCGTCGTCGGTGCGTTGTAGTTCACCTCCCCGCAGCTGAGAGAGAAGGACGGAAGAAGACATGGACACCCAGGCCTTCACCCTGGAGAACCTCAAGCGCATCCTGCGCGAAGGAGCCGGTGCCGACGAGAGCGTCGACTTCGACGGCGACATCCTCGACATGGACTTCGAGGAGCTGGGCTACGAGTCGCTGGCGCTCCTGGAGACGTGCGGCCGGATCGAGCGCGAGTACGGCATCACGCTCGACGACTCGGTGGTCGGCGAGGTGCGCACGCCACGCCGCATGGTCGAGGTCGTCAACGAGCACCTCGGTCAGACGACGCCCGCCTGAGTGCCGCCTCCCACCACCTCTTCGGCATCCGCATCCCGTAACCCGCGAGCCACTCCCGCACCCCTCGTACCTCCGAAGGAGCAGTCATGCCCGGAAACGACCGACCCGTCGCCCTCATCTCCGGCGCCACCAGCGGTATCGGCCTGGCGGTGGCCCGGTTGCTGGCCGCGCAGGGGCACCGCGTCTTCATCGGCGCCCGTGACGCCGAGAACGTCGCCGCCACGATCAAGACCCTGCACGAAGAGGGACTGGAGGCCGACGGCACGGTGCTCGACGTGCGTTCCCCGGACTCCGTCGACGCCTTCGTCCAGGCGGCCGTCGAGCGGTTCGGCACGGTCGACGTCCTCGTCAACAACGCGGGCCGAAGCGGCGGCGGGGTCACGGCCGACCTCGACGACGAGCTGTGGAACGACGTCATGGAAACCAACCTCACCAGCGTCTTCCGCCTCACCCGCGCAGTACTGAACACCGGCGGCATGCGCACCAAGGACCGCGGTCGGATCATCAACATCGCCTCCACGGCAGGGAAGCAGGGTGTGGTGCTCGGAGCGCCCTACTCCGCCTCCAAGCACGGCGTCGTCGGTTTCACCAAGGCCCTCGGCAATGAGCTGGCGCCGACCGGAATCACCGTGAACGCGGTCTGCCCCGGGTACGTCGAGACGCCGATGGCCCAGCGCGTACGGGCCGGCTACGCGGCCGCGTACGACACCTCCGAGGACGCGATCATGCAGAAGTTCACCGCGAAGATCCCGCTCGGCCGCTACTCCACCCCCGAGGAGGTGGCCGGCCTGGTGGGCTACCTCGCCTCCGACACGGCGGCCTCCATCACCGCGCAGGCCCTCAACGTCTGCGGCGGCCTCGGCAACTTCTGAGCCGTGCCCGCTTCCTGAGCTGACGACCCGAGGAGATGAAGAGCATGTCCGACTCCCGACCACGCGAGGTGGAACACGAGATCACGGTCTCGGCCCCGGCCGCGGAGGTGTACCGGCTGATCGCCGAGGTGGAGAACTGGCCGCGGATCTTCCCGCCCACCATCTACGTCGACCACGTCGAGCGCTCCGACGACGAGGAGCTGATCCGGATCTGGGCCACGGCCAACGGCGAGGCGAAGAACTGGACGTCGCGCCGCTTCCTGGACCGCGAGGCGATGCGGATCACCTTCCGCCAGCAGGTCTCGACCCCGCCCGTCGCGACGATGGGCGGCACCTGGATCATCGAGCCGCTCTCGGCCACCGAGTCCCGCATCCGGCTCCGGCACGACTACACCGCCGTCGACGACGACCCGGCCGGGCTCGCCTGGATCGAGGAGGCCGTCGACCGCAACTCGCGCTCCGAGCTGGCCGCGTTGAAGGCCAACGTCGAACTGGTCACCGTCTCCGAGGAGTTGACCTTCTCCTTCGAGGACACCATCGAGATCGAGGGCGCCGTCAAGGACGTCTACGACTTCATCAACGAGGCCGGGCTCTGGTCGGAGCGGCTGCCGCACGTGGCGGTCGTCCGGCTCACCGAGGACAGCCCCGGCCTCCAGACCCTGGAGATGGACACCCGCGCCAAGGACGGCTCCGTGCACACCACGAAGTCGTACCGGGTCTGCCTGAACGGCGAGAGGATCGCGTACAAGCAGACCACCCTGCCGGCCCTGATGGACCTGCACACCGGCCTCTGGACCTTCCGGGAGACCGACACCGGGGTCGCCGCCATCTCGCAGCACACCGTGGTCATCCGCGCCGAGAACATCGGGAAGATCCTCGGGCCGGAGGCGGACGTGGCACAGGCGAAGGAGTACGTGCGGTCGGCGCTCAGCACCAACAGCCGCGCGACTCTCGGCCACGCCAAGGACTACGCCGAAGCCCGGCGCTGACGCCGTGCGGGCCCCCGTCACCACGGATGTCGTCGTGGAAACGGCCATGGACAGGGACGTCGTCGTCGTGGGCGCGGGCCCCGTCGGGCTGATGCTCGCCGGGGAGCTGCGGCTCGGCGGCGCGGACGTGATCGTGCTGGATCGGCTGGACGCGCCGACGACCGAGTCCCGCGCCTCCACCCTGCACGCCCGCACCATGGAGATCCTCGACCAGCGAGGGCTGCTGGACGAGATCGGCACTCCGCCGGACGAGCCCATGGGCCACTTCGGCGGCCTTCCGATGGACCTGCGGCTGCCCGGCCCGTACCCGGGCCAGTGGAAGGTCCCGCAGACCCGCACCGAAGAGGTCCTCGGCGCCCGGGCCGTACGGCTCGGCGCCGAGGTGCGGCGCGGCCACCGGGTCACCGGTCTGGAGCAGCACCCGAACCGGGTCGTGGTCGAGGCGGCGGGGCCCGGCGGTGCTCCGGTACGGGTCACGGCCCTGTACGTCGTCGGATGTGACGGCGAAGAGTCCACCGTGCGCCGCCTCGCCGCCATCGCCTTCCCCGGCACCGACGCCCGACGCGAGCTGATCCGCGCCGACATCGACGGCATCGACATCCGCGGCCGCCGCTTCGAACGGCTGCCGCGCGGACTGGCGATCGCGGCCCGCCGGGCCGACGGCGTCACCCGCGTGATGGTCCACGAGTTCGGCCGGACACCACGTGCCGCACAGGCGTCCTTCGCCGACATCGTGGACGCCTGGCACAACGTCACCGGCGAGGACCTCTCGACCGGAACTCCTTTGTGGGTCAACGCGTTCGGCGATGTCTCCCGGCAGGCCGAGCGCTACCGGCACGGCCGGGTGCTGCTGGCCGGCGACGCCGCCCACGCCCAGATGCCGATCGGCGGCCAGGCCCTCAACCTGGGCCTCCAGGACGCGGTCAACCTGGGCTGGAAGCTGGCGGCGGTGGTCGGCGGCCGGGGCCCGGACCGGCTGCTGGACTCGTACCACGAGGAGCGCCACGAGGTGGGCCGCCAGGTCCTCGCCAACATTCGCGCGCAGGCCCGGTTGCTGCTCGGCGGACCGGAGGTCACGGGGCTGCGGCAGGTGATCGGCGAACTGCTCCCGTACGAGGCGGTGCGGGCCCGGCTGGCGGGGACGGTCAGCGGTCTGGACATCCGGTACGGCGGTACGCCCGCGGACGCGGGCCGTCCGGGCGGCGGGCCGCACGCCCTGGCAGGCCGGAGGTTGCCGCCGGTCTCGCTGGAACTCCGCCCGTCCCGGGGCCGTGCGGTGCTCCGGGGCGGGGCGGCGGGCTCGACGCCGTACGGCGTCGGGGCCGACGGCCCCGACAGCGGCGGTTCCGAGACGGACGGCTCGTCCGTGCGTACGACGGACCTGCTGCGAGGCGCGCGCGGAGTGCTGCTGGTGACGGCGGACGAGGAGGAGCGGCGGCTACTGCTCACGGGGGCCGCCGGGCCGTTCGGCCGGAGCGTGGACGTCGTGACGGTGTTCCGGCCGGTGGACGATCCGGCCGGGGCGCCGCTGGACGGTGCGGATGCTGTCCTGGTCCGGCCGGACGGGTACGTCGCCTGGGCCGGCACGTCGGCCGCGGGCCTCGAAGCGGCGCTCGCCACGTGGTTCGCGCGGGACACCCGGATCGCGCGGGCCTCCCGGGTCACCTCGGCCTCCCCGGCCACCTCGAAGACCGGGCCCACCGAACGACACCCGTCACCCACGGGCCCGTACATCGGTTCACACATCGGCAGGAGAGAGAACATGGGCAAGCTCACCGGAAAGACGGCACTGGTCACCGGCGCGAGCCGGGGCATGGGGCGGGCCACCGCCGAACGGCTGGCGCGGGAAGGGGCGCTCGTCGCCGTCCACTACGCGACCGGCGCGGACGCGGCGACCGAGGTCGTGGAGCGCATCGAGAAGGACGGCGGACGCGGCTTCGCCGTCCAGGCCGAGCTGGGCGCGGCCGGCGGCGTCCACGAACTCTTCCTCGGGCTCGAAGAGGGCCTCAAGGAGCGCACCGGCTCCACGGAGCTGAACATCCTGGTCAACAACGCCGGGGTGATGGGCGGGGTCGCGGCCGAGGACACGACCCCGGAGCAGTTCGACCGCATCTTCGCGGTCAACGCGAAGGCGCCGTTCTTCATCATCCAGCGGGCCCTGGCCAGCATTCCGGACGGCGGCCGGATCGTGAACGTCTCCTCCGGCCTCACGCGCTTCTCCAATCCGGACGAGATCGCCTACGCGATGAGCAAGGGCGCCGTCGAGATGCTCGCCCTGCACTTCGCCAAGCTGCTCGGCCCGCGCAACATCACCATCAACTCCGTCGCGCCCGGCATCACCCGCAACAGCAATCCGGTCTTCGACATCCCGGAAGCCGTCACGTCCATGGCGGGGCTGTCCACCTTCAACCGGGTGGGCGAACCCGAGGACGTCGCCGACGTCATCGCCTTCCTGGTCTCCGACGACGCCCGCTGGGTCACCGGCTCGTTCGTCGACGCGAGCGGCGGCACGCTGCTCGGCTGACCGCCGTCCCCGACGTGAGCGGCGGAGCCCCGCCCTCCCCGACCCGCTGGAGCGCCGGACCATGACCAGTTCCTTCGTACCCCCGCACACCGCACCCGCCCCGGCACACGCACCGTGGAGCCCCCGGATGTGGGGGCTGCTGGTCGTGCTCGCCGGCAACATGCTCATCGACGCGCTCGAAGTGTCCATGGCGCTCGTGGCGCTGCCCACGATCGGCACGGACCTCGGCGCGTCGCTCACCACGACGCAGTGGACGATCACCGGATTCGCCGTCGGCTTCGGCGGCCTGATGCTGTTCGGCGCCCGTGTCGTGGCGCTGCTGGGACGCCGCCGGGTCTACCTCGCCGCCCTCCTCGGCTTCGCCGTCGCCTCGCTGATCGGCGCGCTCGCCGAGGACCCCTCGCTCCTCACCGCCACCCGGGTGGTGAAGGGCTTCTGCGCGGCGCTGACCGCACCCACCGGGCTCGCGATCATCGCCACCACCTTCCCGGAAGGCACGCCGCGGAACCGGGCCCTGTCCGTCTACACCCTCTTCGGTGCCGGAGGATTCACCACCGGGCTGCTGCTCTCCGGCTGGCTGACCGGCTTCAGCTGGCGCCTGACCTTCGCCTTTCCGGCCCCGGCGGTCCTGGTGCTGTTCGTTCTGGGCCTGCGGCTGATCCCGGGCTCGACACAGGGTGGTGCGGAGCGGCCGGGCGGTGGGACGGCACAGCCGCCGTCCGGCGCGGCGCGGCGGCGTTACGGCTTCGCGAGCGCGGTCGCGTTCCTCGTCGCCCTGCTCGCTCTGGTCCAGGGCATCACCTCGGTGCCCGCGCACGGCTGGGTCGACCTCCGCTCCACCGGCCTGCTGGTCCTGACCGGAGTGCTGCTCAGCCTCTTCGTCGTCCTCGAACGCGCCTCGGCGGAGCCACTCGTACGGTTCGCCGCACTCCGCAGCGGCGCGATGATTCGCTCGGCGCTCGGCGCGACCTGTCTCAACGGCTCTTATCTGGGGCTGTTGTTCATCGCCGGTCACCAGCTCCAGAGTCTGGCGGGCTGGTCTCCACTGCGGACCGCGGCCGCCTTCCTGCCGGCCGCGGCTCCGCTGGTGGTGGCCGCGCCGTACTCCGGACGGATCGTCGCCCGCTTCGGCGCACCGCGCCTGATCGCGGCCGGTGCGCTGCTCCCGTTCGCGGGCTACCTGCTGTACCTGCGCACGCCCTGGCCACTGGCGTACGCCACCGGAATCCTGCCGACGATGCTGCTGGTGGGGGCCGGTTTCGTGCTCTCCTTCGCCGCGCTGAACAGCCAGGCGACCTCTCAACTGCCCCCCGCCGAACGGGGAGCGGCCAGCGGCCTCTACCAGACCGGCGTCCAGGTCGGCGCCACACTCTCGGTGGCCCTGGTGGCCGCGCTGCTCACGGCGTGGACTCCACCGGCCGGAGCGGTCCCGGCGGAGATCGCGGCGGCCTGTCGCCCGGCGCTGACCGTGGTGACCGCGATCGGCGGCCTCGGCCTGCTCACCGCACTCACCGGCCTGCGCTTTCGGCGTATGGGACCGCACTGACGGTCCGTGTGTGGCGCGGACGGACCGTCAGTGCGGTGGGTCCGGGCCCCACTGAACGCACCGGACCACAACCCCGGCTCCAGGCCGCAGGCCGGCGCCCCCAGGCCCTGGCCCTCGGTACCGGGTCCCTCGGCCCTCCGGGACGTCCAAGGACACCGCGCACGCCTCCGCCCCCACCCCCACCGGCCCACCGCCCGCGTCCCACCGTCGCCCCGCCCGGGCCACGTGGACGTCCGGCTCGTGCGCCCGCCTCTTCCCGGACTGCCGGACCAGACCGCCGGAAGACTCGGCGCCGAACTCCGGCGCGCGGCCTCCTTCGTGCGTCCCGCCGATTGGGCCGCGTACACCGTGCTGCCGCGGCGGCTGCTCGGCGGCCACCTCGACCGGCCGCCCGTTCGTACGGGAGCCCTGTCCCGGCTGCGCGGAGCCGCACGGCCGGCCCGCCCCGGTCCCCGGCCTGCGGACCGCCGCCGCACATCTCCCTGGCGTACCGCCGGGGCCTGATCGCCGTCGCGGTCGCTCCGCGCGTCATCGGCGTCGACGTGAAACGGCTGCCGTCACCGGTGACCGTGGAGGCGTGCGCCCGCGCACCGCATCCGGGAGAGCAGGCGGAGCCGGAGGCCGCGCCGCCGGGCGAGCGCCGGGCGCGCTTCGGCCGGTCGTGGACCCGTGAGGAGGCGTACCTCAAGGCACTCGGCACCGGCCTCTCCCGCCGGCCGCGCACCGACTCCCCGGGGTCCGACCTGCGGCGCGGGCCGGCCAGTCGGGCAGCCCTGGACCTTCCCGCCGGGCCGGAGCACGCGGCGGCGATCGCGGTGCCCGGCGACCGTCCGGAACGCGGCTCCCTCCGGTGGCTGCCCGAGGAGTCCCCGTACAGCGACGGCGCCCCGGGCCCGAACTCCGGCAGCACGATCACCCGAAGCTCACGTTGAGGAGCGTGCACCCATGTCGACCGACGAGAAGACCACCGCACAAACCACTTCCCGGCTCACGTCACGGGCCACCGTCACCCGGCTCGCCGCGCGCGGCCACTGGACGGCCATGGAGCGCCTGGAGGAACTCGGCCTGATCAAGGAGGAGGCTCACAAGGGGTCCGACCCGCGAGCCACCGAACGCCAGCACGCCAAGGGCAAGCTGACCGCCCGTGAACGAATCGACCTGCTCCTGGACGAGGGCACGTTCACCGAGGTCGAGCCGTTGCGCCGGCACCGGGCCACCGGCTTCGGCCTGGAGGACAAGCGACCGTACACGGACGGGGTCATCACCGGCTGGGGCACGGTCCACGGCCGGACCGTCTTCCTGTACGCGCACGACTTCCGAATCTTCGGAGGGGCGCTGGGCGAGGCGCACGCGGCCAAGATCCACAAGATCATGGACATGGCCCTGTCGGCGGGCGCGCCGCTGGTCTCGCTCAACGACGGCGCGGGCGCCCGCATCCAGGAGGGAGTCTCCGCGCTCGCCGGGTACGGCGGCATCTTCCTCCGCAACACCAAGGCGTCCGGTGTGATCCCGCAGATCTCCGTCATGCTCGGCCCGTGCGCGGGCGGCGCCGCCTACTCACCGGCGCTGACCGACTTCGTCTTCATGGTCCGCGGGATCGCCCAGATGTTCATCACCGGCCCGGACGTCGTGAAGTCCGTGACCGGCGAGGAGATCAGCCAGAACGGACTGGGCGGAGCCGA
Organism: Streptomyces sp. NPDC004051; assembly: GCF_053604275.1. Taxonomy (NCBI): domain Bacteria; kingdom Bacillati; phylum Actinomycetota; class Actinomycetes; order Kitasatosporales; family Streptomycetaceae; genus Streptomyces; species Streptomyces sp. NPDC004051. The sequence goes on along the minus strand of NZ_JBSGHG010000052.1, from coordinate 26,617 downwards.
TGTGCACGGCTCGACCTCCGGCGTGGCGCACTTCACGTACGACGACGTCCGCACCTGCATGGAGGACGTCCGCCACCTGCTGTCGCTGCTGCCCGCCAACAACCGGGACCTGCCCCCGGGCGCTCCGGTGACCGACCCGGTGGACCGGCCCACCGACCGGCTGCTGGAGCTGGTGCCCGACGATCCGCAGCGGGTCTACGACATCCGGACCGTGATCGAGGAGATCGTCGACGACGGCGACTACTTCGAGGTGCATCCGGCCTGGGCCACCAACATCGTCTGCGCCCTGTCGCGGATGGGCGGTGAGGTCGTGGGCATCGTCGCCAACCAGCCCGCCTCCTCTGCGGGCGTCCTGGACATCAACGCCTCCGAGAAGGCGGCGCGTTTCGTCCAATTCTGCGACGCCTTCAACATCCCCCTGGTCACGCTGATCGACGTACCGGGCTTCCTGCCGGGCGTGGACCAGGAGCACAACGGCATCATCCGGCGGGGCGCGAAGCTGCTCTACGCGTACTGCAACGCCACCGTCCCGCGGATCTCGCTCGTCCTGCGCAAGGCGTACGGCGGCGCGTACATCGTCATGGACTCCCGCTCCATCGGAACCGACCTCGCGCTCGCCTGGCCCTCGAACGAGATCGCCGTGATGGGTGCGGAGGGCGCGGCCAACATCATCTTCCGCCGCGAGATCAACGAGGCGGAGGACCCGGAGGCGGTGCGGCAGCAGAAGATCAAGGAGTACCAGGTGGAGTTGATGCACCCGTACTACGCGGCCGAACGCGGCCTGGTGGACGATGTGATCGACCCGCGCCAGACCCGGCGGATCATCATCCGGTCGCTGGCGATGCTGCGCCGCAAACACGCCGACCTGCCGTCGCGCAAGCACGGCAACCCGCCGCAGTGACCGCGCCCGGTCGCGAGACCACCACCTTCCGGATCGTCAGCGGACAGCCCACCGCCGCCGACCTCGCGGCCCTGACCGCCGTCCTGCTGAGCCGGCTCGCGGCGACCGGAACCCACGCGGACGACGGCGCCGGGACCCCGCGCACGGCCGGCTGGCGCCGCCCGGAACGAGCGGTCCCGCACCGCGATCCGCGCGACTGGCGCGTGTCGGGGAGCCGTGTGTCCTGAGCGGGCCCGCAGCTTCTGGTCCATCCTTCCGAGCGAAAGGAGTTCCGATCCGATGCCCCAGCTGTCACCCGTCGCCGTCGCGGCACCGCAGGTCCGCGCGACGACCCTGCACGCCGACGGCCTCACCCTGTCCGCGCTGCTCGCCGAGCCGGTGGACGCGGCGCCGCGCGCGGTCCTCGTCGCCCTGCACGGTGGAGGCATGCGCGCCGGCTACTTCGACAACCGTGCCCGCCCCGGCCTCTCCCTCCTCGCGCTGGGAGCCCAGCTCGGCTACACCGTGCTCGCCGTCGACCGGCCCGGTTACGGACTCTCCGCCGCGCGGCTGCCCCGCGGTCTGACCCTGGCGGACTCGGCCCCGGTCCTGCACGCCGCGCTGGCCGACTTCTCGGCGCGGTACGCCACCGGGGCCGGCCTGTTCCTCGTCGCCCACAGCTACGGAGGCAAACTCGCGCTGGCGGCCGCCAGCGCGTTCGGGGACGTACTGATCGGCATGGACATCTCCGGGCTCGGCAACCGCCTCGCCGTCGCCCCGCACCAACTCCCCGGACCCGGCGGCCAGGGCGAGTGGCGCAGGCACTGGGGCGCCCTGCGCCTCTACCCGCCGAACGCCTTCCGGCTCGGGCAGGCGCTCCTCTCGCAGGTCCCGGAGATCGAGGCGGCGCAGGGACGGTCGTGGCCGGAACTGTATCCGGAGCTGGCCGCACGGGTCCGGGCCCCCGTCCGCTTCACGTTCGCCGAGCAGGAGCAGTGGTGGCGGTACGACGAGGAGGCGGTGGCGGACCTGACCCGGCCGTTCGTGTCGGCCCCGGTGCGCGTCGACCACCAGCCCGACGCGGGTCACAACATCAGCCTCGGCTGGGCGGCCCGCACCTACCACCTGCGGGTCTGCGGATTCTTGGAGGAGTGCCTCCTCGCACGCGACGCGGCGGTCCCGCAGCGTCGGCCTGTGGGGGCGGCCCTATGAACGCGGGAGGCACCATGCCGAACCTCATGCTCGACCACGACAACGCCCCGGGCCCGACGGCGTACACGTGCCCGCTCCTGCTCGCGCGCCCGGCCGAACCGCGGCGCCCGTTACGGCCCGTGCGCCCGGCCCTCCTGGCCGGTGAGGAGCCGGACGCCTTCGACCAGCACATATTCCGGGGCACCGACTGAGCCACGCCGACGAGGCGACCCGGACCCGCCGGCCCTCACCGTCGGAGGGGAAGGCCGCCGTCTGGGTGGCCCGCGTCCCGAGCCCCCACCGTGCCCTGACCTGCTGGTGGGTGTGTTCGCGCAGGGCCAGGGGTTTCATCGCCTTCTCGGTGAAGGCGACCGTGGGATCGTCGAACGGTTCGGTGATGGAGCCCCACCGGATGTCGGGCGGGAAGGACATCCACTCCTCGCCGGTGATCTCGGGGTCGGCGGGCGGGGTTCGGAAAGGGGCTTCATGAAGTCGGTTCCAGTCGCTCGGTCGCTCACTCGCCCAGGACGTCCCGGACGAACGTGTTGGTGAACTTCCCTCCGGGGTCCAGGGTCCGGGCCAGGGTCCGGAAGTCGTCCAGCCGCGGGTAGCGGGCGCGCAGGTCGGCCGCTGGCGTGGTGAACACCTTCCCCCAGTGCGGTCGCGCCTCGAAGGGCGCCAGCGCCTCCTCCAGCCGCCGCACCACGGGCAGCACGGCCGGGGTGTCCTCCACCCAGGTGAAGTGGGCGGCCACGGTGTCCCGGCCGTAGCAGGGGCTGAGCCACTGGCTGTCGGCGGCCACCGTCCGCACCTCGCAGGTCTGCAGCACGGGGGCGACGGTCTCCCGGATCCCGTCGATCGCGTGCAGCATGTCGAGGGCGAACCGGCGCGGCAGCAGGTACTCCGACTGCAGTTCCGCCCCGCTGCTCGGGGTGAACTCCGCGCGGAAGTGCGGCAGCCGCTCGTGCCAGGGCCCCGGCACCCCGAACTGCTCCGTGCAGTTGACCGCCGGCATGCCGGGCACGGGGTGCAGTTTCTCGGTCGCGGGCACAGCCCAGGGGAAGTCCGGCAGCAGCTGGTCCGTACGCCGCTTCACCCACACCTGCCGGAAGCCCGGCGCGACCCAGTCGGTGAACAGGCTCACGCTGTACGCGGCCGACATCACTTCCTCGAAGGTGGCGGTGTCCAGCCCGGCCAGCGGGAACTCGGTGAACAGATGCTGCTCGACGTCGTAGGCGGGCGTCAGGTCCAGGGTGAGCGCGGTGACCACACCGAGCGCCCCGAGCGAGGTGACCGCCCCGCCGAACCGGGCCTCGTCCCCGCGGTCGATCCGTACCGTCGAGCCGTCCGCCGTGACCAGCTCCACCGTGCGCACGGACGAGGCGAGCGGGCCGTTGCCGACACCGGAGCCGTGCGTGCCGGTGGCGACCGAGCCGGCCACCGAGATGTGCGGGAGCGACGCCATGTTCGCCAGCGCCAGCCCGTGCCGGTGCACCTGCCGGGCCAGCTCGGCGTACCGCACGCCACCGCCGACCCGGACCGTCCTGGCGGTCGTGTCCACGTCGATCTGCGGGGGCAGCGCGTCCAGGGAGAGCAGGACGCCGTCCGCACCGGCCTCGGCGATCTCGTTGAAGGAGTGCCCGCTGCCCAGGACCCGCACCCGGGAGCCGCCGGCGACCAGCGCGCGCAGCGCGTCCAGGGTGGGCGGGCGGTGCAGTTCCTCGGCGGCGTACGTGATGTTGCCGGCCCAGTTGGTCACGGTCCCGGTCATGCGGCGGCCCCTCCCCGAGTCGTCGAGCGTGTCGGGGACATCACATCACCGCGCCGACCGGCGCCGATGCCGGGGGCCGCCGGTCCGTTCGCCGGACCCGGTTGCACACCCGAGGGGGGCGGGGGCATACCGTGAGGAGTCGTACGTCCGAGCCGGGAGTCGTACGTCCGAGCCGGAAGGAGACACGGGATGGGCAGCGGCAGCCGTACCGCGCTGGTCGAGGATCTGATGGAGCGGTTCCCGCATGTGCCGCGCGAGGCCGTCTTCAAGGAGGACCTGCTCCGGGGCGGTATCGCCTTCGATCCGTCCGCCCTCAGCGACAACGAGAAGGGCGAGGTCAAGCCGAAGTCGTACTTCATCTTCTCCTTCGACCACGGCACGCTGCCCGAGCTGGGCGAGGCCGCGCTGCGGCGCCCGCCCGAGGAGATCATCCTCACCGGCGGCCCCTACGACCTGCGCCGCACGGTCGTCTCCGTCCGGGTGAACCCGGCCTCCCCGTACCGGGTCGCCGCGAACGAGGACGGCGTGCTCGGCCTCTACCTCGACGGGAAGCGCATCGCCGACGTCGGCGTGCCGCCGATGCCCGAGTACTACCGGCACACCCTCTCCAACGGGAAGTCCGTCATGGAGGTGGCCCCGACCATCCAGTGGGGCTACCTGATCTACCTGACCGTCTTCCGGGTCTGCCAGTACTTCGGCGCCAAGGAGGAGTGCCAGTACTGCGACATCAACCACAACTGGCGCCAGCACAAGGCGGCCGGCCGCCCCTACACCGGGGTCAAGGACGTCGAGGAGGTCCTCGAGGCCCTGGAGATCATCGACCGGTACGACACGGCGAAGGCGTCCACCGCCTACACCCTCACCGGCGGCGCGATCACCAAGACGGTCGCCGGCCGTGACGAGGCCGACTTCTACGGGCACTACGCCAAGGCCATCGAGGAGCGCTTCCCCGGCCGCTGGATCGGCAAGGTCGTCGCCCAGGCGCTGCCCAAGGACGACGTGCAGCGCTTCAAGGACTACGGCGTGCAGATCTACCACCCCAACTACGAGGTGTGGGACGAGTACCTGTTCAAGATGTACTGCCCGGGCAAGGAGCGCTACGTCGGCCGCGACGAGTGGCACAAGCGCATCCTGGACTCCGCGGACGTCTTCGGCGCGCGCAACGTCATCCCCAACTTCGTGGCGGGCGTGGAGATGTCCGAGCCGTTCGGCTTCACCACCGTCGACGAGGCCATCGCCTCGACCACCGAGGGCCTGCGCTTCTTCATGTCGCACGGCATCACGCCCCGCTTCACCACCTGGTGCCCCGAGCCGACGACCCCGCTCGGCAAGGCCAACCCGCAGGGAGCGCCGCTGGAGTACCACATCCGGCTGCTCGAGGCGTACCGCGCCACGATGGACGAGTTCGGCCTCGCCTCGCCCCCCGGCTACGGCCCGCCCGGACCCGGCCGCGCGGTGTTCTCCGTCAGCTCCTTCATGGACAGCCTCCCGGAGCAGACGCCCGTCGAGGGGTGAGCCCTTCCGGGCACGAGGACCCCAGGGTCCCTGAGCCCGAGGATCCTCGATCCCGAGGACCTTTTGAGCAAGGCCGAGAGGGCCGGAACCGAGACGGTTCCGGCCCTTCTTGCGTAGGGTGCCCGAGGGGGCGTGCGCGGGCGTGAACGGGCGCCGTGGCGCACTAAGCGGAGACAGCGCTTGTCAGTTGTGGCGGCAGCGTGAAAAGCTCGTCCATCGCCCCCGCGGTTTCCCCCAACTGCTTTGCCAATGTCCCTAGTTGACCTAGTTCGTTGATGCAGGAGAGTCATGCCCGACCTGCCGGCCCCCCAGGACGCCACCGAGGCGGCACTGTTCTCCGAGTGCTGGGACGCGGTGCTCTCCTACGCCGACCTGTGCACGGCCGGCTCCACCGCCGCCGCGCAACTGGCGCGCGAGGCGTTCGCCCAGGGCATACGCGAGGTGCGCGAAGCGGAGGCGACCACCGTACGCGCGGCCGGCCGCCGCTCGTCCAGGCTGCCCCGAATACCCCTGCTGCTGACCGCCGTTCGCACCACCGCGGCGGCCTGGGAGGAGGGCGGACAGGGACACCGGCTCGATCCCGACCTGCGGCTGTGGCTCCACTCCGAGAACGCCGCCCGCTTCACCGGCCCGCCACTGTCGCGCCCGGTCGCCCTGCGCGGACTGCGCGATCTGCAGCAGGCCGACGCCGAACTGCTGTGGCTGGCCGAGGCGGAGTCCCTCCCGCTGCCCCTGGTGGCCCGCCGGCTGGGTCTCGACGCCGCCACCGCCGCCGACGAACTCGCCCAGGTCCGCGGCTTCTTCCGGGACCGGTGCCACCGCAACCACCTGGACTCCCCGATGGACGCGGAGTGCCGCAGCTACGCCCGGCTGCTGGACGCCGTCACCCGCTCACCCGCCGCCGACACCCCCGATGACCTCTCCAAACACCTCGCCACCTGCGTACGCTGCGCCGAGGCCGCGGCCTGCCTCCGGCTGCACGGCGGCGGGCTGCCCGGCGCCCTCACCGGCGGGGTCCTCGGCTGGGGCGGCCTGGCCTACCTGGAGCGCCGCCGCCGCGCGGCCGAGGCGCGGCTCGGCCCCGGCCGCCCCGACGGCCCCGACGCGGGCGGCGACCCGGCCGACGCGACCGGCCGGGCGCGCGCCACCCGCAACGGGCTGCTGGTCGCCGCCGTCCTGGTGTCCGGCCTCGCCCTCGCCGTCTCCCTGATGCCGTTCGGCGGCACGGACGCCGACAGCGCGATCCGCACCGGCACCGACCCCGGACCGGTGGCCGACCCGGGCCCGTACCCGCCCGCGGCCCCCGCTCCCTCCGCCTCCGCTTCCGCCTCTTCCTCCGCCACCGGCTCCGGCCCCGCCCCCTCCGGCACCCTGCAGCCGTCCTCCGAAGGCCCTCAGGACCCGGCGAAGCCCGACCCCGACCCCGAACCCCAGGGCAGCACCACCGCCACCGCCCCCGCCGCCCCCACCGCGCCCCGCACCACCGCGTCCAGTCGGCCGGCCGTCTGTCACGCCGCGTACGACCTGGTCAACCAGTGGCCCGCCGGCTTCCAGGCCACCGTCACCGTCGCCACGACGGAACCCCTCGACTCCTGGCGCGTGGCCTTCACCTTCGAGGACGGCCAGCACGTCACCCAGATGTGGGACGCCGACGTCAGCCAGAACGGTCCCCGCGTCACCGCCACCGCCGCCGACTACAACAAGACCGTCCCCGCCGGCGGGAAGCTCGCCTTCGGCTTCATCGCCTCCTGGAACGGCACGAACTCCCCGCCCTCCGACATCACCCTCAACGGCCACTCCTGCACGACCGGGTGACGCGACCCGGCCCGAAGCCCCGGGTGTCCGGGGCGCCCGTCGAAGGCGCCCGTCAAATAGGTGGCGCCCCGGGCCGGTGGTTCCCTACAGTGAGGGCCGCAGCACACCAGCGGCGCGCGCACGCGCCGCGGTCCGCTGCCGCCGGATCGAGCGAGGGACAGGAGGTGTGACCGATGGCTGTCTTTGCGACGGGCGCCGCCCGCATCCAGGAATCCATCCGTTTCATCTCCGTGGCCACCGGCTGACCTCACCTTTCCGTTCCGCGCGTCCGCGCGGCCGCCGGGGCCACCCTTGCGAAGGGTCACCCCTTGAGCTCCACCTCTTCTTTCACCTCTTCCGCCTCTTCCATCTCCTTCACCTCCCCCGTGCCGGCCGCCTACGGCTGGGACGAGGCGTGGGCCGACGCGTTCACCCCCTACGCGGCCGAAGGACTGGTGGCCGGGCGCGTGGTGCGGGTCGACCGCGGGCAGTGCGACGTGGTCACCGCCGACGGGACCGTCCGGGCCGACACCGCGTTCGTCACCCCGCACGACCCCCTGCGGGTCGTGTGCACCGGGGACTGGGTCGCCGTCGATCCGGAGGGTCACACCCCGCGCTACGTACGGGCGTACCTGCCGCGGCGCACCGCCTTCGTGCGCTCCAGCTCCTCCGAGCGGTCCGAGGGACAGATCCTCGCCGCCAACGTCGACCACGCCGTCGTCGCCGTCTCGCTCGCCGGTGAGCTGGACCTGGCGCGGATCGAACGGTTCCTCGCCCTCGCCTGGGAGTCCGGGGCGCAGCCGGTGGTCGTGCTCACCAAGGCCGACCTGGTGCCGGACGCGGTGACCCGGGCCCATCTGGTCCAGGACGTGGAGACCACCGCGCCCGGCGTCCCGGTGCTCGCCGTCAGCGCCCGAGACGGCGAGGGGGTGGACGTCCTCGCCGCGGTCGTCTCCGGCGGTACGTCGGTACTGATCGGCGTGTCGGGTGCGGGCAAGTCCACCCTGGCCAACGCGCTCCTCGGCGAGGACGTGATGGACGTCCAGGCGGCCCGGGAGGTCGACGGCAAGGGCCGCCACACCACCACCACCCGCAACCTGCTCGCCCTGCCCGGCGGGGGAGTCCTCATCGACACCCCGGGCCTGCGGGGCGTCGGGCTCTGGGACGCCGGCAGCGGCGTCGGCCAGGTGTTCTCCGAGATCGAGGAGCTGGCCGGAGGCTGCCGCTTCCACGACTGCGCGCACGGGAGCGAACCGGGGTGCGCGGTCCTCGAGGCCGTCGAGACGGGCGTCCTGCCGGAACGCCGCCTCGAGAGCTACCGCAAGCTGCTGCGGGAGAACCAGCGCATCGTCGCCAAGACCGACGCACGGCTGCGCGCGGAGATCCGCAAGGAGTGGAAGCGGAAGGGCGCGATGGGCAAGGCGGCGATGGAGGCGAAGCGGGGCCGTCTGCGCTGATTCGTCGGCGCGCCCCCCGCACCTCCCTGTCCGATTTCCGCCAGCCGGGCTGCCCCGGCCGGCGGAGACTGGACGGTGTGATGGACGAGGACAGCAGGTACGAGGCGGTGCGCAGCCGGGACGGACGGTTCGACGGCGCGTTCTTCTTCGCCGTCGGGACGACCGGGATCTACTGCCGTCCCAGCTGCCCCGCCGTCACACCGAAACGACGCAACGTGCGGTTCTTCGCGACCGCCGCCGCCGCGCAGGGCGCCGGATTCCGGGCCTGCCGGCGGTGCCGTCCGGACGCGGTCCCCGGCTCCGCCGAGTGGAACGTGCGCGCCGACGTGGTGGGCCGGGCGATGCGGCTGATCGCCGACGGGGTGGTCGACCGCGAGGGCGTCGCCGGACTGGCCGTCCGGCTCGGGTACAGCGCCCGCCAGGTGCAGCGCCAGCTCACCGGAGAACTGGGCGCCGGGCCCGTCGCCCTCGCCCGCGCGCAGCGCGCGCACACCGCGCGCGTGCTGCTGCAGACCACCGGGCTCCCGATCACCGAGATCGCCTTCGCCGCCGGGTTCGCCAGCGTGCGGCAGTTCAACGACACCGTCCGGTCCGTGTACGCCATGACCCCCACCGCACTGCGCGCCACCGCACCCGGCGGCCGGGCCGCCGCCCGCCGCACGGCCGCCCCCACGGCGGGCATCCCCGTGCGGCTCGCCCACCGCGGCCCGTACCAGGTCCGCCCCGTCTTCGACCTGCTGGAACGCGAGGCCGTCCCGGGCGTCGAGGAGGTCACCGGAACCCCGGGCGCCCGCATCTACCGACGCACCCTGCGCCTCCCGTACGGCATCGGCGTCACCGCCGTCGACGAACGTCCCGGGACCACGCGCACCGGCTCCGCGGCCCGCCCCGGCGGTTGGCTCGACGCCCGCATCCACCTGACCGACCTCCGGGACCTGACCACCGCCGTACAGCGGCTGCGCCGCCTCTTCGACCTGGACGCGGACCCGTACGCCGTGGACGAACGGCTCGGCGCCGACGCGCGGCTCGCCCCGCTGGTCGCCGCCCGGCCCGGACTGCGCTCACCGGGCACCGCCGACCCGGAGGAACCCGCGGTACGGGCCCTGGTGGGCCGCGAGGAGGCCGCCCGGCTGGTCCAGCGGTACGGCAAGAGGCTCGACGCCCCCTGCGACGGCCTCACCCACCTCTTCCCCGAACCGGCCGTCCTCGCCGAGGCCGAACCCGGCGGCGCCCTGGGCGCGCTCACCGCCGCCCTCGCGGACGGCACCGTACGCCTCGACCCCGGCGCCGACCGGGACGACACCGCGGACGCCCTGCGCGCCGTTCCCGGCCTGGACGCCCGTACCATCGCCGAGATCCGCACCCGTGCCCTCGGCGACCCGGACGTGGCTCCGCCCGGCCCGGAGCTGCCCGACAGCTGGCGCCCATGGCGCTCGTACGCACTGAACCACCTGCGCGCGGCAGGGGAGTTGGAGTACCGATGACCACGACGAACACACCGACCACACCGACCACGGCGACCACGCCGACCACGGCGACCACGGCGAACACGCCGACCACGGCGATCGTGACGACGAGCACCCCGCACCCGTACTGGACGAGCGTGCCGAGTCCGCTCGGGCCGTTGCTCCTCACCGCCGGACCGGACGGGCGGCTCACCTCGCTCTCCGTGCCCGGCCAGAAGGGCGGTCGCGGTGTGCCGGAAGACGGGCGGCAGGACCCGGGACCGTTCCGCGCGGCGGAGGAACAGCTCGCCGCGTACTTCGCCGGTGAGCTGAGGGAATTCCGGCTGCCCCTGCACACCGCCGGCACCCCCTTCCGGGAGAAGGTCTGGGCCGCGCTCGACGAGGTCCCCTACGGGTCGACCGTGTCGTACGGCGAGATCGCCGCCCGGATCGGCGCCTCCCGGGCCGCCGTACGGGCCGTGGGCGGCGCGATCGGCGCCAACCCGCTGCTGGTCGTGCGCCCCTGCCACCGGGTGATCGGCGCCGACGGGACGCTGACCGGATACGCGGGCGGCCTGGACCGCAAGGTGCGCCTGCTCACCCACGAAGGAGTGCTCCGTCCGTAGCCGGGGCCCGTCGTGTCCGGGGAGGGGAACTCAGCCCCAGAACACCGCGCCGAGCCAGGCCGCCGTGACCAGCTGGCAGGTGAACAGTTCGGTCAGCAGGCGCCAGCCGCCCGCGCGCATCGCCGTACGCGTCGCCGCGGCCGCGTCGCCGTGGCCGCCCAGGCGGATCCGCTCGCCGGCGTAGATCCCGGCCACGAAGCCCGGGACGGAGCCCAGCACGGGCACCAGGACGAAGCCGAGGAACGACCCCGCGCCAGCGTACGCCCGCACCCGCCCCGCGGTCCCGTCGGCCCGCGGCCGGCGGGGCGGCAGCGTCCAGCGGACCACCTGGGAGAGGAGCAGGGCGGCGGTCGACCCGACGAGCACCCACCACGCCACGGGCCGCGGGTCCTGCAGGGCCCACCAGAGGATCCCGGCCCACACCAGCCACGACCCCGGCACCCCGGGCAGCAGCACTCCGCACAGGCCGAGCAGGATCACCAGTCCGGCCAGCAGGAGGTCCCACGCTCCCATCTGTTCAGGGTGCCGGAGGACGGCAGAAGGCGCAGACCGGGCGCGCCGGACCCGCACCGCGCCCTCCCGCCGGGGACGGATTTCCTGATGCCCCGTTTCCCCCGGGCCCTCGCGGTGGAGAATTGAGGGTATGAGTGAGCAGGGGGGCGGTTCCGCCGGCCACCAGGACGACTGGTGGGGGCAGTTGTACGACGCCGAGGCCGGCGACGACACGGGCTCCGCGCCCGCGGCCGACTCCCTCGACGACCGCTTCGACTCCGCGGCCGGCACGGTGAACGAGAGACCGGCCGAGCCCGCCGCCGAGGCCACGCCCACCCCCGCCGACCCCCGTGCCCCGCATGTCCCGCGGGCCCCGCGTCCCGCCCGCCCCGCCGAAGCGCCGCCGGCACCGCGCGGCCGCGGGGGCCCTCGGCCGCCCGTCCACGACGCCGAACCCACCGCGCTGCCCGCCGCCGACCCCCACGCACTGGACGACCTGGTCCCGGACACCGTGCTGGACGGCGCCCGGTACGGGGCCTGCACCCTGCGGACCGCCTCCGTGCGGGGCGACTTCGCGCGCCACCGGGGCGAACCGCGCCGGGACGCCCTGCTGACCGCCCGGTTCGGCAGCGGGGACCGGGCGCTGGTGCTGGCGGCGGTCGCGACCGGCCTGCGGACCACCCCTGGCGCGCACCGCGCGGCCGCCGAGGCCTGCCGGTGGATGGGCGAGGCGGTGGGCCTCAGCCATTCCCGCCTCGCCGAGGACATCAGGGCCGCCCGGCGCGGCGAACTCAAGTCCGGACTGCACCGCCTCACCGACCGCACCCTCGGCAGACTCCGCGCGGGCGCCGCCGAACAGGGCCTCGAGCCCGAGGCGTACGGGGTCACCCTGCGCTGCCTCCTGCTGCCCGCCGACCCCGAATGCCGTACCCGGGTGTTCTTCGGAGTCGGCGCCGGAGGCCTGTTCCGGCTGCGGGACGGCGCGTGGCAGGACATCGAACCGAAGGCCGCCGAGGCCAGGGGAGGGGCCGTGATGGGCTTCGGCTCGCCGCCCTCCGAGACCCCCGAGGGCGACCGGCTCACCATGGACCTCGGCATCCCGACACCCCCGAGCCCCTACGAGCCCGCCCCCGGACCCCCGCGCGAACCCTTCCGCTTCCGTACCTCCGTAGCCCGGAAGGGTGACACCCTCCTGCTGTGCAGCACGGGCCTCGCCGATCCGCTGCGCGGCGAGCGACAGCTCCGAGCCCACCTGGCCGAGCGGTGGTCCCGCCCCGAACCGCCGGGCCTCGCCGCCTTCCTCACCGACACCCAGGCACGGGTCGAGGGATACGCGGACGACCGTACGGCCGTCGCCGTCTGGGAGGCGTGAGCACGACGGGTGTGAATTCATGGAACCCGGAGGGAGAGCCAGAAGCCCGCACGCCCGAGGGATTCACGGACACCGAAGGGGCACCCGAGAGTCATGGCCAAACAGAACGTCGCGGAACAGTTCGTCGACATCCTGACCCGCGCGGGAGTCAAGCGCCTCTACGGCGTCGTCGGCGACAGCCTCAACCCCGTGGTCGATGCCGTGCGCCGCAACTCCGCCATCGACTGGGTCCACGTCCGGCACGAGGAGACCGCCGCCTTCGCCGCCGGTGCCGAGGCCCAGATCACCGGCCGGCTCACCGCCTGCGCCGGCTCCTGCGGGCCCGGCAACCTCCACCTCATCAACGGGCTCTACGACGCCCACCGGTCCATGGCCCCGGTCCTCGCCCTCGCCTCGCACATCCCGTCCAGCGAGATCGGCCTCGGCTACTTCCAGGAGACCCATCCCGACCAGCTGTTCCGCGAGTGCAGCCACTACAGCGAGATGATCTCCAGCCCCCAGCAGATGCCCCGGCTGCTGCACACCGCCATCCAGAACGCGGTGGGTCGCTCCGGGGTCAGCGTCGTCACCCTGCCCGGCGACATCGCCGACCACGCCGCCCCGGAGAAGGCAGTCGAGACCGCCCTGGTCACCTCCCGGCCCACGGTCCGGCCCGGCGACGCCGAGATCGACCGGCTCGTCGACATGATCGACGCGGCCGGGAAGGTCACCCTCTTCTGCGGCGCCGGAACGCAGGGCGCGCACGCCGAGGTCATGGAGTTCGCCCAGAAGATCAAGTCCCCGGTCGGGCACGCCCTGCGCGGCAAGGAGTGGATCCAGTACGACAACCCGTACGACGTCGGCATGAGCGGGCTGCTCGGGTACGGAGCCGCCTACGAGGCCACCCACGAGTGCGACCTGCTGATCCTGCTCGGCACCGACTTCCCGTACAACGCCTTCCTCCCCGACGACGTGAAGATCGTCCAGGTCGACGTGCGGCCCGAGAACCTCGGCCGCCGCTCGAAACTGGACCTCGCGGTGTGGGGCGACGTACGGGAGACGCTGCGCTGTCTGACCCCGAGGGTCAAGGCCAAGGACGACCGCACGTTCCTCGACCGGATGCTGAAGAAGCACGCGGACGCACTGGAGGGGGTGGTGAGGGCGTACACCCGGAAGGTCGAGAAGCACGTGCCGATCCATCCCGAGTACGTGGCCTCCGTGCTGGACGAACTCGCTGACGACGACGCGGTGTTCACCGTCGACACCGGGATGTGCAACGTCTGGGCGGCCCGCTACATCTCGCCCAACGGCCGCCGCCGGGTCATCGGCTCGTTCTCCCACGGCTCGATGGCGAACGCGCTGCCGATGGCGATCGGGGCGCAGTTCGTCGACCGGGGCCGGCAGGTCGTGTCGATGTCCGGGGACGGCGGATTCACCATGCTCATGGGGGACTTCCTCACCCTCGTCCAGTACGACCTGCCGGTGAAGGTGGTGCTCTTCAACAACTCCTCGCTCAGCATGGTCGAGTTGGAGATGCTGGTCGCCGGACTGCCCTCGCACGGAACCGCCATGAAGAACCCCGACTTCGCCGCCGTCGCCCGTGCCTGCGGCGCGCACGGGGTGCGGGTGGAGAAGCCGAAGGAACTCGCCGATGCCCTCAAGTCGGCGTTCGAGCACAAGGGTCCGGCCCTCGTCGACGTCGTCACCGATCCCAACGCGCTGTCCATCCCGCCGAAGATCAGCGCCGAGATGGTGAGCGGCTTCGCGCTGTCCGCGTCGAAGATGGTGCTGGACGGCGGGGTCGGCCGGATGCTCCAGATGGCGCGTTCCAACCTGCGCAACGTGCCCCGGCCGTGAGGCCTGCCCGCCGGATCGGGCCGCACGGGATCCAGCCCGCCCGGGGTGTCCGGCGGCGGGCTTCGGTCTCGTACGCGTAGCGGGGCGGGCCCTCGATGCCGCTGGTGCGGAACGGACGGCCCCGGTCGTGGATCCGCACGGCGCCGGAGCGGCCGGCCGAGGGCCGGTCCGGCACCAGGCGCCGGCGGCGGTCGCAGTTCACGGTCCGGGCGGTGACCTGCGGTACCTCCGGGTCCGTCGCGGAGACCCGGTGGAGCGTGCGGACCACCGGGACCGGCGCACCGGCGCCGTTCCCGGTGACCGCGCGGGGGAGGGGCCGGGCCACGTCCGGGCCCATGGCGTAGGCGTTGCCCGGGGCGGGGCCGGTGCTGCCGGTCACCCGGACCGGCAGCACCGTGCGGACGCCCCCGAACACGTGGGTGGCCGTTGAAGTTCGGCCAATAACCGGCCTTGACCACGCCGCACGACTCGGCGCACGGGTGGCGGGGCATGGATTCCCATGGACCTGTTCGAGCCGCAGGGGGGAATCGACACCACGACGTGGGCGGGGGCCATGAGAAGGCAGGCACGAGGGGGCGGTCCGGGCATGGCCGGGAGGACCCGGGTGACGACCGTGGAGGAGACGGCCGACGGCGACGGGGAGCGGACCCCGGCGGCACAGCTGAGACGCCGGCTGGGACGCGCGGACCTGCGGGCGGTGCCCGAGTCCCGCCACGACCTGCGAGAACTGCTCAGACACTGGGGCAGCCCCGGACAGTCGGAGACGGCCGAGCTGCTCACCACCGAACTCGTCACCAACGCGCTGGTCCACACCGACCGGGCGGCGGTCCTCACCGCCACCGTCGGACCCCGTGGACTACGGGTCGAGGTGCGGGACTTCGTGGAGCACGAGCCCCGGCCGCGAGTACCGGACGCAGGGGACGGTACGCACGGCCGGGGGCTGGTGCTGGTCGAGTCCCTCGCCGACGCGTGGGGGATCAGGGCGCACGCGGTGGGCAAAGCGGTCTGGTTCGAGCTCGACGCGGACGCCGCCTGACGCGCCGTCGACCGTCAGCCGAACTGCTGCTCCAGGTCCTTGAGCTTGCGCTCCAGGGAGTCCAGGCGCGGCAGTGCCTGGGTGTCGTCCTCCGCGGTGAGGTCGACGGTCACCGGGTCGGAACCGCCGCGCACCGGCTGGAGGGAGGGGCGCGCGCGCATCGGCAGGGCCTCCGGCGCCGGTATGACGGGCTCCGCGGAGGCCATGTCGTCGGCCCGCTCCACCGTCGGGGTCTCCACCGGGTGACCGGCGCCCCGGCCCAGCGCACCGCGGTGGCCGCGGCTGATCGCCTTCAGCCGCGCCCGCTCCACCCGCTCGTGCTCGCGCCTGCGCCGTCGCGTCTCGTCCTTCTGGCGCTGGTCCTCGCGCACCTCCTCGACCGCCTCGTCCAGGCTGCGCACGCCCTCCAGGAGCATCAGCGACCAGGCACGGTACGTCTCACGGGGGGCCCGCAGCCAGCGGACGATACGGATCTGCGGCAACGGGCGTGGCACCAGGCCCTGTTCACGCAGGGCGGCCCGGCGGGTCTGCTTCAGCGCGCGGTCGAACAGCACGGCCGCCGACAGGGACATGCCCGCGAAGAAGTGCGGGGCGCCCGCGTGTCCGATGCCCCGGGGTGCGTGCACCCAGTTGAACCAGGCCGCGGCGAACGCGAACGTCCACACGAGTATGCGGGAGCCGAGCGCCGCGTCACCGTGGCTCGCCTCGCGCACGGCGAGCACCGAGCAGAACATCGCCGCGCCGTCCAGACCGAAGGGGACGAGGTACTGCCAGCCGCCGGACAGGCCGAGGTTCTGCTCACCGAAGCCGACCAGGCCGTGGAAGGAGAGCGCCGCCGCCACCGCCGCACAGCAGAACAGCAGGACGTAGGAGACGGTGCCGTAGACGGCCTCCTTGCGCCTGCGGCGCTCCTCGCTGCGCTCCCACGAGTCGTCCGCACTCGTGTCCTTGACCGAGGAGCGCTTGCCGCGTGCGAGCACCGCCACCGCCGCCAACACGCCCAGAAGCAGCACGGCGCCCGGAAGCAGCCAATTCAGCGATATATCGGTCAGTCTCATCTAGGGGTCCCTTGCATTGGGATAGGGCGTAACGCCCGCCATAGTGGCCCAATCCCACCGTCCCCCAGGGGATTTCGGGGCAAGTGGCGGCCATCGGAACGCGAGGGGGCACCCAGGACGTCGTTCTGCTCGAACTGACGCTTGGATCGCGGGAGTTGGGTTCGACTGAGACTACCCGTACGAGTGGTTCCGTGGAGAGTTCCCGCGACAAGTGGGGGAATTGTGAATGGCCCGTGACCTTCGCGGCGTCAACCGACCTTCGCGAGCTGCCTGGTGGCGGACTTCGCGCCCCCGCAGGTGCGTGGGCAGGTGGCGCAGATCTCCGCGGGGCGCAGGGTGTAGAACATGCAGCAGCTGATCCGGTCCCGGGTGTGCGTGGGCTCGCCCCCGGGCCCGCGCACCCGGCGGAACCCCGCCGCGCCGACGTACGGCCCGGTCGCGCCGGGCAGCAGCAGCTCCAGCTCCCGCAGGGCCCGTTCCTCCTCGCCGAGCAATTGGCCGACGTACCGCAGGCTCTCCACGATCTCGTCGGTCGCCATGCCCCACAGGGCGCGGCCGCGCCGCCGCATCCGGGGACCGAAGCCCGTCAGTACGGGGCCGAGGTGCTCGGCGACGGCGGTCCGCACCTCGGCCCGCAGCGCCTCCTCGTCCGGCACCACGCGGGCGCCGGGCAGTGAGGCCGCCGGGTCGCCGGGAAGGCAGGCGAAGGTGTCCGGTCGTACGGCCATGCGGCCCACGGCGAGTCCGGGGGCGGTGCGGTCGAAGGAGACGTGCGTCACGGGGTAGCGCGGCACGCGGCGGTGCAGGAACCACGGCACGGTGATCAGCAGGCAGGCGGGCCAGGCGTAGCGGTGCAGGCCGAAACTGGCGACCACGTCCGGGCGGGCCCGCTGCTCGTAGTCCCGCAGTATCTGGTTCTCGTCCCAGGCCAGGAAGGCGTCCAGCGCGCTCCCGGCGTCCCCTTCGGCCAGCGCGTCGGCGGCGACCCAGGCGCCGCCCCGGGGGGTCTCCTCGCCGGCGGCGAGTTCGGTGACGTCGAGTGCCGGGAAGACCTCCGCCAGGCGGGCGTACGCGTCCGCGACGGCCGAACCGGGCACTGCCATGGGACCACCCCTGCACGTCACGTCGGGCCGGACCGACGTCCGCCCGACACCGGGTCGATAAAGGTAAGCCTCACCTTACCTAAGAGTGCCGGGATGTGAACCGGGGGCCCCGGTGCCCTTAAGGTTCTTGACGAGCGAGTGACAAGCCGCCGTAATGACCCCAAGTACCGACACATCCGGAGGAGGACCCGGTGAGGCAGGGCGCGAAGGGCTTTGTCGGGGTGGACGACACGGGGACCGGACAGGGCGCCGCGGGCAGGGCCGGGGTGCCCACCCAGCCCGGCGCGGAGGACGTGGGCCGGCCGCGGAACCGGCCGCGGCGCGAGGGGACCGGCGCCGCCGTGCCCGGCAGTACCGGGGCCGACGGCGTACGCGGTGAGCACACGCACGGCGAACCGGCCCTTCCCCTGCCCCGACGGCCCGTCCAGCGGTCCTCCGTGCGCGGGCAGATCCTCGCCGCGCTGCGCACCGCCCTGGTGACGGGTGATCTGCGGCCCGGCGGGGTGTACTCCGCGCCGGTGCTGGCCGAGCGGTTCGGGGTCTCCGCGACACCGGTCCGCGAGGCCATGCAGCAACTCACCCTGGAGGGCGCGGTCGAGGTGGTGCCGAACCGGGGGTTCCGGGTCGTGGAGCGGGGCGACCGGGAACTGGCCGAACTGACCGAGGTCCGGGCGCTGATCGAGATCCCGGTGGTGCTGCGGCTGTCCCGTACGGTGTCCGCCGACCGCTGGGCCGAACTGCGCCCCCTCGCCGAGGCCACGATCCGCGCCGCCTCCTCCGGCTGCCGCGCCACGTACGCCGAGGCCGACCGCGCCTTCCACCGCGCGGTGCTCGCCCTGGCCGGCAACGAGCAGTTGCTCCGGATTGCCGAGGACCTGCACCGCCGTGCCCAGTGGCCCCTGATCGGCTCCGCCCCCGGAGCCCGGGGCGGGGCGGGGCGACTGGTGGCCGACGCCCACGAACACACCGCCCTGCTGGACGCGTTGATCGCGGGCGACGCGGAGGCGGTGCGGTCACTGGTGGAGGACCACTTCACCGGGACGCTCTGAGCACACCGGGACGCCGCTACGCCTGGGCCGCCCCCGGCGCCGGCGGGGCCAGTTGGCGGGACAGCCAGGTGGGGACCCCGCCGAGCAGGCGCAACAGGCGCCGGGCCTCCTCCCGCAGGCGGGACGCCTCCGGGTCGGTCTCCGTCTCGGCGAGGGAGACCAGGGCCGGGGCCGTGCCGACCAGATAGCCCAGCTCCTCGCGGATCCGCAGCGATTCGGCGAAGCCGTGCCGGGCCTCCGCCAACTCGCCCTCCCTCAGGGCGAGTCCGGCGAGGTGACGCCAGGTGCCGGAGAGCAGCAGCGGATCGGCGTGCGCGGTGGCGCCGGCGTGGGCGCGGTGGTACGCGGCGCGCGCCGACTGCGGGGACCGGGTCAGGTTCTCGGCGATCAGCCCGCGCCGGAAGTCCAGCAGCGCCCGCGCCGCGGCCCCCGGCGGGATCAGCGCCGCCGCCCGGCCGAGCGCGGCCCGTGCCTCGTCCGCCCGGTCCCGCACCCCGAACAGGGTGGCGGCGTAGGCCAAGTACCCGCGTTCACAAGCGGCGGCGCCCCGCTCGTCGTCGCTGTCGGCCAAAGCCTCGGCCGTGCGCAGCGCGTCCTCGGCCTCCTCCCACCCCGCCTCGGTGTACAGGCACCGCTCCACCAGGAGCGACGCCCGCTGCAGCGCGGTGGCCGGGGACACCGGAGTGAGCAGGGCGGCGGCGTCGACCCAGCAGGCGCGTGAGCGCAGCCGCCATACCGCGGTCTGGAGGGGATCGTCACCAGCGGTCGTTCCGTTACCAGACATGGCGGTATGCGCCACGTTGCCCTCCCCGAGCACGCCTTCGAGCTGTTGAGTGGTGGCCGCATCTCAGCACGAACAACGGGGCCGGGCCAAGAGGGTGGGTGAAGGATTTCACAAAGTCCTGGACCGGCGGGCGGGAACGGGCAACTCCCCGACGGCGCCCGCGAGTCCCCACCGGCGCGCGGATCCGCCGCACGCCACCCCCGCCCCGCCCCGGGCGGCTCCGGCTCCCTTCGGCGGCCCGCCGTCAGCTCGTCGGCGGCCCGCCGTCAGCTCATGCGGAGGGCCAGGAAGAAGTCCAGCTTGTCCTCCAGGCGGGACAGGTCACGTCCCGTCAGCTGCTCGATGCGGCCCACCCGGTAGCGCAGGGTGTTGACGTGCAGGTGCAGCCGGGAGGCACAGCGGGTCCAGGAGCCGTCGCAGTCCAGGAAGGCTTCCAGGGTGGGGATCAACTCGGCGCGGTGGCGCCGGTCGTACTCCCGCAGCGGGTCCAGGAGGCGGGCGGTGAAGGCCCGGCGTACGTCGTCGGGGACGAAGGGCAGCAGCAGGACGTGCGAGGCCAGCTCGTGGTGGCCGGCCGCGCAGACCCGGCCCGGACGGGCCGCGGCCACGCGCCGCGCGTGCCGCGCCTCCTCCAGTGCCCCGCGCAGCCCCTCCGCCGAGTGCACGGCCGCGCTGACCCCGAGCGTGAGCCGCCCGTCGCCGTCCAGACCGGCCGTCAGCGGGCCCCGTACGGACTCCAGCAGGGTCTCCGCGAGGATCCCGTTCCCGTCGGAGCCCTCGTGCTCGCCCGCCGCGGCCGGCAGCGGGACGAGTGCGATCGCCTCCTCCCCGGTGTGCGCCACCGCGAGCCGGTCGGACTGCTCGGGCCCCGTCGACGCCGGATCGGCCAGGATCTCCTCGAGCAGCGCCTGCGTGGCCGGACCGCCCTCGGCCCCGCCGCCGTCCCGGTCGACCCGGGCCACTACCACCTGCCAGTGCGGTGCGGTCCCGAGCCCGGGCACCAGCACCGGCGCCGCCACCCGCAGCCGGGCCGCGACCTCGGCCGGCGCGGCTCCCGCCTGGACCAGCTCCAGCACCTCGTGCGCGAGCCGACGGCGCACCGTGCGCGCCGCGTCCCGGCGGTCCCGCTCGACCGCGATCAGCTGGGTGACGCCGTGCAGCAGGTCCAGCCGTTCCCCGGCCCAGTCCGCGGCATCCGCCTCGACCGCCAGCAGCCAGTCCGACAGCACCGCGCCCCGGTCGTCCGAGCCGTCCGAGCCGTCCGGGCCGTCCGGGGGTCCGGAGGCGTCCCGCCCGTCGTGCGGGGTCCGCGCGGTCAGCGGGGGGTGCCCGCCGCCGCGCACCGGGAAGAGGCTGTACGTGGTCCGGTCGTCCAGGGTCACCCGGTGCGGTCCGGGCCGGCCGGAGCGCGCGGCCGCCAGGTGCTCCGCCGCGAGCCGTGCGCCCACGCCCGCGGGCAGCCCCGGCCCCGCCGCCTTCGAGCCGGCGATCAGCCGCCCGGTGGGCGAGAGCACCCACGCCCGCAGGTCCAGGTCGGTGCCGAGCAGATCGAGCACCACGTCCGGGCCGCCGCCCGCCGGGCCCGACGTCATCATCCGCCGGTGCCGGTCCACCACGGCCGCGAGGTCCCCGGCCCGCTCGCCGGACACCTTCCGCACGACGTGCTCGGTGACGGTCGCGAAGGCCACCGACTCGTGCACCGCGAACAGCGGCAGCCGGTGCCGCGCACAGGCCGCGATCAGGTCGTCCGGGATGTCGCCCAGCTCGGCCTCACCGGCCGCCAGGGCGGCGATCCCCGCCCGCACCATGCGCCGTACGAACGGTTCCGAGTCGGCGGGGTCCCGGCGCCAGGCCAGGCCCGTGAGCACCAGTTCCCCGCCCGAGAGGTAGCGGCTGGGGTCCTTGAGGTCGGTGGTCATCACCCCGTGCACGGTGCGGTCCAGCTCGTCCTCGCCGCCGAGCAGCCTGAGGCCCAGCGCGTCGGTCTCCAGCAGTGCGCGCAGCCGCATTCTCGTCGCCGCCGTTTCCTTTGTGTCGATGTGTGCGTGGATGTGTGCGTCATGTACGTCGATGCGTCCTCGACGTGTGGGTCGGTGCCTACGATGGGCCGTGGAGGGGGTTCCGCGGTGCGGCGTCCGGCGGTCGGCCGATCGGTCGCGGTCGGCCGGTTACCGGAAGAGCGCTCTCCGTGTCCTCCGGGTCCTCCGGATCCGCTGTTCCTGGAGGAAGACATGAGGATCACCGGGATCGCCGAAGTCGTCGAGACCGCTGAAGCCCTTCGTTCATATGAATCTACAAGATGATTGCGCTGGCCAGCCAACTCCTTCATGGCTTCCGTGACTGACCCGGGTGGAGCAACGGACGGTGTACTGAGGCGCACTCCGAGTGAATCCCCCACGAACGAGCCGGGCCCGCCGGACACGGACCGGTTCGATCCCGTACGACTCACGGGAGGAACAACTCGACGCACCCGACACGAGACGAAGAAGAGAGTCGGTCATGGACTTCCTTCGCCCAGCCGGCTGGGAGGAGGCGCTCGCCGCGAAGGCCGAGCACCCCACCGCCGTACCGATCGCGGGCGGCACCGATGTGATGGTCGAGATCAACTTCGACCACCGCAGACCCGAGTACCTCATGGACCTCAACCGCATCGCCGACCTCGCCGAATGGGAGGTCGGCGCGGACACCGTACGGCTCGGCGCCTCCGTCCCGTACTCGAGGATCATGGAGCACCTGCGGGCCGAGCTGCCGGGTCTCGCCCTCGCCTCCCACACGGTCGCCTCCCCGCAGATCCGCAACCGCGGCGGGGTCGGCGGCAACCTCGGCACCGCCTCCCCGGCGGGCGACGCCCACCCGGCGCTGCTCGCCGCCGGCGCCGAGGTCGAGGCCGAGTCGGTGCGCGGGTCCCGCCGCATCCCGATCGACGCCTTCTACACCGGAGTGAAGCGCAACGCGCTGGCGCCGGACGAACTGATCCGCGCCGTGCACATCAGGAAGGCCGACGGCCCCCAGCAGTTCTCCAAGGTCGGTACCCGCAACGCGATGGTCATCGCCGTGTGCGCGTTCGGCCTGGCCCTGCACCCGGGGACCCGCACGGTCCGCACCGGCATCGGCTCCGCGGCGCCCACCCCCGTACGCGCCACGGCCGCCGAGGAGTTCCTGAACGCGGCGCTCGAGGAGGGCGGCTTCTGGGACAACGGGAAGACCGTCACCCCGTCCGTGGTCCGGCAGTTCGCGGCCCTGTGCGCCGCCGCCTGCAACCCGATCGACGACGTCCGGGGCACCGCGGAGTACCGCCGGCACGCCGTCGGCGTCATGGCCCGCCGCACGCTGACCTGGACCTGGGAGTCGTACCGCGGCGCCCGCCGGAGCACCGAGGGAGCCGCGTGATGCGTATCGACTTCACCGTCAACGGACGGCGCCGGCAGGCCGACGACGTGTGGGAGGGCGAGTCCCTGCTGTACGTGCTGCGCGAGCGGCTCGGCCTGCCCGGCTCCAAGAACGCCTGCGAACAGGGCGAGTGCGGCTCCTGCACGGTGCGCCTGGACGGCGTCTTGGTGTGCTCCTGCCTCGTCGCGGCGGGCCAGGTGGAGGGCCGTGACGTCGTCACGGTCGAGGGGCTGGCGGACCTCGCCCGGCAGCGTTTCGGCGGCGCCGGCGCCGAACACCGGGAAAGCGCCGGACTCGCCCCGGTCCAGCAGGCGTTCATCGACGCCGGCGCCGTCCAGTGCGGCTTCTGCACCCCGGGCCTGCTGGTCGCCGCCGACGAGATGCTGGAGCGCAACCCCAGCCCGAGCGACGCGGACATCCGCGAGGCGCTGTCGGGCAACCTGTGCCGCTGCACGGGCTACGAGAAGATCATGGACGCGGTCCGCCTCGCGGCCGCCCGCCAGTCCGAGGGGACCCGCGGATGACCGCCCACGAGCCCGCAACGGCGCCCGGACCGGCCGCCGTCACCCCCCTCGGTGCGCCCACCGCCCTCACCCAGGGCGCGCGGACCAGGGGCGGCATCGGGGAGTCCACCCTGCGCCCCGACGGCCTCCTCAAGGTCACCGGCGAGTTCGCGTACTCCTCCGACCTGTGGCACGAGGACATGCTCTGGGGCCAGATCCTGCGCTCCACGCTCGCGCACGCCGAGATCGTGTCGATCGACACCTCCGAGGCCCTCGCACTGCCGGGCGTGTACGCGGTCCTGACCCACGACGACCTGCCGACCGAGGTGAAGAACTACGGCCTGGAGATCCGGGACACCCCCGTCCTCGCCCACGGCAAGGTCCGCCACCACGGCGAACCCGTCGCCGTGGTCGCCGCCGACCACCCGGAGACCGCGCGCCGCGCCGCCGCCAGGATCAGGGTCGAGTACCGCGAACTCCCGGTCGTCACCGACGAGGCCTCCGCGCTCGCCCCCGACGCGCCCCTCGTCCACGAGAACCGGCAGGACCTCCCCCAAGGGCCTCCGACGGGCTCCGGCCCAGGGGGGACGCCCATCTCCGCCCACGTCCCCCACCCCAACATCGTCCACCGCCAGCCGATCGTGCGCGGCGACGTGGCACGGGCCCGCGAGCGGGCGGACGTCGTCGTCGAGGGCGAGTACACCTTCGGCATGCAGGACCAGGCCTTCCTCGGACCCGAGTCGGGACTCGCCGTCCCCGAGGAGGACGGGGGCGTCCACCTCTACGTCGCCACCCAGTGGCTCCACTCCGACCTGCGCCAGATCGCGCCCGTCCTCGGCCTGCCCGAGGACAAGGTGCGGATGACCCTGTCCGGCGTCGGCGGCGCGTTCGGGGGCCGCGAGGACCTGTCCATGCAGATCCACGCCTGCCTGCTCGCCCTGCGCACCGGCAAGCCCGTCAAGATCGTCTACAACCGCTTCGAGTCCTTCTTCGGCCACGTCCACCGCCACCCGGCCACACTCCGCTACGAGCACGGCGCCACCCGCGACGGCAGACTGACCCATGTCAAGTGCCGCATCGTGCTCGACGGCGGCGCGTACGCCTCCGCCTCCCCGGCCGTGGTCGGCAACGCCACCTCCCTCGGCGTCGGCCCCTACCGGGTCGACGACGTCGAGATCGAGGGCCTCGCCCTCTACACCAACAACCCGCCCTGCGGCGCCATGCGCGGCTTCGGCGCGGTCCAGGCGTGCTTCGCCTACGAGGCGCAGATGGACAAGCTGGCGCGGGAACTGGGCATGGACCCGGTGGAGTTCAGACAGCTCAACGCGATGGAGCAGGGCACGGTCATGCCCACCGGACAACGGGTCGACTCCCCGGCGCCGGTCGCCGAACTCCTGCGCCGCGTCAAGGCGATGCCGATGCCGCCCGAGCGGCAGTGGGAGAGCAGCGAGGGCGTCGACGTACGCCGGCTGCCGGGCGGCCTGTCCAACACCACCCACGGCGAGGGCGTCGTCCGCGGCGTCGGCTACGCGGTCGGCATCAAGAACGTCGGCTTCTCCGAGGGCTTCGACGACTACTCCACCGCACGCGTGCGGATGGAGGTGGTCGGCGGGCGGCCCGTGGCCACCGTGCACACCGCGATGGCGGAGGTCGGACAGGGCGGTGTCACCGTCCACGCCCAGATCGCCCGCACCGAACTCGGCGTCGTCCAGGTCACCATCCACCCGGCCGACACCCGGGTGGGCTCGGCCGGTTCGACCTCCGCCTCCCGGCAGACCTATGTCACCGGAGGCGCCGTGCGCCACGCCTGCGAACTCGTCCGCGAGCGGGTGCTCGAACTCGGCCGGCGCCGGCTCGGCTCCTACCACCCGGCGTGGGCGACGGCCGAACTCCTGCTGGAGGACGGCAAGGTGGTCACCGACGGCGGCGAAGTCCTCGCCGACCTGGTGGACGTCCTCGGCGACGAGGCCGTCGAGGTGGAGGAGGAGTGGCGGCACCGGCCGACCGAACCCTTCGACCCGCGCACCGGCCAGGGCAACGGACACGTCCAGTACACGTTCGCCGCGCACCGCGCCGTCGTCGAGGTCGACACCGAGCTCGGCCTGGTCAAGGTGATCGAACTGGCCTGCGCGCAGGACGTCGGCAAGGCGCTCAACCCGCTGTCCGTCATCGGCCAGATCCAGGGCGGCACCGCCCAGGGGCTGGGCGTGGCGGTCATGGAGGAGATCCTCGTCGACCCGAGGACCGCGAAGGTCCGCAACCCCTCCTTCACCGACTACCTCATCCCCACCATCCTCGACACGCCGACCATCCCCGTCGACGTGCTCGAACTCGCCGACCACCACGCGCCGTACGGGCTGCGCGGCGTCGGCGAGGCCCCCACACTGTCGTCCACCCCGGCGGTCCTCGCGGCCGTCCGGGACGCGACCGGGCTGGAGCTGAACCGTACGCCGGTACGACCGGAGCACCTGACCGGCACCGCATGACAGACCCTCCGGGCGGCACACGGACGGCCACGGCGCGCGCCACCCGGAGCACCCGGCTCAGGAGGCCGAGAGATGCTGGACATCGCCGAGGAACTGCACCGGTGGGCCGAGCAGGGCCGCGACTTCGCGGTCGCCACCGTCGTGGCGGTCGCCGGCAGCGGGCCCCGCGGGCCCGGCGCCGCGCTGGCGGTGGACACCGACGGCACGGCGGTCGGCTCGGTCTCCGGCGGCTGTGTGGAGGGCGCGGTGTACGCGCTGTGCGAGCAGGCGCTCCGGGACGGCGAGACCGTCCTGGAACGCTTCGGCCCCAGCGACGAGGACGCCTTCGCCGCCGGTCTGACCTGCGGCGGCGTCATCGACGTCCTGATCACACCGGTACGGGCCGCGGACCCCGCCCGCCCGGCGCTCACCGCCGCGCTCGCCGCCGCCGCGCGGGGCGGGGCGGCGGCTGTGGCGCGGACCGTGAGCGGTCCCGCCGGCCTGATGGGCCGCGCGCTCACGGTGCGCCCCGACGGTTCGTACGAGGGCGGCTTCGGCGACCGCCCGGCTCTCGACCGCACCGTGGCGGGGGAGGCGGGCGCGTTCCTGGACGCGGGCCGCACCGGCACCCTGGAGATCGGCGCGGAGGGTTCACGCTGCGGCGCCCCGGTGACCCTGTTCGTGGAGTCGGCGGTCCCGCCGCCCCGGATGATTGTCTTCGGGGCGGTCGACTTCGCGGCGGCCCTGGTCCGGGTCGGCGCGTTCCTGGGCTACCGGGTCACGGTGTGCGACGCGCGTGCCGTCTTCGCCACCCGGGCCCGCTTCCCGGAGGCCGAGGAGATCGTCGTCG
>NZ_JBSGHG010000051.1:0-41350 GCF_053604275.1 Streptomyces sp. NPDC004051 | reverse complement strand
ACCGCGCCGTGGGCCGGGGGCGGACGCGAGACGTGGGTGTCCATCCGGCCCACCCGCCTGACCGGACGCCGCATCACCCCGGCCGAGCAGTGAGCGGCCACGGCTCGTGCCCCTGTGCTCCGCCACTTCACGAAAGGAGCCCCCGGTGAACCAGCAGACCCTGCCGGACGAGCGGGTGGCGGCTCTCGCGCACGACGCCGCCGCCGCTCCGTCCATGCACAACGCACAGCCGTGGCGCTTTCGCTACTTCCGGGGCAGCCGTACCTTCCAGGTGCGCGCGGACCTGGACCGCGTCCTGCCGCACGCCGACCCCGACAACCGCGCCCTGCACCTCGGCGTCGGCGCCGCTCTGCTGAATCTGCGGGTCGCGCTGGCCCACGAGGGGTGGCATCCGGAAGTCCTGCTGCTGCCCGACCCGGCCGATCCGGCGCTGCTCGCCGCCGTGCAGCCGACCGCTCCCGGGGACGCTCGAAGCGGTCTTTCCGCGCTGTATCCGGCGATCCACCAGCGGCACAGCAGCCGTTACCCGTTCGAGGAGACGGAGATTCCCCAGGGCCTGCGCACGGCCCTGGCCGACGCCGCACGCGACGAGGGAGCGACGCTGGCCTTCCCGTCCTCCTGGCACCTGCACCAGGTGCTGGAACTGCTGGAGGAGGCCGAGGCACGCAATCTCACGGACCGTGGCAGCGGCCAGGACCTGGCGGAGTGGACCCATATCGACGCTCCCCCGGGGAGCTCGGGGAACACGGCCCCGGACGGGGTGCCCGGCTACGCCTTCGGTCCGCGCAAGCAGGGCGGCAAGGCGCCCATGCGTGACTTCGCCGGGAGCAGGCCGGTGCCCGGCCGCGGCACCGCCGAGTTCGAGCGGACCCCCCAGCTGGCCGTCCTCAGCACCTCCCGTGACCGTCCGGAGGACTGGCTGCGCGCCGGCCAGGCCATGGAACGGGTCCTGCTGCTGGCCACCCTCGAGGGCCTGTCCAGTTCCTTCGCCACCCAGGCCCTGGAGTGGAGCGACCTGCGCTGGCCGCTGCGCGACCCCGTGTCCGGGACCGGGCACATACAGATCGTGCTGCGCCTGGGATACGGCCCCAAGGGCCGCAGCACCCCGCGGCGTCCGGTGCCGGACGTACTCGACATCCGGCCCTGAGCCGTCGCGGCGGGCCCCGGACAGTGCGACGGTGGGAGCATGAGGTCGGTGGCCGCGCAGGAAAGTGAGGAAACCCATGCGACTCCCCCTGGTCGTGGGCGTCGACGGATCGGATTCCAGCCTTCTGGCACTGGACTGGGCGGTGGACGAGGCGGCACGCCACGGATTGCCGGTGCGCCTGGTCCATGCCTCCCTGTGGGAGCGTTACGAGGCGGCCCTCCCCTCCCTCGGGACCGATCGCCCCGCCGAAGAGGTCATGGCGGAGCACATCGTCGCGTCCGGCATCGAACGTGCCCGGCTCCGCGACCCCGGGGTGAAGGTCTCGGGCGACGTGCAGCCCGACGACGCCGTGTCCGCGCTGCTGCGCGCGGGAAGCGAGTCGTCCGCCCTGGTCACGGGCTCGCGCGGCCGTGGCGGAACGGCCGGGCTGCTGCTGGGGTCGGTCGGCCTCGCCGTGGCGGCCCGTGCCGCGTGCCCGGTGATCGTGGTCCGTGGCGCGGAACAGAACCGGCAGGGGGCCTTCGGACGGGTGGTGGTGGGGGTCGGCGACCCGGCCACGAGCACGGGCGTCGTACGGTTCGCCTTCCGCGAGGCCGAGGCCCGCGGCTGCGTCCTCGACGCCGTACGGGCCTGGCGCAGCCCGGCCCACCAGCGCGTGGACCATCCCCTCCTCGCCGACGGCGCCGCCGGTGCCCACGAGGAGCGCGCCGCGACCAACCTCACCGACGCGCTGGACCAGGCGGTGCGGGAGCACCCCGGGGTCGAGGTGCGGCGCAGGCCGGTGGAGGGCCCCGCCCACCGGGTCCTGTTGCACGCCTCGGCCGAGGCCGACCTGATCGTCGTCGGCGCCCTGCGGCGCCACGGCCACTTCGGTCTGCAGCTCGGCCGCGTCGCCCACGCCCTGCTGCACCACTCCACGTGCCCGGTCGCCGTCGTCCCCCGGCGCGCCTGAACCCCCGGGGCGCGGGCACCGCCCGGGCACGCGTCGTGCAGGAAGAGGAGCGGGGCGGCAGATGACCGAGTGGACGTGGGAGTACGAGGGCTACCACCCCGCCGCCGAGCGGTTGCGGGAATCGCTGTGCACCCTGGGCAACGGCTACTTCGCCACCCGCGGCGCGGTGCCCGAGAGCCGGGCGGGAGTGGTGCACTACCCGGGAACCTACGCGGCCGGCTGCTACAACCGTCTGGAGTCGAGGGTGGCGGGGCGGCAGGTGGTGAACGAGGACCTGGTCAACCTGCCGAACTGGCTGCCCCTGCGGTTTCGCTGCCGTCCCGTCGGCGGGCCGTGGGGACCGTGGTTCTCCCCGGACACCCGTGCCTTCCTCGACCACCGGCACGTCCTGGACCTGCGCCGGGCCACGCTGACCCGCACGTTCCGTTATCGGGACGACGCGGGCGTGCTGGGGGTGGAGCAGACCCGCCTCGTCCATATGAGGGATCCTCATCTGGCCGCGCTGCGGACGGTCTTCACGGCCGAGGACTGGTCGGGGGAGATCGAGGTCGAGTCCGCCCTCGACGGCGGTGTGATCAACGGCAACGTGCATCGTTACCGGTCTCTCGAGCACCGTCATCTGACGCGTGTGCAGACGGGGGCGGAGGGGCCCCGCACGGTGTGGCTGCGCTGCCGCACCAGCGCCTCCGACATCGCGATCGCCATGGCGGCCCGGACCGTGGTCACCGGGCTGCGGCTCCCGCCCCCGAAGCCGCAGTACGCCCGGCACCGTGTAGTGCACCGTCTGGTGCTCCCCGTCGTTGCGGGCCGGGCCGTCGGTGTGGAGAAGACCGTGGCGCTGCACACCTCACGCGACACGGCGATCGCCGACCCGCTCGAGGCGGCCGTCGGCCGTGCGTCCGGCGCCCCGGACTTCTCCACGCTCCTGGAATCCCACGTCGCCGCGTGGGAGCGGCTGTGGCGGCGCGCGGAGGTCAGGGTGCCCGGCGAGGCAGGCCGCATCCTGCGGCTGCACCTGTTCCACGTGCTGCAGACGCTGTCCCCGCACACCGCGGACCTGGACGTGGGGGTGCCGGCCCGGGGGCTGCACGGCGAGGCCTACCGGGGGCACGTGTTCTGGGACGAGTTGTTCGTGCTGCCGTACCTCAACCTGCACTTCCCGGAGGTCTCCCGGGCACTGCTGACCTACCGGTACCGGCGCCTGCCGCAGGCGTGCCGGGCGGCGGCCGCGGCCGGCCGGGCGGGGGCGATGTACCCGTGGCAGAGCGGCAGCGACGGCCGTGAGGAGGCCCAGGAGCTGCATCTGAACCCTCGCTCGGGGCGCTGGCTGCCGGATCGCTCCCGGCTCCAGCACCACGTCGGCTCGGCGGTCGCCTACAACGTGTGGCGGTACTGCGAGGCCACCGGCGACACGGAGTTCCTGCACACCAAGGGCGCGGAGATGCTGCTGCAGATCGCCCGCTTCTGGGCGGACACGGCGGTCCACGACCCGGAGTCGGGCCGTTACCGCATCCGTGGGGTGGTCGGCCCCGACGAGTACCACGACGGTTACCCGGACTCCTCCCGGCCCGGCCTGGACGACAACACGTACACCAATGTCACCGCCGCCTGGGTCATCGCCCGCGCCCTGGACCTCGTGCGGCGGCTGCCCGCGTGGCGCCGTGAGGAGCTGTTCGAGCACATGTGCCTGGACCGTGACGAGCTCCCCGGGTGGGAGGAGGTCTCCCGGCGGTTGCGGGTGCCCTACCACCAGGGCGTGATCAGCCAGTTCGAGGGCTACGGCGACCTCGCCGAGCTGGACTGGGACGGCTACCGCGCGCGGTACGACAGCATCCGCAGACTGGACCGGATCCTGGAGGCCGAGGGCGACTCGGTCAACCGCTACAAGGCCTCCAAACAGGCCGACGTCCTCATGCTCGGCCACCTCTTCCCGCCCACGGAACTGCGGTGGCTGTTCCGGCGGCTGGGATACGCGATGGACGACGATCTCTGGCGCGGGACCGTCGACTACTACCTCCGGCGCACCAGCCACGGCTCCACCCTCAGCGAACTCGTCCACGGCTGGGTCCTCGCCCGGGTCAGACGGGCCGAGGCGTGGCAGTACCTCCATGAGGCCCTCGAGTCGGACGTCGCCGACGTCCAGGGCGGCACGACCGGCGAGGGCATCCACCTCGGCGCCATGGCGGGGACCCTCGACCTCGTCCAGCGCTGCCTGACCGGACTGGAGACCCGCGAGGACGCCCTGTGGCTCGACCCGGTGCCGCTTCCGGCGCTGTCCGAGTACGGATTCTCCCTGCGCTACCGCGGTCACTGGGGCATCAGCCTGCGGCACCACAGCGGGCGGCTGGAGCTCGGCGTACCAAACTCGGAGGAATCGCCGGTCCGCGTGGTACTCGCCGACCGGGCCGTCACCATCGCACCCGGAGAGACCTGCACGCTCCGGCTGCCGCGGGGGTGATCGTCACGCACGTCGTGCGGGGCGCCCCCGCCGACGAGCGGGGGCGCCCCGGTCCA
The DNA here is from genome assembly GCF_053604275.1 of Streptomyces sp. NPDC004051. NCBI lineage: Bacteria > Bacillati > Actinomycetota > Actinomycetes > Kitasatosporales > Streptomycetaceae > Streptomyces > Streptomyces sp. NPDC004051. The sequence goes on along the minus strand of NZ_JBSGHG010000051.1, from coordinate 36,737 downwards.
GTGATTCCGGTGATTCCGGTGATTCCGGGACTGTCAGAGCAGCCAGCGGTTGCGGCTGACGAAGGGGAGCCGCGCCCAGGCCTCGCCCAGTCCCCAGGTGGCGCCGGCGCCCGTGGCGGCGAGCGCGACGAGGACCACGGCGTAGATCAGGTGGTAGTCGACGAACGGGTTCGTCGACATGCTCGGCGATCCGTCCGACAGGTGCTGGGCCGGCGGCCATTCCGCGACCCACATCAGCGCCATCATGACGGTGCCCGCGACCGCGGCGAGCCGCAGGCCGATGCCCGCGATCAGCGCGAGGCCGACACCGAGCAGACCGAGCATGAACAGCCAGTCGGCCCAGGCGGCTCCGGCCCAGGCGTGGAAGGCGGACTCCATCGGTCCGACGGCCACTCCGCTGAGGAACCCCTTGGTCGGCGACCCGCCGTCGAGCCACCCCTTGCCGGAGGGGGTCGCATAGCCGAGGCCGAACGTCTTGTCCAGGAACGCCCACAGGAAGACGAAACCCGTCAGCAGACGGAGTCCGGCGAGCACGTACGCGCGGGTCGCGGTCGCCGCCGCGGTCGTCGGCTCCGCGGAGACGGGAGCAGTCCCGGCCCGGTGCGGGAACGGGGAGCGGAACCCCGGACGCCGGTGGGTGTGGTCGTGAACTGCCATGGTGCTCATCCCTTCCGGAGGGTGGCGCAGGATGTGGACGACTCTCGTTGCTCTTTCAATGTCCCGCGCCGCCGGCCTCCGCCGGAGGGGCTGAAGGACCCGGCCCACGGGCCGAACGTCCCCCGGGACGAGCCCGGTCGGCGAGCGTCAGCCGTCCTGTGCCGCCAGGCTCACCCCGTACAGGGTGCGTCCGCCGACGAGTTCGCGTCCGGTGACCAGTTCGGGCTCGATACGGACGAAGACCTCCCGCGGCGAGGGCGCCCAGGCGACCGGGCCGGTGCGGGACAGACGTTCGTGCTCGGCCGGGTCGGTCACCGCCGCGGCCGGGCCCGTGACGACCACGCTCCACCCGGCCTGCCGGGCCGCGTCGACGTCGTCGGCCTCGAAGGCGACCACCGCGCCGTCGACCGCGCGAACCAGTTCCGAAGCCTCGGCGGTGCGCAGCAGGACCGCGCCGTCGGCGTCCAGACGGAAGTTGACCGGCAGCACGGCGGGCAGAGCCAGGCGCGTGAAGACGATGCGGCCGACGGGCACCTTGGCCATCAGCCGCAGGCACTCCTGCCGACCGAGTTCACGGAAACCGTCATTGGGGTACATCGCCGGTCCATCCTTCTCCTGGTACAGCGGATATCGCGTAGTTCCACCCTGATCGGGACGAGGCCGGAAAATGAGGGCCGACAGTCCCTTTCGTGCCGGAGAACGGCCTGCCGGCGGCGCGGCGGCAGGTCCTCGGCACAGGCACCACGGCCACCCGGGCGCCTGGGCACCGGGGTCCGGAGCGGGCGCGTCGGATCGTCGCCGACAGGCCCGGCCGGGCACGACCGGACGGGTCTCGACCTGTCGACTGTGAGGTTCTGTCAGGTCCTGTCAGGTCGTCCGCGTGGCGACGACGTCATGCCGTGGCTCGCCGAGCACGACCTTGAGGGCGCCGGTCTCGGCGGCGTTGCCGAAAACCTCGTAGGCCTCCTCCATCTGGTCCAGGGAGAAGGTGTGGGTGACCAGTTGCGAGGTCGGGAGCCTGCCGGCGGACGCCATCCGCAGCAGCGTCGGCGTGGAGCGGGTGTCGACCAGGCCCGTGGTGATGGTCACGTTCTTGATCCACAGGTCTTCCAGGTGCAGGGTCACGGGCTTGCCGTGCACACCGACGTTGGCCACGTGCCCGCCGGGCCGGACCATGCGCGTGCACATGTCGAAGGTCTCCGGCACACCGACCGCCTCGATGACGACGTCCGCGCCGAGTCCGTCCGTGAGGTCGTCGACCAACTGCTCGGGGGCTTCCCCCGCGTCGGCCACGGCGTCGGCGCCGAGGCCCCTGGCGGCCTCGAGCCGGGAGGCGGCCAGGTCGATCGCGACGATCCTCTCGGGGGCGAAGAGCCGGGCGGTGGCGATGGCCGCCAGCCCGATGGGGCCGGCCCCGACGACCACGACGGTGTCCCCGGGCCGCACCCTTCCGTTGAGCACGCCCACCTCGTAGGCGGTGGGGAAGATGTCGGCCAGCAGCACGGCGTCCTGCCCGGCCAGGGCTCCGGGCAGCGGGTGTACGGACAGGTCGGCGTACGGCACACGGACGTACTCCGCCTGGGTTCCGTCGATCAGGTGCCCGAGGATCCAGCCCCCGCCGCCCCGGCACTGGCTGTACATGCTCTCGCGGCAGTACCGGCACCGTCCGCAGGCGCTGATGCAGGAGACCAGCACCCGGTCCCCGGGGCGCATTGTGCGCACGTCGCTTCCCACCTCGACGATCTCACCGACCGCCTCGTGCCCCAGCACGGTGCCGGGCCGCACCTCGGGCACGTCCCCCTTGAGGATGTGCAGGTCCGTTCCGCAGACGGTCACGGCGTCGACCCGGACGATCGCGTCGGTGGGTTCCTTGATGCCGGGGTCCGGGACCTCCTCCCAGGAAGCCTGTCCGGGACCGTGGAAGACGTAGCCCTTCATGACGACCCTCGCTCTCTTGCTCGCCGGTGGGCGGGGAACCCGGGGGCGCGCCGTCGGCGAGGTGTGCGCCGAGCACCGGCGCACGGCCCGGGTCCCGCACCTCCAGTCTGTTCGACGACCGGGACATCCGCTTGGGCCGGTCGGCCCTCGGGGGACGGCCGGCCCGGCGGGTCCCGCGGGGATCAGCGGCCGCGCAGGGCGGCGAGGGCGGCGTCGAGGTCGGCCGTGCGGGGGCGGTTGTGGGGCAGTTTGGCCAGCACGACCGCCATGCCGCAGGTGTCGGTGAGCGCGGAGAAGACCAGTCCGCCCGCGACACCGGCCGAGAGGAGCTGGAACGCCGGATGCACGAGCAGGCCGAGCAGGAGGCCGAGGAGCACCAGGGCGCCGGCCGTGAAACGGACCTGGCGTTCCATACTCCAGCCGGCCGGGGTGGTGGCGCAGACGGCGGGGTGGTGCAGGTCGTGGCCCTCGGCGGCCCAGGCGTTGGTGCCTCCGGCGAGCGTGGCGGCGGGGACGCCCTGTTCGGTCAGCAGTGTGCAGGCGTTGCCGGAGCGGGCCCCGGAGGCGCACACGAGAAGCACGTCTCCCCGTTCGGCGGCGTGCCGGATCTCGGGCAGGGCGCGCCGGACGTGGTCGAGGGGGATGTTCAGGGCGCCGGGCAGATGACCGGAGGCGTACTCGGCGGGCGTGCGCACGTCGATGACGGTGAGTTCGCCGAGGCGGGCGCGGGCCTGGTCGGTGTCGAGGGTGACCGGGGTGAGGGGGCTGTGCATGTCAGGTGTGATCCTTGGTGGTCGACGTGGTCCCGAACCGGGACGTACAGTACCCCTAGGGGTATTTTTTTCGAGGAGTGGTCGTGGAACTGGAGCTCGAGGGTGCGGATCTGAAGGCCGTGCTGAACCGGCTGCGCCGGGCGCAGGGCCAGATCTCCGGGGTGATCCGGATGATCGAGGAGGGGCGCGACTGCGAGGAGGTCGTCATGCAGCTCGCCGCGGCCTCCCGCGCGCTCGACCGGGCCGGCTTCGCGATCATCGCGACGGGTCTGCAGCAGTGCGTGGTGGACATGGAGTCCGGTCGCGAGAACGGGGAGGACACCGCGCAGATGCGCGCCCGGCTGGAGAAGCTGTTCCTGTCCCTGGCGTAGGGAATCGCCGGGGGGGCGGGCCGCGGCGCGTCACGTCGTCACCGCGTCGAGCAGCATGAGGGCGGCCACGGCCGACAGCACCACGGCGAAGATCCGCTGGAGTGTGCCGCCGGAGACCTTCGCGGCCAGCCGCTTCCCGTCCCACGCGCCGAGGACCGCCGCTCCGGCGAAGGGGCCGACGACCGCCCAGTCCAACGTGTCGAGCGTGCCGGCGCGCATCGCCAGCGCGGCCAGGGAGTTGACGGTGATGACCAGCAGGCTGGTGCCCACCGCCTCACGCATGCGCAGGCCGAGCACGCCCACCAGCGCCGGCACCGCGAGGAAGCCGCCCCCGACACCGAGCACGCCGGTGACGGCGCCGAGCCCGGCGCCGGCCGCCGCCGCGCGGCCCGGCCGGACCGGCGCCACGGTGTCCGCGAGCGGCCGGGCCCGCAGCATGCGCAGTGCGGCGGCTGCCGCCACCACGGCGAACGCCGCCGTCAGCGCCGCCTCCGGGAGGCGGCCGGCGAGCGCACCGCCCAGCATCGCCGGGCCGATGCCGGCCGCCGCGAACAGCGTCCCCGTCCACCACCGCACCCGGCCGTCACGGGCGTGCGCGGGCAGTGCGGCGGCCGAGGTGAACGCGACGATGACCAGACTCGCGGTGGTGGCCTCGACCGGGGTGAAGCCGAGCAGGTAGATCAGGGCCGGGACGGCCAGCACGCTGCCGCCGCCTCCGAGCGCTCCGAGTGCCAGGCCGATCACGGCCCCGGCCGTCAGGGCGAGGACGAGAACGCTCATGTGCGGGCACCGTTCGCGCCGTGCGGGTCCGTCACCGGCGGCCACGCCGCGGCCCGGGGATCGTGGGCCCGGCGATCGTGGGCCCGGGGAGCGCGCTCCGCCTGCCGCACGGTCACGCGGTCCGGGCCACTGCGGCCGCGCCGGAAGATGTTCATGTCGATTTCCCTGCTCCTGTGTCTCCCGGGCCGGCGCGAGGGGCCGGCCCGGCCCGCTGCGGCGTCCGTGCCGTCGGCGGTCGTCGGCTGCCGTCAGCCCTCGCGGAGGGTGAGTCCGGCCCGCCCGGCCGCGTCGAAGGAGTCGTCCACGGCGACGACGTCACGCCCCGCGGCATCCAGCAGGGAGGCCGCGACGGCCGCACGCATGCCGCCCGCGCAGTGCACCCACACCTCGCCCTCGGGGACCTCGTCGAGGCGCCTGTGCAGGGTGTGGAGCGGAATGTGCACCGAGCCCCGGACGTGTCCGCCCGCCCGCTCCGCAGCACGCCGGACATCCAGGACGACGACCCCCTCCGCGGGGTGCCGGCCGGCGAGGTCGGCGAAGGTCGCCCGCGGGAAGGAGGCCGGCTCCTCGCCCTCGCGCATCCAGTCGGCCGGTCCCCCGGTGGCCGCGGCGGCCGGGCGGTCGATGCCCACCCGGGCCAGCTCGCGCTGGGCCGCGGCGAGCTGCTCGGACGACTCGGCGAGCAGGGTGACGGGCTTGCCCCAGGGGATCAGCCAGGCCAGATAGGTGGCGAGCTGCCCTTCGGCCTCGAAGTTGAACGAGCCGGAGACGTGTCCCTCGGCGAAGGCCACGCGGTTGCGCAGGTCCACCACCCACTCCCCCGCCGCCAGCCGGGCGGCGATCTCCTCGGCGCCGGCGAGGGCGGGCCGGGTCAGGTCGACGGGCGCGGGGCCCGTGGCGTTGACCGGTCCCATGTGCGTGTAGTAGGCGGGGATGTCGTCCAGACCGGCCAGCAGGTCGGCGACGAAGGTGTCCACGTCCCGGGTGAGTGCCGCGTTGGACGCCTTCTCCCCGCCGATCGTCGTGCTGTCGCCCTCCGCCTGGGCGGACGAGCAGAAGCTGCCGAAACCGTGCGTGGGGAGCACCACCGTCTCCTCGGGCAGCTCGGCGGCGAGCCGGCGCGCGGAGGCGTGCTGCGCCCGGGCCAGGTGCTCGGTCAGGCGCGGCTCCACGAGGTCCGGGCGCCCGACGGTACCGATCAGCAGCGAGCCGCCGGTGAAGACCGCGCGCGCCGCGCCGTTCTCCTCCAGCACGTAGGAGGTGTGGTGCGGGGTGTGGCCGGGCGTGGCCAGGGCGCGCAGGGCCAGACCGGCGCCGGCGTCGACGTCCGCGCGGTCGCCGTCGTGCACCGGCACCCGCGCGAAGGCCACCCGGGCCCCGGCGGGCACGAGATAGGCGGCGCCCGTGATCCGGGCCAGCTCCAGGCCCCCGGTGACGTAGTCGTTGTGCAGGTGCGTCTCGACGACGTGCGAGATCCGCACTCCGCGCCGCACGGCCGCCGCGATCACCCGGTCGACGTCGCGCGGCGGGTCGACCGCCACCGCCGTCCGCTCGCCTCCCGCCAGATAACCGCGGTTGCCGAGCCCTTGCACCTCGATCGTGTCGATGAAGAACATGCGGCACTCCCTTTCGATGAAGAATTACCCCCGGGGGTATGTCATCGACGGTAACACAGGTACCCCCGGGGGTATTTCCGGGAGGGGGGGAGCCTGCGCACACGCCGCACGAGCACCCCACGCACGGTCGGCGCGGGACAGAGGGCACGGCCCGCGGTGCGGAGAGGGCACGACGGGGTGAAATTTCCGTTTCGCAGCGACTGGTCGGCCGGTTTCCCCGATGATGGGGACCGCCCGGGACAACGGATCAGGCGACGCTGGGAGTACGCACATGACGGTGGAAGCCGATACGCAGCAGGAGCGCGTCACGGGGAGGGTGTGGGCGGTGCGCCTGGATCCCCACGGCCGCCCCTCCGCCGGCACGGTCCGGCTCTCCTGCTCCCGCCCGGCCTGCCCCGACCAGCACTTTCCCAGCACCCCCGCGGGGCGCAAGGCCGCGGTCGAACACGTCAACATGCACCTGGCCCGCATCCGGGCGGACGGCGGGCCGCGCGGCGGGGCATGGTGCGGTTGCCGCGCCGCCGACTGCGCGTGGCACACCTCCGACGTCCCCACCAGCAGGCGTGACGGGGCGCGACCGACGGAGGGGGCGGTGCGATGCGGGGGCCCGGTGGTCCTGATGGTGCACGCGAACCGTGCCGGACGGCTGTGGCGCATCGCGGAAACGTGCGTGCGCTGCGCGGCCGCCATCCCCGACTGCCGCGTCCTGGACACCGCTCCGCCGCCTCGTCCCGCACCGGCACCGACCGAAGCGGGACGGGGCGGGGCGGGAAAGCCGGAGACGGGCCGGGAACCGATGGGCGGCAATGGGGCGGCACTGTTCTCCGACCACGCCGCCTCCCCCGTGTTCCCCTCCCCCCCGCCCCCTCCTGCTCCTGCGCCGGCTCCTGCTTCCGCCGACGCTTCCCCCCCGGCGGCCGGACCCGCCGTGGCGCCCGGGGCTCGCCCCCCCTCACCGAGGGAAGTACCCCGGCGGGCGAAGCGGTGGGGGAAGATCGCTCAGCGGACCGTGCCGCACGACCTTCAACCCGATGTACTGCGTCTGGAACTCATCGAGCTCGGCGACGCGTTCCGCGCCTATCAGCAGCGCGCCGATCCCGACCTCGTCGTCCTTGCCGAACTCCACGAGCGCAAGGCCCGCGCGTTCGCCCTGTGGGCCGATGTCACCGGCGACGGAACCCTGCGCCACGAGGCGCACCGGGCCCGCAAGGCGGCGCAGACCACCCTCGAGATGCACGAGAACCGGGTCGGCGGGTCCGCCGGCGGCCCGGCGGTGGAACGGCTGCTGACCCGGCAACAGGCGGTGCACGCCCGCACCGTGCTGGGCTACGTCCAGGACCACGCCCCGCACCCCGAGGCCGAGGTGCGCCTCGCGGTGCTTCTGCTCACCCTGCGGGCCGCGCGCGCAGGCACCGGGAACGTCACCGGACAGGATCTCACCGCCTGGCTGCAGGGCGGTGCCGAGCGAGTGCTGGAACAGCTGGTCGCCGCCGACTGGCTGCGCCTGCCCGGCACCGTCACCGTCCCCGAGGTGCTGGCCTCCCGGCCCGAGAACCCCACCGCGGTCACCGTCCCCACCCTGCTGCCCGAACAGCCCCGCCCGTTCGCCTTCGGCAAGACCACCCGCTCGAAGATCTCCGGCTGGGCCCAGAAAGCCGTGGGCGACCGGAAGGTCCGCAAGAAGAAGCTGGGCGCCGCCACCCGGCTCCTCGCCCTGTACAGCGCCGCCCACACCCGCCCGGACGGCCGCCTCGGACACGCCGAGGAGGGCGGACTGCCCCTGGACAGGGTCGCCGCGTTCTGCGCCCTGCCGCCCGAGGAGGTCACCGGGCACGTCGAACTGCTGCTCGCCGCCGACTGGCTCGCCGAGGCCGACACCGGCGGAGGACGGCTGAGCGGACAGCTCACCGAGCGGGTCCTGCCGCTGAGCGGACTGCTGTGACGCGTCCGGCTCGCGGGTGCGCCCCGGGACGGCCGCGCGACCCTCGACACCCCGCGGTGGACACCGGCGACAGCTTCACCCGCGGAGCCGTCGCCGGGATCGAGGACGTCGACGAGCGGACATCCGGCCGGGAAGCCCTGAGCGAACCGGGATATACCCTTTGGTGTCCGGTTGTTCATAGCTTGATCGACTGTTTGCTCACAACGCCGCAACATTGGGTGTACGCTGCATCGATCGCCCAGGAGACCCATGCACCCCCGAATACCCCCCTCCCCCCGCAAAGCCCCGCTCCAGCCCGTCGCCCTGGCGGGCGGCGCGCTGACCGTCGGCATCGGCGGCCTGTATCTCGCCGCGCTGCTGCTCACCGGCGGTGAGATCGAGGCGGGGACCACGGTGCGCGGCCTGGACATCGGGGGCCTGACCCGCGAGGAAGCCACCCGGAAGCTGGAGCGGCACCTGGCGGCGGACGGCTCGCGGCAGCTGGCGGTGCAGGTCGGCGACCGCAAGGGCACGATCGATCCGCGGCAGGCGGGGATCACCTTCGGCATCCGGGAGACCCTCGACCGGGCGGCGTCCACCGGCGCCGATCCGGTCAGCGTGATCGGCGGGCTGTTCCGCTCGAGCGGCGGTGACATCGAGCCGGTCGTGCGGATCGACGAGGACAAGGCCCGTACCGCTCTCGGGAAGCTGGCGAAGACGCTCGACCAGCAGGCCCGCGACGGCGCCGTCTCCTTCGACGACGGCCGTGTCGAGCAGGTCGCCCCGCGCACCGGGTACGCACTGGACGTGGACGCCGCGACCGGTGCCCTGCGCGCCCCCTTCCTGCACGGCACGGCGGACTCGGTCACGGTGCTGCCCGCACGCGAGACCAGACCTGAGGTCACCGCGGAGGAGGTACGGCGGGCTGTGCGCGAGTTCGCGCAGCCGGCCATGTCGGCACCGGTCACGCTCACCGCGGGCGACAAGCGGTTCACGCTCACCCCGGCCGTGCTGGGCGAGCACCTGACGATGCGGCCGGACGACACCGGCAGGCTCACACCGGAGCTCGACAGCAAGGGCCTGCGCGCCGCCCCCGCGGTGGCCGGCGCCCTGAACGGCCTCCCCGGCACGCCCCGGAACGCCCGGCTGGGGCTCGAGGGCGAGAAGGTCGTGGTGACCGCCGAGGCCCGCCCCGCCGTGAAGGTCACCGACAAGGCCCTGGGCAAGGCCGTCCTGCCCCTGCTCACCGAGTCGGGCGCCGCCCGCACCGGCGAGGTGGCCACGGAGCAGATCCAGCCGGAGATCACCCGCGAGAGCGCGGCACGCCTGGGACTGACGGAGAAGATGTCCTCCTTCACCGTCACCTTCGAGCCGGCCGCCTACCGCACGACGAACATCGGCCGGGCCGCGGAACTCATCGACGGCTCCGTCGTCATGCCGGGCGAGACCTGGAGCTTCAACCGGACCGTCGGCGAGCGCACCCGGGCCAACGGCTTCGTCGACGGCATCATGATCCTCGACGACCGGTACGTCGAAGCGGCCGGCGGCGGGGTCTCCGCCGTGGCCACGACCGTCTTCAACGCGATGTTCTTCGCCGGGGTCAAGCCCGTCGAGTACGGCGCCCACTCCTTCTACATCGAGCGCTACCCCGAGGGCCGGGAGGCGACGGTTGCCTGGGGCAGCCTCGACCTGAGGTTCGCCAATGACTCCGGCAAGGCCCTCTACATCCAGGCCGAGTCCACCGACACCTCGGTGACCGTCAGCTTCCTCGGTACGAAGAAGTACGACGAGATCACGTCGGTCAAGGGGCCGCGCACCAACGTGCGGCAGCCGGCGAAGAAGGTGAGCACCGCCGAGAAGTGCGTGCCGCAGACCCCGCTCGAGGGCTTCGACGTCACCGTGGAGCGGATCTTCCGCGACGACGGCCGGGAAGTGAGGCGGGAGCCGTTCCACACGCACTACACCCCACGTGACGAGGTCACCTGCGCGGAGGCGCCGAGCGGGCGCCGGCCCTGAGGGGACACCCCGTCGCCCCGCCCGGCGCGACCCCGCTCAGCGGCCGTTTTGAGAACGTCACTGGAGCGGGGAGTCGGGCGGGGGAAGCTGGACGGTGCGCTCCCGATCGACGGATGCGACGCCGTCCACCGCCTCCAGGGCCGGGATCCGGTCCTCCGCGACGGTGCCGGAGAGCGTGCCGAGGGCCGGTTGCTCGCCCGTGACCGTCAGCCCGGCCCGCCGCAGGGCCTCGACGACTTCCGCGAACCGGTCGGGGTCGACCGCGAGGACGACCCCGACCGGCGCGGACCGGGGCGACTCGCTCACGGGGCCTGGAGCAGGCCCGCGCCGACGTCCCGGACGGGCTGCGTCAGCGGGAACGCGCCGGACTTCAGGCCCGCCATGAGATCGGCCGCGGAAGCGTTGGGGTTCGCCTCGGCGAGCAGGGCGAGGACGCCCGCCACGTGCGGCGTGGCCATGCTCGTGCCGCTCATGGTCTGATACCCGCCGCCCGGAGCGGCCGAGCGCACGTCCCTGCCGGGCGCAGCGATGTTGATCTCACCGCCCTGGTCGTTGATTCCGCCGTTGGAGAAGAACGACGGCGTGATCGACTTGTCGAGCGCGGCCACCGCGAGGATGGAGGGGCAGTTGGCGGGTCGGCTGACCGGCCGGATGCTCGGGGGCCGGTTGCTGTCATTGCCCGCGGCGGCGACGATCACCGTCCCGCGCTCGAGTGCGCGCTGGGCCAGGATCTCGTACGTCTGCGGGAACAGTTCACCCGGTCGGACCGGTGCGCCGAGCGACATGGAGATCACCCGCGCGCCCCGGGCGATGGCCCAGGCCATGCCTGCCAGGATCTGGCCGTCGGCACCGCTGCCCTGGTTGCTGAGGACCTTCCCGGCGAGGATCCGGGCCTCGGGGGCCACGCCGTAGCGGGGTGCCTGCTGGGGGTTTTTCGGTCCGGCGACAGTGCCGATGCAGTGGGTGCCATGGCCATGACCGTCCTCGACCGCCTCGCCGACCACGAAGGACATCGTGTCCTCGACACACCGGACCAGGTCCGGGTGGGCGATGTCCACGCCGGTGTCGAGGACGGCGACCTTCACACCGCGTCCGGTCAGGTTGGTCAGGTTGGCCCGGATCGCCTGCAGGCCCCAGGTGAAGCTCTGCTCGTCCGAGGCCGGGCCCTGGGCGGCGGCGATTTCGGTCCTGGTGTGGCGGGTGACCACGTCCTCGTCGCTGCGGTAGGCCGGGAAGAACTCGGTCGGCGCCTGCTGCGGGGCGGTGATCGGCAGGGCGTACACCATGCGCTCCGGCTCCGCCGCGATGATCGACGGCTCCGCCTCGGCCGTGGTCACCAGCGCGTGGCGCTGCTCGGGCCGTACCTCGACGACGGCGGCGGCGATGTCCTCGAAGTGCACCGAGACGTCGGGGCGTTCGAGGAGTTCGGCGACGTTCGCGGCCTCGGGGCCCCGGACGCGTTCGACGGACGCGATGTCGGCGGAGGAACGCAGTGCGTTGATTCCGCTCTCCTGGTTACTCGGGTCGAGCAGGACCACGTACCGACCGGTGTACTCCGTGCCCTGGCCTCCTACGGGGCCGTTGGGTCGAAAGGGCTGCTCGCCGAAGGCGCGCCTGTCCATGGGTCCGTTCGCCATTGGGTTTCCTGCTTTCTGTGCGCTTCCCCCCGGTTCGTGGACGCGCGCCGATGCACGGGGTGCCGAGGGCGGTGGGGCGCGGCTCAGCCGTGTACCGACGCGTGATGCCGTCGCCCGCAAGGCTGTCCCTTGCCGGGCCGTCGGCATTCCCCTCCGAGCACCGTCGCACCGGGTACGGAGGACCGCAACACAGCGCCGTCGGCCGTGGGGCTTTCCAATCCACGGCGACGGCTTGCCTGTTGTCCTGACGGCGGGGTGAAGCCGCTGACAGGGCGAAGAGCGGGGTCATCGGGTGGGGGCACCACGGTGGCCGGTGGTTCACACGACCATGGAAATACCCGAAGACGGTGATTCGGGTTCCATGCCCCCCGTACGCCCATCGGAGGGACGGCCGCGCACAACGGGCGCAGCCAGGTGCGGCGGGCGACCGCGTGGCGGCGGTCGACCGCGTGGCGGCGGTCGACCGCCGGTGGCACGCTCGAGGGTGGCCGCCGGGCCGCCGTCTCCAGCCGGTCCGAACACCGCTATGCGGAAGCCAGCACCTCTCCGGCCATGACCTGGGGAGGGTGGGGGAGCAGGGACGCGAGGTGGTCCCGCACGAAGTCCGCCGCCCTCGAGATCGACTCCTCGGCGCCGGCCCGGTCCTGGAAGACACTGGTCGAGACCATCACTCCGTCCCCGGCATCGACCCAGTAGTAGGCCACGAAGCCGGAGACCTGGCGCATGAGCGGCACGAAGCCCTCGTTCACGAGGCGTCCCGCCTCCGCCGGATCGGTCACCCCTTCGTACCGCCGGACCGCTGCGTACATCGCCGAGCTCCTCGCATGGTTCTGGGTTCGTCCTCTGCCGAGACCTGCTACCCCTGCGACAGCTGCCCTGCCCACGGGGCGTCCGACCGTCACCCGAAGGGCTTCCCCGGGTGACCCGAACGGCGGTTTCCGGTCCGGACACACGGCCCTTCCCTCATGGCCCCCGGTCATCCGGCCCCACTCGTCCGTGGGCCCGGCAGTCCCCCTGTCGCGGGTTCAGACCGGTCCGCAGCGATCGAGTGCGGCACGAACCCGGTGGAACCCCTCCGCTCTCCAGCGGTCCCGGTCGGGCATGTGGTCGTCCCGGCGCCAGCGCCAGGCCGAGAACATCGCCCAGCCCAGGGCGCGGCACCGGTGAATCAGACCGTGATCGGCTCCCGTGCAGTGCTTTCCCACTTCCTCGGGCGCATGGGCGAGATCGAACTCGACCGGCCCACGGCAGCACGTGGCGAGGTCCACGAAAAGCGGCCCCTTTCTCATGTTGAGGAGGTTTCCCGGATGCGGCTCGCCGTGCAACAGCTGGTCGCCGCCCTTCTCGGCACTGATCGCGGCGCTCAGTCCACCGAGTGTGCCGCTGAGGAGTTCCCGGTCGGACTCGGGCAGCTCGGGGGATTCCTCCCGGTCGTTCACCTCTCCGAGTGCCACGGCGACTCGATCGGTGACATGCGGTGCGTCCAGCTCGACCCGGCGCAGGGCGGCATGGTGCCGCAGGAGCGCGTCCGCGTAGTCGGCCGGCGCGATCTCTGGTTCCGCAGGTCCGTAGTAGGTCCAGAGCGAGATGGCGAAGGCATCACGCACATGGGCTCGCGGTTCCACCCGAGGCTCGAGCTCGGCCACCGGAGCGTCGACGTCGGCCGGCCGGCGGGCGACCTCCACTTCGAACTCGGAATCAGCCAGATGTCCCAGAGGCGCGACCCGGGCCAGAACACCGCACGGGACCAGGCGCAGCGCGACGCGGTCCGAGTTGTTGACGACGACCGCGTCGTCCACCCGGAGCCCTGCCTCCGAAGCGGTCGCCCGTCCTGCCTCGACTGCGCGACGGAGTTCCGACGGCTCCATACCGTTCTCCTGACTTCGGGGTGCGTGAAGGCCTCGGGTCGAGAGTGGTTCGAGCACATCATCGGCCGTGACCGGGCTTCGTGGACCGCCTGACGGGTCGTGAAGGGCGCCCGCCGGGCTTCGGCCGGGTTCGGGCGCCCTTCTGCCGCGGCTAGAAGAAGCCGAGCTTCTTCGGCGAATACGACACGAGGAGGTTCTTCGTCTGCTGGTAGTGGTCCAGCATCATCTTGTGCGTCTCCCGGCCGATCCCGGACTGCTTGTAGCCGCCGAACGCCGCGTGCGCGGGGTAGGCGTGGTAGCAGTTGGTCCAGACGCGGCCCGCCTGGATGGCGCGGCCGGCGCGGTAGGCCGTGTTGACGTCGCGGGTCCACACGCCCGCGCCCAGGCCGTACGACGTGTCGTTGGCGATCTTGATCGCGTCGTCGAAGTCGTCGAACGAGGCCACCGAGACCACGGGGCCGAAGATCTCCTCCTGGAAGACGCGCATCCGGTTGTCGCCCTCGAAGATGGTCGGCCTCACGTAGTAGCCGCCCTTCAGGTCGCCGTCGTACTCGGCGCGTTCGCCGCCCGTGAGGATCCTTGCGCCCTCCTGCCGGCCGATGTCGATGTAGGAGAGGATCTTGGCCAGCTGCTCGCTGGACGCCTGCGCGCCGATCATCGTGTCGGTGTCGAGCGGATGTCCGGGCCTGATCAGCTCGGTGCGGGCGACGGCCGCGGCCAGGAAGTCGGGGTAGTTGCCGCGCTGGATCAGCCCTCGGGAGGGACAGGTGCACACCTCGCCCTGGTTCAGCGCGAACATCGTGAACCCTTCGAGGGCCTTGTCGCGCAGTTCGTCGTCCTTCTCCCACACGTCGTCGAAGAAGATGTTCGGCGACTTGCCGCCCAGTTCCAGCGTGACCGGCTTCAGGTTCTCGGCCGCGTACTGCATGATCAGCCGCCCGGTGGACGTCTCGCCGGTGAAGGCGATCTTCGCCACCCGCGGACTGGAGGCGAGCGGCTTTCCGGCCTCCGGGCCGAAGCCGTTGACGATGTTCAGCACGCCCGGCGGCAGCAGGTCGGAGACGAGGCTCAGCCAGTAGTGGATGGAGACCGGCGTCTGTTCGGCGGGCTTGAGGACGACCGCGTTGCCCGCGGCGAGGGCGGGCGCGAGCTTCCACGTCGCCATCAGAATGGGGAAGTTCCACGGGATGATCTGGGCGACGACGCCCAGCGGCTCGTGGAAGTGGTAGGCGACCGTGTCGTCGTCGACCTCGCTGAGCGATCCCTCCTGGGCGCGCACGGCGCCGGCGAAGTAGCGGAAGTGGTCGATGGCCAGCGGGATGTCGGCCGCCAGGGTCTCCCGTACGGGTTTGCCGTTCTCCCAGCTCTCCGCGACCGCGAGTGACTCCAGGGCGGCCTCCATGCGGTCGGCGATCTTCAGCAGGATGTCGGACCGCTCGGCCGCCGGCCGACGCCCCCAGCCGGGCGCGGCCGCGTGGGCCGCGTCGAGTGCCGCCTCGACGTCCTCCGCCGTACCGCGCGCCACCTCGGTGAACGGCTGCCCGTTCACCGGGCTCGGGTTCTCGAAGTACCGCCCCCTGACCGGAGGTACGTACTCCCCGCCGATGAAGTGGTCGTAGCGGGACTGGTAGGAGACGATCGCGTCCTTGCTTCCGGGTGCCGCGTAACGGGTCATGCGGAACTGGCCTCCTTCGGCAGCGCTGCCCGCCGTCGGGCAGCTCTGCGCCGGAGCGTAAGGAGGCGGACGTTGCATCCACGTTGCGGGCGGGCGGCGGTGCCACCGGTCCTCGGGGCGGGATCAGCCGTCCGGGGCCGCCAACTCCGATTCGAGTGAGGCCAGCCGGGCCCGGTTCGATGCCGTCGGCCGGGCCGTGGCCAGTGCCCGCCACACGTCCAGGTCCTCCTCGCCCCACGGCGCGTGGGCCCAGTCGGCCAGCAGGTCGGCGTCCGAGCGGGCGATCAGCGCCGCGCGCAGGCCGTCGGCGAGGCGGCGCCTGAGCCGTACGACCGCCGGCGCCCGGGAGGCGGGCAGCAGTGGGCCCGGGTAGGCGGCCAGGGCGGTGGTGACCGCGCCGGCCGCCAGTCGGCGTTCGACGGCGGCGATGTCCGACTCCAGGGGGGCCGTGAGCCGGTAGGGGCGCGACCGGAGCAGTCCCGGGCCGAGCACCTGACGCAGCCGGGCGAGCTCCGCGCGCAGCGTCACCGGTGTCACCGACTCGTCCTCGTACAGGTCGCACAGCAGTTCGTCGCCGGTCAGGCCGTCGGGGCGCCGGGTCAGCAGGACGAGGATCTCGCTGTGCCGGCGGCTGAGCCGGATACTGCGGCCGCCCGCCGTCAGCACGGCCCGGTCGCGGCCCAGTGCCGTCAGTCCGGGTGCGCCGTTGTCCGGGCGCTTCGGGGCGAGCAGCGCCAGCTGGGATTCCGCCGCGCGTGCCACGGCCTGTACGAAGCCCAGGCTGTGCGGGTGCGCGAGACCGTCCCCGCCGGTGATGTCCACGGCACCGAGCAGCCGCCCCGTGTGCGGATCGTGCACGGGGGCCGCCGCACACGTCCACGGCTGCACGCGCCGCACGAAGTGCTCGGCCGCGAACACCTGGACCGGGCGGTCCACGGCGACCGCCGTGCCCGGCGCGTTCGTCCCGACCGCGCTCTCCGCCCACCGCGCGCCGGGGACGAAGTTCATCCGTCCCGCCTGGCGCAGCGTCGACGTGTGCCCCTCGACCCACAGCAGTCTGCCGTGCGCGTCGCACACCGCCAGCAGATGCCGGCCGTCGGAAGCGAACGTGCCCATCAACTCCCGGAAGAGCGGCATCACATGGGCCAGCGGGTGCTCGGCGCGGCGGGCTCCGAGGTCACCGTCCGTCAGTTCGACGTCGGCGGTGCCGTCCGGGTGGACCCCGGCGCGTGCCGAGCGCCGCCACGAGTCGGCGACCACGCCGCGCACCGGGGGCGGCACCGCGCCGGCCGCGGTGAAGGTCTCGTGCGCCCGGTGCAGCACGCGTACGCGCTCGGCAGGGTCGGCCCCCGGCTCCAGGGCCACCCAGGGATCGGTCAACACGGCCTCCCGCAGGGCGATGCGCTGGGGACATCGTCGCCCGGGGTATGCGTGGCGACAACCGTTTCGACGGGGGTGGCCGGAGGGCGGGAGACACAGAGCCGACGGCACGTCACCCGCCCGCACGGGGCCGTCCCACCGGTCGGCGGTTATTCGGTGGATCCGTTCTCCCCGGGCTCCTACAGTGACCGGACCCGACGTCGTCACGAGAACACGAAACCTCGGAACCACGGAACCACAGAACCTCGGAACCACGAAAAACGGATCATGCGTGTGCACTACCCCCGTACGCCTCATCTCCCGTGGTCGCCGGGGGCGACGTCGGACGACATACGAGCCGGCGACCTGTCCGGGCTGCGCGGCCGCGAGGTCGTGGTCACCGAGAAACTCGACGGGGAGAACACCACCCTCTACGCCGACGGGCTGCACGCCCGGTCGCCGGATTCCGCGCACCATCCCTCGCGGGCGTGGGTGAAGAGCCTGCAGGGCCGGATCGGCACGAGGATCCCGCCCGGCTGGCGGGTGTGCGGCGAGAACCTCTTCGCGCGGCACTCGATCGCGTACGGAGACCTGGCGAGTTGGTTCTACGGGTTCTCCGTCTGGGACGGCGGCGACCGCTGCCTGGACTGGGACCGGACGGTCCGGTTCCTGCGGCGGCTGGGGGTCCCGGCGCCGCGGGTGCTGTGGCGGGGTGTCTTCGACGAGCGTGCGCTGCGCGCACTGCGGTTGGACACCGTGCGCCGGGAGGGGTACGTCGTACGCACCGTCGAGGGGTTCGACCGGCAGGAGTTCGGGCGGCGGGTGGCCAAGTGGGTGCGCGAGGGGCACGTCCGCACCGGTACGCACTGGATGCACGCCGCTGTCGTGGAGAACGTTCTGGGCCCGGAGGCCGCGCTGTGGGCGGTGCGTTCGGGGGCGGCCGCCGACGTGCCGTCCCTGTCGGCCGCGCTGGGCGTCGTCCCGGAGGATCCGGCCGCCGCCGAGGCCGCCGTCTCCGGGGTGTCCGCGGGACTGGACGTGCTGGGCCGGTCCGGGGACGCACGGCTGGAGGGTGTCCTGGCCGCGATGTTCCACGGCACGCGCCGGGCGTGGCTCGGACCCCGCCTCGCGGGGCCGCTGGGCATGCCGGGCGCCCGCCGCGTCGCGGACCTGGTCGGGCTGTCCCCGAGGCTTCGGCGTCCGTACCCGGACGGCGACCGCCGGTCCGGCCTGGCACGCTTCGCTCTCGCCGCCGACCTGGGGGTGCTGCACGCGGTCGCGGGGGCGGTCGCGCACACCGCCGAGGCCCGCGAGCAGGTCGAATGGTCCGCGTTGCACGCCGAGGAGGCGGGGCTGCTCGGCGAATCGCCGCTGGAGGCGCTGCGGGCCGGGCTGCGGGACGCGCTCGCCGGCCTCGGCTCCGCCGCCGCCGACCGGTGCTGGGCCCAGGCGCGGGACGCGTTCGCCCAGGGGCGGATCTCCACCGTCGACGAGGCGGTGGCGGCGAGCTGGCGGTGGCGTTCCGGGGCGTTTCCCCGGCTGGTCCATCTCGTCGGGCCGTCGGGCAGCGGGAAGAGCACCTTCGCCGGGGGTCTCCCCCGGGCCCACTCCTACGTCTCCCTCGACGATCTGCGCCGGGCCCGGGGCTCCCGGGCCGACCAGCGGGCCAACGGGGAGGTCCTGCGGGAGGGGCTGGACCGGCTCGACTCGGCGCTGGCCGGCGGCGGGACCGTGGTGTGGGACGCCACGTCCCTCACCCCGCAGCAGCGTTCCCTGGTGCACCGGGTGGCACGGCGCCGCGACGCCCTGGTCACCCATGTGGTCGTGCTGGTCGACGAGGAAGAATTGGCACGGCGCAACAAGGGGCGTGCCCACCCGGTGCCGCCCGGGGCGCTCACCTCACAGCTGCACCGGTTCACCCCGCCCTACCCGGCTGAGGCCCACCGCACCTGGTACGTCGGAGCGGGCGGAACCGTCGACGACACCGCAGGCACGTTGGACGGCACCGTGGACGGAGGAGAGACGTGATGCGTACGAGCGACGAGATCTATCACCGGGTCCGCTGGGACCCGCGGTTCGATCCGGCCCGGTTCGTGCTGGGGATCGCCCAGCGCGGGGCCGCCCCCGCGCGGGTCCCGCTGCCCTCCTTCGTGCCCGGGGGCGACATCCCGTGGCACCGGGTGCTGTTCGTCGAGGCGGACGGCGAACTGGTCTGGGACCGCACCACCGGTGTGGACCGCCTCGACGCGTCGGACGCCGGCCGGGTGCGCAGCCCGCGCCTGCTGCGAGCGCCCTCCTTCACCGCCGGGACGCCCCACACGTGGGAGCCGGCGGAGGGATGGCGGCCCGCGGACGGCGCGCCCCGGGCGGCCGTACCGGGCGCGGGGAGCCTGCGCGTCCTCACCTGGAACACGCTGTGGGACCGGTACGACAGCGACCGCATCGACACCGCCCGGCGCCGCCCCCTGCTGCTCTCGGCCCTGGAGGAGGCCGACGCGGACGTCATCGCGCTCCAGGAGGTCGAAGCCGGTCTGCTCGCCCTGCTGCTGCGGGCGCCCTGGGTCCGCGCCGGTTACACCCTGGGCACCGACCCGACGGGGAAGGACGTCGAGGACAGCGGGCTGCTGCTGCTCAGCAGGCTGCCCGTGCGGGAGGCGGGGCGGCACGAACTCGGACTGCACAAGGCCGTCACCGCCATCACCGTGGAGACCGGCTCCGGTCCGCTGGTGGTGGCCACGACCCATCTGAGCAGTGACCACTCCCCCGACGGCCCGGCCCGGCGGCAGGCCGAACTGGGCCGGCTCGCCGAGGGACTCGGCGGCGTGGACGGCGATCTGATCCTGGTCGGCGACTTCAACGACGGCGGCGACGGGCCGGCCGCCGCGCTCGGGCTGCGGGACGCCTGGACGGAGGTCCACGGGCCCGGCGACCGGACGCCCACGTTCGACCCGGGCGTCAATCCGCTGGCCGCGGTGGCCTCGCTGTCCGGCCGGGCCTCCCGGCTGGACCGGATCTTCCTGCGCGCGGAACGGCTGCGGGCGACCGGGGCCTCCCTGCGGGGCGACTCGCCCACCACGGACGGGCTCTACGTCTCGGACCACTACGGCGTGGCGGCGGACCTCCAACTGGACGGTACGGAGCCCACGGACGTCCTCGACGCCCGGCCGACGGCCCGCACCGCGCTGGCGTGGATACCGCCCCGGGAGCTGTGGCCGGTCCTCCAGGACATCCGCCGGGAGCACGATCCGCAGTTCCACCGCTGGCCGCCGCACGTCAACCTGCTCTTCGGTTTCGTACCGGAGTCCGACTTCGAGCGGGCCGCCCCACTGCTGGCCGAAGCGGCGGCCGGCACGGCGCCTTTCACCGCCCGGCTGGACGGGGTGCACACCTTCGGGCACCGGGACGACGCCACCGTCTGGCTCGATCCGGCGGCGGCCGGCGAAGCACCGTGGGCAGGGCTGCGCCGCGCTCTGGAGGAGCGCTTTCCGCGCTGCCGCGGGCGCGCCGAGGGCTTCACCCCCCACCTCACCCTGGGCCGGACGAGGGATCCGCAGCGCGTCGCCGCCGCATGCGCCGCCCGGCTCGACGGCATGCCGGCACGCGTGGGAGAGCTGGTCCTGCTCTCCCGCCGGGGTGGCGAACCGATGCGTCCACGCGCCACGATCGCCCTCGGAACGGGCGACGTACGGTGGCTTCCCGAAACCCCCGGACCCGCTGCCACCGGTCCCGCCGCCACCGGGCCCCCTGCCACCGGTCCCGCCGCCACCGGGCCGGCCGCGGAGAGCGGGGCCCGGTCCGCCCTGGCGCGCAGGACGGCGCAGCGCGTCTCCGCGGCGCTGGGTGACGGGGTCGTCCACCTCGTCGGCTCACGCCGCATGGGCTGCGCCCTGGCCGGAGCGGACCTGGACCTGGTCGTGGCACTGCCGGGCAGCGCCGACCCGGACGGCGTGCGGGCACGGGTGACCGCCGCGCTGCCGGACGCCACCCGGGTGCGGCAGGTGACCGGAGCCCGGGTGCCGGGCCTGCGGCTGCGCACCGGTGATCTGGACGTCGACCTGGCCATCGTCGCCACCGGAACGCTCGACCCCGGCGAAGCGGTGGTCCGTCGCGCCGAGTTGGGCGAGGGGGCGGCGATCGCCCTGAGTGCGGTGAGCGACGCGGACGCCGTACGGGCCGCGGTGGGCGACCGCCACGCCGCTTTCGCCCGGCTCGCCGGGCAGGTGAAGGCGTGGGCCGGGGCGCGTGGCCTCGACTCGGCGCCCTTCGGTGGGCTGCCGGGCCTGGCCTGGTCGGTGCTGGCGGCCCGTACGACGTGCGAGGCCACGGGCCCGGCCGCTGTGGACCCGCTCCGCCACTTCTTCGGCACCTGGGCCGCCTGGGACTGGCGGGACCCGGTCGGCCTCACCTCCACCGGGCCGGGACCGGGCACGCCCGTGGCCCTCATGACGCCCACCGATCCCGTCCGCAACTGCGCCGGACAGGTCAGCGCCTGCTTCCGGGACCTGCTGACCGAGGAGTTCTACCGCGCCTGGACCATCCTGGAGACGGCGGCGGATGCGGGCACGGACCCCTGGCCCGAGCTGTTGTCGCCGCCCTCCCTGCACCGGCGGCACGCGGCCTGGGCGATCCTGACCGTACGCCCGGGCCCCGCCGGGGAGTTCGAGGAGGCGCTGGGGCGCGTCCGGGGGCGTCTGCGGGCGCTGCTCACCGCGCTGGAGGAGGCAGGAGCGGGGGACGCGTACGCCTGGCCCCGCCCGTTCGAGACCGGGCCGGCGGTCGCACGGTACGCGATCGGCCTCGGCCGCACCCCGCCCGACGCCGCCCGGCTCACGGACATCTCCGAAGAGTGGGGCGGAGGCCTGCGCGGGGTCGACGTCACGTGGGCGGAGTGCGGGGCCGTACCGACCCTGCGCCGGCCGGAAGGGTGACGCGGCGAGGAATTTCACCCCGGGCCGGACCCCGCGGGTGCCGGCCCCGGCCGGGGCGTCGACGAGGCCGTGGAGCGCCGGTACGTCCCGACGCGGTCCCACGGTCCCGGGAACTCCGGCGGTTCCCGGGACCGGGTCTCCGGCCCGCCGACCGGGCCTGCGGCCTCGTTCCCGCTCTCCGGTCGGTCAGCGCTCCAGGTCCCCGCGCATCTCGACGAAGAGCTTTCCCGCATCGGCGAGCGTGCTGTCCTCGAAGAGCGCGACGGCCGCCGTGCCCTCGTCGGCCCACCCGCAGATGACGTTGCCCTGCTCGCTCAGCGAGGCGAGCAGGCACTCCACCGAGCCGCCGAGCGGCCCGGGCTCCACCGGCTGCGCCTGGGGCTGCCCCAGCTCCGGGTCCCACCGGATGTACTCGATCATGCCCCGGAACAGGTGCTCACGGCGCTTGCCGGTGTCCTCGGGCACGTGGTCGACGCCCTCGAACAGCACCGGCGCGCCCTGCCCGCCCGGGTCCCCGTAGTTGCCGATGACCAGCGTCATGCCGTCCCGCATCTCGCCCGGGTCGACCGGGGCGTCCGTCAGGGCCCTGTCTCCCGTCAGCTTGTCCAGGCCGCCCGCTCGGGGCGCGTCCACCAGGGTGCGCGGACCGCTCTGCTCCGCCGAAGGCGTCGGCGACGCGGACCGGGAGACCTGACCGCTCGGGGGAGCGTCGGGGTCGGGGAGGCCCGTGTAGTCCTCCCGGCAGCCGCTGACCGCCAGCATCGCCACCACCGCCACGGCCGTCAGGCCCGTTCTCGCCACAGAGCCACGCTTCATGAAAACCCCCCGTTGTCGCTTCGTTCATGGCGCCCCGCCGATTCGAGCGGCGGTCCTGATCAGTGACGAGCCGTTCGGCCGAACGGTTCCCGCCACCGGGCACGAGGACCTGCTCCGACGGTGTGCTCACCTCGGCCGGCTGCCTCGGTCGGCCCGGTCGCGCCGTGCCGACCGCCGAAAACGGGGAACGCGGTCACAGAGGGTGGAAACGAGCAGGAGGAGGACGGCATGAGCAGCGACGAGGGAGACGGCGGCAACAGCGCCTACGGCCACAAGGCGTTCAAGCGGTCGGGGGCCCACTTCGCGGACCGGATCACCGCGGACGGCAGGGACGGGTGGCCGGTGGAGGCCGGGCGCTACCGGCTCGTCGTCAGCCGGGCCTGCCCGTGGGCGAGCCGGGCGCTGGTGTCCCGGCGGCTGCTCGGTCTGGAGGGCGCGCTGTCCCTGGCCGTCACCGACCCGATCCAGGACCACCGCAGCTGGCGCTTCACCCTGGACCCGGACGGCCGCGATCCGGTCCTCGGCATCCGGTACCTGAGCGAGGCGTACGACCGGCGGGAGACGGACTACCCGGGCGGGGTGAGTGTCCCCGCGATCGTGGAGGTGGCCGGCGGGCAGCTGGTCACCAACGACTACCAGCAGATCACTCTCGACTTCGCCACCGAGTGGACGGCGCTGCACCGCGCGGGCGCGCCCGACCTGTATCCCGAGAAGCACCGCGACGAGATCGACGCGGTGATGGCGGAGGTGTTCGACGATGTGAACAACGGGGTGTACCGGGCCGGTTTCGCCACCGGGCAGCAGGAGTACGAGGGGGCGTGCGCGGACGTGTTCCGGCGGCTCGAACTCCTGGCGCGGCGGCTGGCGGGGCAGCGGTACCTCGTCGGCGACACGATCACGGAGGCGGACATCCGGCTGTTCACCACACTGGTGCGGTTCGACGCCGTGTACCACGGCCACTTCAAGTGCAACCGCTGGAAACTGACGGAGAACCGGGTGCTGTGGGGTTACGTCCGCGACCTCTACCAGACGCCCGGCTTCGGCGACACCGTCGACTTCGACCACATCAAACGGCACTACTACCAGGTGCACACCGGCATCAACCCGACCGGCATCGTGCCCCTCGGCCCCGATCTGTCCGGCTGGTCGGCCCCTCATCACCGCGAGGAGCTGGGCGGCCGGCCGTTCGGCGACGGGACGCCGCCCGGCCCGGCCCGCGCGGACGAGGAGACGGCCGCGCGGGGCCGCCCCTGAGACGCGTTCGGCCGGGGAACCACCACTGCGGACGACGGCGCCGTGCGGGACCTCGACGACGGCTTCGGGTGCGTCGGCGAAGTCCGCGGTGATCCGGGTTGCCACGCCCAGGACGTCGCCGCCCGGCGGGTCGGACTCGCGGTTCTCCTCGGCGGGCTTGACGCCGTCCACGGCGAGCCGTGTGCGAAGGCCTTCGGTGAAGGGCACCCCGCTTGGGGCGGGGCGCCCTTCACCTGTGTCGCCTCCGGGGAGGTGGGGATCAGGCGTCCAGGACCAGGCGCGGGCAGTCCTTCGCCGCGCGTGACACGCAGATCATCAGCGTCCTGTTGGCGGCCTGTTCCGTGGGCGTGAGGATCGAGTCGCGGTGGTCGGCGGCTCCGTCGAGGAGGCGTGTCTCGCACGTGCCGCAGGTGCCCTCCTTGCAGGAGGACAGCGCGGTGATGCCGTGCTCTTCGGCGACCTGGAGGATGGAGGTGCCCGCGGGCACCTCCGCCCGGACGCCCGACTGGGCGAACTCCACCTCGAAGGCCCGGTCCGGCTCGTCGCGCACCACCTTCCGGGGCGCGAACCGCTCGGTGTGCAGCGTGCCCTCCGGCCAGTGCGCCAGGGCCTGTTCGAGCGCCGTGAGCAGCGGCTCGGGACCACAGGCGTAGACGAGGGTGTCGGGCCGCACCGTGCCGAAGACGCCCGGCAGGTCCGGGTGGCCGAGCTCGTCCTGCGGCACCAGCCTGACCCGGGAGCCGTACTGCTCCAGCTCGTCGAGGAAGGCCATCGACGCACGCGTGCGACCGCCGTAGTGCAACTCCCAGTCGGCTCCCTCGGCCTCGGCCTTCTCGATCATCGGGAGGATCGGGGTGATGCCGATCCCGCCCGCGACGAAGACGTAGCGCGGGGCGGACACGAACCGGAAGTTGTTGCGCGGCCAGCCGAGCCGCACCTGCGCGCCGACTTCGAACGTCTCGTGGACGGCCTTCGAGCCGCCGCGCCCGCCCGCCTCGCGCAGCACGCCCAGCCGCCACTCGTGCGGCTTCGACGGCGACGACGACAGGGAGTACTGCCGCACCAGGACGCCGTCGCCGACCGGCACGCGGACATCGACGTGCGCGCCGGGTTCCCACTCCGGCAGGGCGTCGCCGTCCGGGTGGGCGAAGCGCAGCGCCACGACACCCTCGGACACCTCCTCCCGGCCGGTCAGCACCAGGTTCATCTCCCGCTTGACGCGCTTCTTCTGCCGCTCCACATCGGCGATGTCCCAGACCACCGGCAGCGACAGCCGCACCGGCAGCAGGGCCATGCGGGCGAAGTCGAGCGGCACCTCGTCGGCCGGGCGCAGCGAGGGCAGCCGCTCGAAGAGCACCCTGAGTCCCGTCGCACCCTGGACACGGGCCAGTGCCT
Organism: Streptomyces sp. NPDC004051; assembly: GCF_053604275.1. Classification (NCBI taxonomy): domain Bacteria; kingdom Bacillati; phylum Actinomycetota; class Actinomycetes; order Kitasatosporales; family Streptomycetaceae; genus Streptomyces; species Streptomyces sp. NPDC004051. The sequence continues at coordinate 11,733 of NZ_JBSGHG010000051.1, read as the reverse complement.
GGCCGAGACAGGTGTGCCGGCCGGCGGTGAAGGCCAGGTGGTCGGTCGGGTCCGGACGGTGGATGTCGAACTCGAAGGGACGCTCGACGTGGGCGGGGTCGGTGTTGGCACTGGCGAGGGAGACCCAGATCATGTCGCCTCGGGAGATCCGCACACCGGAGATCTCCATGTCGCGCATCGCCTTGCGGGAGGCGAAGGGCGAGGAGGGGCGGCGCCGGATGGTCTCCTCGAAGACGTTCGCCCACAGCGCCGGGTCCTCCAGCGCCTGGGCGATGTAGTCGCGCCGGGAGTCGAGGAACAGTACGGCGTTGGCCATCGCCTGCGCGGTGGTGTCGGCTCCTGCCAGGGCGAACTCGCAGACGTGGAGGGCCACTTGCGGGATCGTCAGGACATAGTCGCCGTCCCTGTCGCGTTGCGTGGCCATGTCGCTGATGAAGTCGTCGCCGGGGTTCTCGCGGCGGTCGGCGACCACGGCCTGCAGCTGTGCGAAGGCCGACGCGAACCGGTCCCACACCTCGTCGAAGATCTCCTGCGGCATCTCCTCCTGGGCGGAGGACAGCACCCGGCCCATGTCGCCCCGCAGTCGGCGCATCATGACGTCGTGCTCCCAGCCCAGGCCCAGGTGGGCCAGGAGGGTCTGGGTGGTCAGCTCCAGGCAGTAGTCCTCCATGAGGTTGCCGGAGCCCTGGTTCTCGATCCGGTCGAGGATGCGGTGGGCCCGCTCCTCGATCTCCGGGCGCAGCGCCTCCATCCGGTCCTGGGTGAACCCGCGCAGCGCCGCACCGCGGTGAACGGTGTGCACGTCGGGGTCCGTGCCCACGATCATTTCGGACATCAGGCCCTGCGGGACGATGGCGCGGTGCTTCTCGGGCACCTCGATCGTCGCCGTGTTGCCGGAGGAGGAGAACTCGGTCCAGTCGGCCAGGACGCGCAGCACGTCCTCGCGCCTGGTGACGATCCACGCGTTCAGCCAGGGGTACCAGAACACGGGGTGTTCGTCGCGGACCTTGGCGAAGTGGGCCGAGGGGTCGCGGTAGTAGTCGTCGCTCATGGCGTCGAATCCGTGGGCGACGGGGCAGCGGCCGGCGGTCGGCGGAATCTCGGTCTCGGTCATGATCGGCTCCGGATCTCTAGAGGGCCGCGGCCACGGCCATGGTCGACAGCTTCTGGAAACGGGCGACGTTCTCGCTCTCCTCCATGACGCCGGCGGACAGGAAGACGAAGGTGAGGTCGCGTTCGGGGTCGACCCAGAACAGGGACGAACCGGCTCCGTAGTTGCCGTGCGTGCGCTGTGACGTGAAGGGCCCGAAGAAGCTGGGCGCGGTGCCCGTTCCGGACAGGGAGAAGCCGAGGCCGAAGTTGCCGCGGGGGATCTCCCAGCCGCGCGCGGCCGCCATCTGCGCGTACAGGTCGTTCGGCATGTCGCCGGTCTGCAGGGTGGTGGCCTGGTCGACGATCGACGGGGCCAGCACCCACTGACCGTCGTGGAGACCGCGGCGGCGGATCATCTCGGCGAAGGTGAACACGTCCCGGGCGGTGGAGACGGAGCCCACCCACGGCATCTCGGCGTCCTCGGTGATGTGGTCGTTGAGGCACTCGATGTCGCCGGGCTGCAGGAACCCGCCCTCGGGCAGGTACGCCTTGAGCGGCACGGCCCGTTCCTCGAGCGCCGCCGGCAGGCCGAACGAGGTGTCGTCCATACCCAGCGGTTCGAAGATCAGCTCTTCGGCCAGTTCCCGGAACGAGGTGGCGCCGTAGGCGCGGCGCAGCATCTCGCCCATCAGCGCGTGGTTGATGGCCGGCGCGTAGTTGAGGTTGGTGCCGGGCTCGAACAGGACGTCCACCGTGGAGAGTGCCTCGACGACGTCCGCGAGCACTCCGAAGCGCTCCGGTCCGAGTCCCGGGTTGGGCGTCGGCGGCATGCCGGAGCGGTGGGTGAGCAGATGGACGAGGTTGATCCGGTCCTTGCGGAGCATGTGGAACGGGTCCGTCCCGAGGAACTCCGGGATCAGGTCGACGACACGGGTGGACAGGGCCAGCCTGCCTTCGCCGATCGCGCGCAACGCCATCGCGTTGGTGAACGCCTTGGTGAGCGACAGCACGCGGAAGACGGCGTCCGTCGCGAGTTCGCGGCCGGTCGCACGTTCGTGCCAGCCGAGTGTGGTGTCGACGACGACGTCCCCGCCACGGGCGAGGATGACATGCGCGCCGTCGTAGGTGCCGCCGGCGATGTCTCGCGTGATCTCGTCGACGAGCCGGTCGAGAGCGCGCGGGTCGACATCGGCGCGGGAGACGACATCCGGACCGGCGCTCCGCGCGACGGGAACGGTGGTGTCACCGAAGGTCATGGCCACTGGTCCCTTCACTGCATCACGAGCCCGCCCGAGGGCGAGATCGTCTGGCCGGTGTAGTACGAGCCGTCCTCGCCGGCGAGGAACAGGACCGTCTTGGCGATCTCCTCGGGCGTGGCGGTGCGGCGGATGGGCTGGAGTCCGACGAGGAAGTCGATGAACTCGTCGTCGCTCTGACGGAAGAGCGGGGTGTCGATGGCTCCCGGCGCGAGGGCGTTGACCCGGATGCCGAAGGGCGCCAGTTCGACGGCCGCCTCGCGGGTGAGGCCGAGCACCGCGGCCTTCGACGCCGGGTAGTACGCCGGCATGGCGACACCCATGAGCGCCGCGGCCGAGGAGAAGTTGACGATGGCGCCGCCGTTCCGCTTCAGCAGCGGAGTCGCGGAGCGCATCGTGTAGAAGGTCCCGTAGAGATTGATCTTCAGGACGCGGTCGAAGTCCTCGTCCGTGACCTGCTCGATGAACTCGGGGTGGTGGCGGCGCCCCTCCTTCATCGCCAGGAAGCCCTTGTAGTTCTCCGCGTTCAGCGCTTCGAGGGTGGCCCGGTTCGGGGCGTTGACGCCGGCGGCGTTGACCAGCGTGTCCAGGCGTCCCCGGTCCGCCTCCACACGGGCGAAAGCCTCGGCGACCGCTCCGCTGTCGGCGATGTCGAAGGCGAGCGGAACGGCTCGCTCCAGGCCGCTGAACGCCTCTTCGAGGGCCTTGGCGGAGATGTCGGCGCCGTAGACCACGGCGCCTTCCTCGTGGAACGCGCGAGCCACCGCGAGTCCCATGCCCGACGCCGCTCCGGTGACGAAGACGACGTGATCGGCGAACTTCATTGTTCCTCCTGCACCGCCCCGGCCGTGGGCACCGGGGCTCGATGTGTATGGAGGCTCGCACATTTACAAGACAGATGTCTAGCAAAAGTGAATGTGGGGTTCCCGTGGGGATGCTTCTGCGTAACGGCCGGCTCCAAGGGGTAGGCACGCCGCGACCCGCGGGGACGGTCGCGGGACGGCCCACGGCGCCGGGGGCCGGCAGTCAGGAGGAGGGCATGCCCGCCGTCGGCGGACCTCTGGCCCAGCCGGAGGGAAAATCGCAGGTGAGAGCCGCGCTGATCGCGGCGCAGGAACCTGACCGCAGGGCGGCGCAACTCAGCCCTGCGGCCCGTTCCGCACGGGGAGGGCGGTACCGTCGCGGAGGAAGCGCGGCCCGCCCGGATGCGTCGGGGCCGTCAGCCGGTCACCCTCCCGAGCCTGGCGTTTCGGTTGACACTCATCCACTGTTCGGCCTCTGGAGACGCGTACGTCGAGCGCCTCTGCGGGTCAGGCCGGGGTGACGCTTCCTCCGCGCAGAGCGTGGGCGAGCACGTCGGCGACTTCGGGCATGGCCACCTCGAAGAACTCGGGGCGGTCATGCACGACGCTCACGTAGAGCGCGCGCTCGATCGTCATCACCAGTGTGATGATCCGCGCCCTGGCCCGTTCGTGCGTCAGGCCGCGTGCGGTGAGCCGGTCGACCACGACGGCCATGACGTCGGCGAGTCGGCCGTACAGGGCGAACCACTCCTCGGCCACGGCCTCCTCGTTCGTCAGCGCCTGTTGCATGGCGGTGAACTCCATCAGGTGCCGCCGCCACAGGGCGGCGTGCTCCCGGAGCCACTGCTCGGTCGCACGGGGCGCGGGCTCAGCCAGCGAAAGCTGCTCGTACGAAGCGATCAACTCCGGCTCGATGCCGCGCATCAGCTCGACGACGATCTCCGCCTTCGAGCGGAAGTGCAGGTAGAACGTGGCTCGTGAGACGTGTGCCGCGCGTGCGATGGCGTCGGCGGTCGTCGCCGTGTACCCCTGCGCGACGAACAGGCCACGTGCGGCATAGATCAGCGCGGCACGTGTACGGCGCCTCCGCTCGGCGTGCGACACACCGGAAGTCTTCTCCAACGGGACACCTCTTCGAACCGACGTCGGAACACTCTACCGAAACCCCGTTCACCAGCAGAAACACCGCCCTGACGCCTGCCGGCCCGGCCTGGCGCCCGACAGCGCGGAACTGACGGGCCGTGCGGGAGCGCCCGCACGGCGCCCGTCCGGGCCGGGCACACTCCGGGCGCGGTGGGGTTTCCCGTGCTCTCGGGAACGCCGTCGTCGCGCCGCGAGGGCCGGGGCCCGTCGGCAGCCGGTGCGGCGGCGCCGCCAGGAACGCCCGGCCGTCCGCGTCGAACCGCGGGTCCGCGCTTGCCCGGCTGCCGCTCCGGCGCCGTGACCTGATGCCGCAACACCTACCACCTGCGCTCACCGCAGGAGATCGCCTCCTTCTTCGCCGGCCTGGACCTGGTGCAGCCGGGGGTCGTGTCCACGGCCGCCTGGCGCCCGGACGCCGACCGGGCCGAGGAGGACACGGCCGACGTCTCCGTGTGCGGTGTCGCGGTCGAGAAGTGACCCGCTCTGCCGCTCGGCAGTCCCGCGGAGGCACTCCGCAGCATCCGCACGGCGTGCCCGTGCCGCAGGCGCGCCCCGCGCAGAGGCCGCATCGGTGCACCACACCACTTGTGCGCGGCGCCCATGGCCGAAAACCGGGACTCCTTTCCACCCGTCCTGCAGGCCCTCGCCGAGGCCGAGGTCGCCCACATCCGCGACCTGGCCCCGCTCCCCCGCTCTCACCCTCCCCGGACCCACCCGGGCACGACCCCTGCTGCACGCCGCCGCCTTCGCACGGCGGCCGGCCTTTGGAACCGGAGGTGCGCTGTGCACCGACCCGCCGGGCAGCACCGGTCTGCCCGGCCTGACGGACTTCACCAAGAGCCGCAAGCCGCGCCCGCCGTCGGCTGGCCGGCGGCGATGTGTCCGACCGCCCTGGGCTCGCGAGCCCAGAAGCGGCGCGGCGCGGGCCGACCGGGGTGCTGGTCACAGCAGCCGTCGGTCTGTCAGACCCCGCGCCTAGGCTGTCGCAGAGACCGATCAAGGAGCGGGGCAGTGCGAATAGAGCGTCACCAGGTGGGCGGGGCCGTCGTGTCGGCAGCGCGCGAGGACTTCACGGACCGCATCGGGGGTCAGGTGCACTCCATGTCGAGGGCCGGTCGGATGGCCACCTACGAATGGCAGTCGATCGCCGACGAGTTCCTCGCCTACCTGGGCGCCCTCTCCGTCGAGACACCTGACCTCGACACCCCGGAGGCCAAGGCCGTCCTCAAGGACGCCTCCGAAGCCGCGGTCGGCGCCGTCTCCTACGCCGCGTACCACCCGCACTGCAGCTTCCACGTCTTCCTGGAGTACGTGAACTTCGGCATGAGCTACGACCCGGGTGAGGACGCCCCCGAGGAGAGCATCACGCCCGGGAAGTGGATCGACGCGCTGTGCCTGGCGGTCCTCAGGGACAAGGCGAAGCGGCACGGCGAGGCCTTCCACTTCGCCCGCGAGAAGTTCGCCGCATGGGCGCAGGGAACACCCGTCGGCGAGCTCGCCACCGGACTGACGGCCGTGGTCCTGGACGACACCGGCGACGACGAGGAGTACCCGCCGAGCGCGCAGGCCAAGCTCGCTGCCGTCGACGCGGCCCTGGACCGCATCCGTATCCGGGCCGGGGAGACCGGCGACTCCCTCCTGGACCGACCGCAGAGCGCTGCGCTGCGCACGCTGCGCGCCCTGGTCGCCGAGGACCGGGAGGCCTTCGACGCCGCGCTGACCGACCTCCTGACCCGGCACGCCACCCTGCACAGCGCCTCCGACTCCCCGAGCACCCTGCTCCCGCTCGTGCCCATCGCTCTTGCCGCGCTCGTGCACCGGACACTGGGCTGGGCGCCGGCCGTTCGCACGGGCTACCTCCCGCACGCGCTGATCACCGGCTTCGAGACGCGGGGACCGCGGGTCGCGGGGTTCGGCCGGGACCGGCGGCCGGACGCTCTCGCCGCGCTCGCCGCGGGCCCGCTGGTGGTCGAACGACCGGCCTGCGAGCGGGACGGGATCCAGCGGATCGAGGTCATGTACGAGGAAGACCTCCGGGAGGCGTTCACCCACGTCGAGGGAAAGCCCCTCGCTGTCTGGCGTCTCGGCAGCGCCATGGGCGATCAGGAGCGCCTGTTCAAGTGGCGGGCGGGGAACCCCGGCGACGTCGCGGACGCCCAGCTCGCCACTCTTCGGCTGGCCTCCCAGATGGGGGCGGCCCTGTTCCGCATCGCGCTGGCGGAGCCGGGCACCGAGGTCGAGGTGTCCATCGGCGGGCGCACCCTGCGCTACCCGGCCGAGCGGGGCGAGGAAGCCGGTGCCGGGAACTGGCAGACGGCCGTTGCCTTCGCCCTGATCTCCGGCGTACGCGAGGACCTCGCCCCACTGGTCCTCACCGGCCCCGCCTTCGCCCGCCCGGACGGCTCCGCCTGCACCGCGTACCGCGAAGCTCTCCACGCCTACCTGAAGGGCACCGAGCCCGAAGCGGCCGCGCAGCGGGCGCTGCAGGAGGCCGAGAAGGCCGAGGACCGGGGCTTCGCCATGCCGCCGGCCGTGTTGCTGTCGCAGCTCGTGGAGGGCGACGAGGAAAGCTTCGACCTGGCCCTTGCCGACGCGCTCGAAGCCCACCGCGCCCACTACCAGGTCGCCGACCGCGCCGACGATCCCGATGCCTCCCTCAACCTCGACATCCTCGCCCTGGCCTGCCACGCCCGTCGCCGCGGATGGGCCGTCCGCGTCGAATCCCCCTACCTTCCGCAGAGTCTCCTGCGGGCCGCTCAACCCTTCTAGGAGGTGGACACGGAGGCCCAGCGCTTCACCGCCCCTGACGGCACGGTCGTCGAAGAGGGCACGGTCATCTCCGTGGACGGCTCCGCCGGCGCCGGGGACCGGCCGACGGGCGGCCCGGGCGAGCGTGACGGCGGCGGTGACGGGCACGGCCGGGGTGATCACCGGTTCCTCCGCGGTGACCGCGCCGGCCGGCCCCCGGTCCCCGGCCCCGCAGTGCGGCCGCTCCCCGGCGACGAGTCGCTGGTCGTGTCCCACGAAGCGGGCGAGCAGGAGAGTCCCCGCGGCGTTGCGGTGACCCGGGGTCCTGCACCGTCCCGGGTCGCAGGTCACCGCTTCGGGTCACGGCTTCCCGGAGCGCACGATCACCACCGGGCAGCTCGCGTGCTGGGACACGTGCTGGCTGACGGAGCCGAGCAGTGCGCGCGCGAATCCACCCCTGCCCCGGCTGCCGACGACCAGGGCCTCGGCTCCTTCGGCGGCCCGCAGCAGAACGTCGGCGGGATTGCCGTGCACCACATGGGTCCGGACCGAGTCGGCCGTGTCCGCGCCGAGCACCTCGGACAGCTCCCGGCTCATCTTCTGCCGGGTCTCGTCCTCGTCGACGTCCATGTCCACGGCGGGCGCCGACCAGCCGTACAGGCCCGGCAGCTCCCACACCGCGACCGCGTCCACGGTGCCGCCGAGGAGACCGGCGTAGCGCACGGCCCAGCGCAGAGCCTCGTACGAGGACTGCGACCCGTCGACACCGACCACCACCCGACGCTCGGAGGCATCTTTGTCCATGCGTCCCACCTCTCCTTCAGCGTACGTGCCCACCGCGCCGGTCCGCCCCTGCTCTCCACGCTGCGGGAGCCGTGGCCAGACCGCCAGAGGTGCGCATCCGGCGGCATGACGGGCGGCGGTGCGCCGTCCGCACGCAAAGCGGGCCAGCCAGCCGGATCCCAGGCCCCGACCGGGTAGGCACAGGAGCCGGGTGGGGGGTCCTCTCCTCGCCCGGGCCGCTCACCGCACCCGTGCGTGCCGGCCATCGCCCGATCCGGCCGACCACACCCGCACCCCTGGCTTTCCGGCGGGGAGCACCGTGCCGGACCCTGGGCGTGGCGGGCCGGAGGCCAGGCGAGGAGTATGGGGTCATGCGGCCCTGGATCCGCCCGATGAATCGTCGGATCCTGGGCGCGAGGAAAGGAGAGTGCTCACGCGGCCGGGCAGGTGGCATCGTTCCCGGCTGCTCCCCGCCGCGAACCCGTCGACGGTGAGGACTGCCATGAGTCACGTCGACCCCGCCGGCCACTCCCCCCGGGCCGGCACTGAGAAGCCGGGGCCCGGACTCGCCTCGGCGCAGACGGCGACGTCCTGGCTCGAACCCGCTCTCCTGGCCGTCACGGCCTCGGCGCTGACGGCGGGGGGCGTTCTCTGGCTGCTGGGCGACACCGACGCCGCCGATCTGTGCTGGGCTCTGGGCACGGCTTTCGCCGTCGTCCCCGCGGTCGGCTGGGTGCTGACCGCGCTGCGGCGCGGTCACGCCGGTGTGGACGTCATCGCGGTCCTGGCACTCGGCGGCACCCTGGCCGTCGGCGAGTATCTCGCCGGTGCGCTGATCGGTCTGATGCTGGCCACCGGCCGCACACTGGAGGCCGCCGCCCAGCGGCGTGCCTCCCGTGACCTGCGTGCGCTGCTCGCGCACGCGCCCCGCACCGCCCGCCGACGCACCGGCACCGAGATCCGCCCGGTCCCCCTCGCCGAAGTCGCCTTGGGGGACCTGCTCGTCGTCGGCGCGGGCGAGGTCGTTCCGGTCGACGGGCGGGTGGTGGGCCCGGCGGCCGTCCTCGACGAGTCGGTGCTCACGGGCGAGTCGGCGCCGGTGGAGCGGGTGTCCGGGCAGACCGTGCGCAGCGGAGTCGTCAACGCGGGCGGGGCCTTCGAGTTGCGGGCCACGGCGACCGAGCAGGACAGCACCTACGCCGGGATCGTGCGGCTGGCCCGGCAGGCGGGCGCGGAGGCGGCCCCGGTCGTCCGCCTGGCCGACCGCTACGCGGCATGGTTCCTTCCTCTCTCGGTGGCGGTCGCAGGGCTGGCCTGGCTGTTCAGCGGCTCCGCGGTGCGGGCCGTCGCGGTGCTGGTGGTCGCCACCCCCTGCCCGCTGCTGCTCGCCGCCCCGGTGGCGATCGTCTCCGGACTGTCCCGGGCGTCCCGGCTGGGGGTGGTGGTCCGGGACGGTGGCGCCCTGGAGCGCCTGGGACGGGCCCGAACGCTGCTGCTCGACAAGACCGGCACCCTTACCGGCGGTCGCCCGCGTGTTCTCGATGTGACCGCGGGCCCCGGCTGGAAACCCACCGAGGTGCTGCGACTGGCGGCCACCGTCGACCAGTACTCACCGCACGTCCTGGCCCACGCCATCGTCGACGCGGCCCGTGAGCGCGGGCTGGAGCCGTCGGTGGCGACGGACGTGTCGGAGGAGGCCGGCCGGGGCGCGCACGGCGTGGTCGAGGGCCGCAGGGCGACCGTCGGCCGCCTGGAGTCCGGTACGTCGGCCCCGGACTGGGCGCGGGCGGCGGAGAACCGGGCGTTGTTGGACGGGGCCGCCGTCGCCTGGCTCACCGTCGACGGCGTCCCCGTGGGGGCCGTCCTGCTGCGCGATCCGCTGCGCCACGACGCGCCGCGGACCCTGCGACGGCTGCGTACGGCAGGCATGGAACGCATCGTGATGCTCACCGGCGACCGGCCCGAGCCCGCCCGCGAGCTCGCCGCCGTCCTCGGGCTCGACGGCGTACGGGCCGAACTGGCCCCGGCGGACAAGGTGGCCGAGGTCCGCGCGGAACGCCGGCGCGCCGTCACCGTCATGGTCGGCGACGGTGTGAACGACGCGCCCGCGCTCGCCGCCGCGGACGTCGGCGTGGCGATGGGGGCACGGGGTTCCACCGCATCCTCCGAGGCCGCGGACATCGTCCTCACCACCGACCGCGTGGACCGGCTGGCCGACGCCACGTCGATCGCCGTACGGGCGCGCCGCATCGCCGTGCAGAGCGCCCTCGGCGGCATGCTGCTGTCCCTGGCCGCCATGGGCGCGGCCGCCGTGGGACTGCTGCCGCCGACGGTGGGCGCCCTGTTGCAGGAGGGAATCGACGTGGCGGTCATCCTCAACGCGCTGCGCGCCCTGCGCGTGGACCAAGGGGTCCGGCCCGCCCTGGAACCCGCCGCCGAGGCCTTGATCCACCGTTTCGCGGCCGAGCACGAGGACCTGCAGGACGTGTTGCAGGCCGTGCGCGACGCGGCGGCCCGGCTCTCGGCTCCCGGCCAGGAGGCGCAGGCCCTGGAGTCGGTACGCGAGGTGAACCGGCTGCTCACCGAGCGGCTGCTGCCGCACGAGTACGCCGAGGAGCACCAGCTCTATCCGGCTCTCGGACCCACACTCGGCGGCCCCGAGGCGACGGCGACCATGAGCCGCGCCCACGCCGAGATCGAACGGCTCTCCAGGCGGGTGGCCACCCACGTGGCGCTCGCCGAAGCACAGGGCGCACTGAAGTCCGAGCAGCTCGAGGACCTGCGCGCCTGCCTGTACGGTCTGCACACCGTGCTGCGGCTGCACTTCACGCAGGAGGAGGAGAACTACTTCTCCCTGGCTCCCTGACCGGTACGCCTTTCCCGTAAGGAAGCGTGTGCGCTGTCCCGGCCCGGCGGGATGTCCGTGCCGGCCCGGCCGGCTCGTGACGGCACCTCGGGCTTCTCCCGTCAGCGGCGCGATCAGCCCTGCGGCAGCACGAACGTGCAGGTCTCGCCCGGTGCCACCGTGGCGGCCGGCCGGCGAGCACCACGCGGGCCGGGGACTGCATGGACAGGTATCGCCCTTTCTGCAGGAGTTGGCCGGTCCAGAGGAATCAGGGCGAGTGCCCGCCCGAAGGCGGGGCGTCTCCTCGGAGGACGGCCAGTCGGCGCCGGTACTCGTCCTCGTCGATCTCCCCCCGGGCGAACCTCTCGGCGAGGACCTGTTCAGCGGCGGGGCGGCCGGCAGAACGGTGCGGAGGGCCAGAAGTCCGGCCAAGGGCCCGGACGACGAGTACCCCGGCGATGACCAGCAGCGCCCAGAACAGGAGCGTGCCGAGTGACATGGCGAACCAGCCCCAGCCGTTCATGCCGTGCCCGTTCCAGTACATCATCACGGACCACTTCCTCCCGGTGTCCCGTCAGTGGTGCGGCACGATCACCACCGGGCAGCCGACGCGCTGGATCACGGCGTGGGTGACCGGCCCGGTGCCCGGGACCGTCGGCCGGCCGGCCAGCCGGTGGCCGACGACCAGCAGCTCCGCCCCGGACGCCGCCTTCACCAGGGCATCCACGGGCCTGCCCTCGACCACGCTCTGGAACACCTCGACCTCGGGATACTTCTCGCGCCACACCTGGAGCACGGCGGAAAGGAAACCCAGCCACTCCCCGGCCCGCTGCGGATCCCCCACCAAACCCACCTCGCCGGGGCCCAGGGTGAGCAGGCCGGGTGCGCCCCAGGCGTGCAGGACCCTCAGCCGCGCGTGCCGCAGACGGGCCGCCTCGAAGGCGAACGCGAGCACCTCGTCGCACGGTTCCGTGACGTCGATGCCGAGGACCACCTCCCGCCGCCCGGCCCCCTCCGCCTCCGCCTCCTGCTCCCCGGCCGTGCCGGCCCGGACCAGCACGAC